>NZ_JBFTQG010000002.1:0-443070 GCF_056398885.1 Cupriavidus sp. 01T418
CGAGCTGTCGATCGATGTCACCAGCCTGGGCGTGCAGGTGCATGGCGGCATGGGCTTTATCGAGGAAACCGGCGCGGCCCAGCATTATCGCGACGCCCGCATCCTGCCGATCTACGAAGGCACGACTGCGATCCAGGCCAACGACCTGGTCGGCCGCAAGACCATGCGCGATGGTGGCGCGGCCGCACGCGGCATCTGCGCGCGGATCGCCGAGACCGAGGCGGCGCTGGGCCAGCATGCCGGTGCCGCATTTACCGCGGTGCAGGCGCAACTGGCCAAGGGGCGCGCGGCGCTGGAAGCGGTGGTCGAGTTCGTGGTGGCCAATGCCAAGTCGGACCCGAATGCCGTGTTTGCCGGCAGCGTGCCTTACCTGAAGCTGTGCGGCATCGTGTTCTCCGGATGGCAGCTCGGCCGTGCGATGCTCGCCGCCGACGCGAAGCGTGGTGAGGATCCGTCCTTCAGCGATGCCAAGATCGCGACCGCGCATTTCTTTGCGGAGCACATCCTGTCGCAGGCATCGGGCTTGCGCGATGCGGTCGTGTCGGGCGCGGTGCCGGTCAATGCGCTGAGCGAAGGGCAATTCTGAGATCGTCCCGGTCCATGCATGAAAAGGGCGGCCCCGCGGGGCCGCCCTTTTTTTTAGTGCCAGTGCCGGATCAGGCCGCTGCGTGGCGCGGCGCGCGGTGTGTTCCCGCTGGCTTGATATAGCGCGCGACCGAGAGGTCGTCGGCGCGGATCGCCGGCGAAGTGCCGGAGACCAGGTCCGACAGCAACTTGCCCGAGCCGCATGCCATGGTCCAGCCCAGCGTGCCGTGGCCGGTATTGAGCCAGAGTCCCTTGAGGGGGGTAGGGCCGACAATGGGCGTGCCATCCGGCGTCATCGGGCGCAGGCCCGTCCAGAAATCGGCGCGGCTGACGTCGCCGGCGCCGGGGAACAGGTCGGTGACCACATGTTCCAGCGTGCGGCGCTTGGCCGGGTCAAGCTTGCGGTCGTAGCCAACGATCTGCGCCATGCCGCCGACGCGGATGCGATCGTCGAAACGCGTGATCGCGACCTTGTAGGTTTCGTCGAGCACGGTGGAAACGGGGCTGCGCCGCGCATCGGTCATCGGCACCGTCAGCGAGAAGCCCTTGAGCGGATAGACCGGCAGGCTCGACAGGCCCGGCAGGACGTTCTTCACGAACGGCGTCGACCAACTGCCCAGCGCGACCACGACCAGATCCGCCATGACGGGCTTGCCGCCGACCATCGCGCCGATGACGGCGTCGCCCCTGGTCAGCAGGCCATCGATCGACCGGCTGTACTCGAAGCGCACGCCCAGGCCTTCGGCCATCGCTGCCAGTTTCCGGGTGAAGAGCTGGCAGTCGCCGGTTTCATCGTTAGGTAGCCGCAGGCCGCCGCTCAGCTTGTGGCTGACGGCGGCCAGGGCCGGTTCGCTCGCGGCGAGGTCCTCGCGCGATAGCAACTGGTAGGGCACGCCGGCTTGTTCCAGCACCGCAATATCCTTGGCCGCGCCGTCGAACTGCTCGTCGGTGCGGAAGATCTGCAAGGTGCCTTGCTGGCGGCCTTCGTAGGCGATGCCGGTATCGGCGCGCAGGGCGCGGATGCAGTCGCGGCTGTACTCGGCCAGCCGCACCATGCGCTCCTTGTTGATGGCGTAGCGCTCCGCGGTACAGTTCATCAGCATCTGCCACATCCACTGCAGCTGGAACAGCGAGCCGTCCGGCCGGATGGTCAGGGGTGCGTGCTCCTGGAACATCCACTTGATGGCTTTGAGGGGCACGCCCGGCGCGGCCCACGGGGACGCATATCCCGGCGAGATCTGGCCGGCATTGGCGAAACTGGTGCCAAGCGCGGGCGCGGCCTCGCGGTCGATCACGGTGACTTCATGGCCGGCACGGGCCAGGTACCAGGCGCTGGTCACGCCAATGACGCCACTGCCAAGAACGAGAACGCGCATAGTCGGAGGCTCTCAACCAAGAAATAGGGTGGATAGAGTATTTATCTCTATACTATTGAAATATGTGCAGTCATAGTTATCGTAATTTTAATGAAAACAGGAAGAAATAATGAGAACGAGTCGCCAGCCAGTGCGCAGCCTGGATCGGCTGGACCGCAAGATCCTGGCCTTGCTCCAGGCGGACGGGCGCATGTCGATGAGGGAACTGGCCGAAGCGGTCGGCCTGACCATCACCCCATGCATCGAGCGGGTCAAGCGCATGGAGCGCGATGACATCATCATGGGCTACTACGCCCGCCTGAATCCGGCGCTGCTGGGCAGCGGCCTGCTGGTGTTCGTGGAGATTTCGCTGGGCAACAAATCCGGCAATATGTTCGAGCAGTTCCGCCGCGAGGTGTCGCGCATTCCCGAGGTGCTGGAGTGTCATCTGGTATCGGGCGATTTCGATTACCTGATCAAGGCGCGCATCGGCGAGATCGGCGAATACCGCCGCCTGTTGGGCGATATCCTGCTGCAGCTGCCCGGCGCCGCGCAGTCCAAGAGCTACGTGGTGATGGAAGAGATCAAGGAAACGCTTGCCATCGCGGTGGACGAGACGGCGCCGCACGCCTGAAAGCCGCCGCCGGCTTTCCGTCTAGAACAAGGACATCTGCGGCGCGGCGCTGTCCCTGGAGAAATGCCCGGTAGTCAGCGGATGGCGCTCGGCGTTGAGCCCGAAGCGCTGGCAGGCCAGCTTGAAGCGCTTGCGCAGCAACTCCGCAAAGATGCCGGTGCCGGTCATGCGCGTGCCGAAGGTGGAGTCGTAGGCTTGCCCGCCTCGCATTTGCGCGATCAGGCTTTCGACATGGCGGGCGCGCAGCGGATGGTAAGTGGCCAGCCACTCGGAAAACAGCGCCGCCACCTCGCGCGGCAGCCTCAGCAGGATATACGCTGCCGTCTTCGCGCCCGCCCCGGCTGCCGCCTCCAGGATCGATTCCATCTCCGGGTCGGTCAGGCTCGGAATGACAGGCGCCACCATGACCCCCACGGGAATGCCAGCCTCGCACAGGGCCGCGATGGCGGCAAGACGGCGCGCCGGCGCGCTGGCACGGGGCTCCAGCGTGCGCGCGATCTCATTGTTGAGCGATGTGACAGACATATGGACCCGGACCAGGTTCTTCGCCGCCATGCGCCGGAGGATGTCGATGTCGCGCGTGACCACCCCCGACTTGGTGGTGATGGCCACCGGATGATTGAACCGTTCCAGCACTTCCAGGATGCCCCGCGTGATGCGCAGCTTGCGCTCGATGGGCTGGTAAGGGTCGGTATTGGCGCCCAGCGCGATTACCGATGGCGCGTAGTTGCGGCTGGCGAGTTCGGCCTCGAGCAGCGCGGCGGCGTTTTCCTTCGCGTACAGGCGGGTTTCGAAGTCGAGGCCCGGCGACAGCCCCAGATAGGCATGGCTGGGTCTGGCATAGCAGTAGATGCAACCGTGTTCGCACCCGCGGTAGGGGTTGATGGACGCATCGAATGGCAGGTCTGGCGACTGGTTGCGCGAGATGATGCGCTTCGCCTTCTCTGTGAAGACAATGGTCTGGATCTGCGGTGTCTCTGGTTCATCGAAGGCTTGGGACTCATCGGCGACCCGTTCACGGGCCCAGGCATCAAACCGGCTGACGTCGTTCGAGCGTGCCGCCCGGCCTTTGAGCGGGCTGGTGGAGGGAGGTCGGGTCGTCACGTTGGCGGTCCTGCGGCTACGGGTAACACTGTATGTTTATACAGTATTACGCAAAAACAGCCAAGAAAAGCTTGCTGGGCCTGTGTCTTGCACCCAGTCTTGCACGTGACTTCCTGGCAACTGGCCGCGTTCCTCGTGCACTACAAGCCGTGGTGTACTCTTGACAGGCATTCTGGCTTCGAGGAGGCTTTTCATGAGCGACGAACATTCTTCAGCTCTCGACGATATCGCCTGCCGCAGGGCGGTCCGATTCCGCTAGCAGGCTGGCGATAAGCCGACCACGTGAGCGCAGTTGCCGGTCGGGCAGCGGGGAGGACCTATGCAAGGAATCAATGACAAGGTATGTGCCGCAATTTCTGCCGTGCTGATTTCACTGCTTGCCGCATGCGGCGGGGACGGCACGAGTAGTGACAGTGGGGTGGCCACCCCGGCCACCCCGGCGAGCGGCATTCATCTGCAAATTGTCTCGTTCGGCGACAGCCTGTCGGACGTCGGGACCTTTGCGCCGATCGCGAGCGTGGTGGGAGGAGGGCGTTTCACGACCAATCCCGGGCAAGTGTGGACTCAGGATGTCGCGCAATACTACGGCGATACGCTAAGCGCTGCGTTTACGATCGACAGCAGTCATAGATTGAGTGCGCAAAGCGGCCTTGGCTATGCGGAGGGTGGCGCGACGGTCGCGACGCCGGCAAACCTGTCCGACTTTCTTACCGACGTGATCGGCAATGTCGAAATGCCCGTCAATCAGCAGGTTTCGAGCTATCTGGCCGCTCACGGGAGCTTCAACTCCAATCAACTGGTGCTGGTCATGGCTGGCTCGAACGACGTGCTTCGCGCCGGGGCGCTGCCGGCCGCGGCGCAGCCTGTGCAGGCGGCGGCAACCACCCTGGCTCAAGTTGTCGCACAAATCGTCCAGAACGGCGCCACGCATGTCGTGGTGGCCAATGTTCCGAATGTCGGGCTTTCGCCCAAAGGCGTTGCCTCGTCCGACGGCGGGGGCAACCTGAGCCAGTTATCGCAAATCTTCAACAGTAGTTTGAACGCTGCCTTGCAGGCCAACGGCGTGCAAGGCAAGGTCATCCAGATCGATACCTATACGTGGCAGAACCAGATCATCGCGAACTTCCAGGCCAATGGCTTCGTCGTGTCCAATACCAGCGTCGCCTGCGATCCCGCGAAAACCCTCCATGGCACGGCATTGCTGTGCTCGCCGCATACCTACGTGACGGCCAATGCCGATCAGACGTACATGTTCGCCGACGACCTTCATCCGACTACGCGTCTGCATGCACTGTTCGCTCAGTTCGTCGAGCAGCAGATCGCCAAGAGCGGTCTCGGTCACTGAGCCTGGGAAAACGATGGTCGACGAATACCGCGATGTCCGGCAGATCGAAGTGCATGGCGCCGGGCTGGCTACCAGGGCAGGCCTTTTACTGTGACAGGGCGCGCGCGGCTTCGACCTGGGATTCGAAGAAAGTCTGGAAACTGATGGCCAGCCCTGCCATCAGCAGGCCGGTACCGATCAGCAGCGACAGGATGACCAGGATCACGACCGGCCAGCCAGACCGGGTCGGCTTGCCGTGCGGGTTGAAGCGGGCATCCCATTTGTCGTCCGGGCGCAGGCCGTACACGATGGCCGCCAGGAACGCGCTGATCACCGACGTGCCGCCGGCGATGGCAAAGGCCCAGCTCAGCGCCGCCGAGCCGGCGCCCGTCTGTATCGACACGACGCCGATGACCCCGGCCAGGGCCGCCAGAAGGTGAGCCCATGCAAACCTGTCACGCAAGCCGCCCAGGTAGAAGCGATGCAAGCCCACGCTGCCGAACAGGAAGGCCAGCGCGACCGTGATCAGCTTGGATTTGCCCGGAGTCGGCTTGGCGTTTGCGGTTGCGGCGGCTGGAACTTGAGTGGCGGCAGGCATGAGGCGGCAGCTAGGTTGATGGCCGGCCCCGGGAGGCCGGCTCGATAACAGGTCAATGCCAGTCACGCTGGCGTCGGCGCTCATTGTACGCGGGCCCCAGGGATGGGCGCAGGGAGTCGGGGAGCCATGCGAGTCGGACGACGAAAGCGCACGGGCGTTCCGTGCGCGGCACATCCGGAGGGGAAGGGGGATAAGGGAAGGGGGCGCCTTCCTGAGCGGAATCGTCGGAAGATGCAGGATTCAGGCGAGCCTAACGGCCCCCGTCGCGTCCTCGCGCCTGCCAGCCTGGGCCCATGCCGGGACTGCGCTGCTCGCCGCGCGCGTTGTCGGCTTGCGCATTGCGATCGGACTGGCGGCCGCGGCCGTCATTGCGTTCCTGCGGGGGCAAGGGGCGGCCGTTGAGGCGGTCATCGGCGCGGGCGCGGGCTTCCATTCTTTCGATCTGGGCACGCACATGGTCTTGCCGTTCCGCACGTACACTCGCCATCTCCCAGCCGCCCTGGATGCGCGCATTGCCATTGCCCGCGATCCGGCCTTCGGGTCGGCTATGTTGCCAGAACGCGACCTGCGCATGGCTGGCAGCATTGAGGCCCAGTAGTGAAACGGCCCAAAGGATGCCAGTCACCAGGTTGCGCAAGGAGGTGCGGGGGAGCATGCGGAATCCCAGTATCCTGTCGCGCGGTGAATGGTTCGAGATATGGGTTCATGGTACGCACGGGTTTTAGGAACGCCTATGCAAAAGCCGTTACCGGTGTAACGGATTGTTTCGCCCTAGCCCTCGTCCCCGCGCCGCCACGGTGTCCCGCGGCCTCAGGGCGCATAGCGGATGCGGTAGATAGCGCCCGCCATATCGTCGCTGACCAGCAGCGAGCCATCCGGGGCGACCTGGACATCGACCGGCCTTCCCCAGGCTTTTTCATTGCGCAGCCAACCTTGCGCGAACACCTCCTGGCGTACTACCTTGCCGCTCTCGTCCAGCACGACCCGGACAACGCGGTAGCCGACCTTCGCGCTACGGTTCCAACTGCCGTGTTCGGCGATGAAAATATTGTTGCGGTACTCGGCGGGGAACTGCGAACCGGTGTAGAAGCGCATCCCGAGCGAGGCGACATGGGCGCCGAGTTTTGCGGCCGGCGGTTCGAACTCCGAACAGTCGCGCTGCCTGCCGAACTCCGGATCGGCGACGCTGCCGGCATGGCAGTACGGATAGCCAAAATGCTGGCCGGCCCGGGTCACGCGGTTGAGTTCGTCGTCGGGCACGTCGTCGCCCATCAGGTCGCGCCCGTTGTCCGTGAACCAGAGCTGGCGGGTGCCCGGGTGCCAGTCGAAGCCGACTGTATTGCGCACGCCCCTGGCCACCACTTGCAGGTCGGAGCCGTCGGGCTTCATCTTCATGATGTTGGCGTAGCGGTTTTCGTCCGGCTTGCAGATATTGCAGGGCGCGCCAACCGGGACATAAAGATAGCCGTCCGGACCAAAGGCGATGAACTTCCAGCCATGGTGCGTTTCGGACGGAAAGCGATCGCTCACCACGACCGGCCTGGGCGGGTTGTCGAGCCGGGTCTCGATATCATCGAGCCGGACTATGCGCGAAATCGACGAGGCGTACAGGGCGCCGTCGCGGAAGGCCACGCCCGCCGGCATGGTCAGGCCGGTGGCGACGACTCTCGCTTTCGGGCTGGGGGCCAGCGGATTGCTGATTGCATAAACCTTGCCCTGGCCGAGGGAGCCGATATAGAGCGTGCCGGCCGGTGACATGGTCATGCCGCGAGCTTCCGGCACGTCCTGGCTCAGCAGTTCGATGTGAAACCCCGGCGGCAACCGGACCTGTTCCAGCGGCAGCGCCGTGCCAGCGCTTGCGTTGGAACCGAACCAGGCGACCGCTGCGAAAGTGCCTGCAAGCAGGGCACGGTAGGCGCGAATGTGAGGGTAGGAACGCACGGCAAGATCTCCTGTCGGGGTTTTCGCCACGATGCCTGTCGCCGCATGTCGCGTCAATCGCTCTAAGTGTTTGTTTGGGCTCGGAATTTGGTCTATACTCTTGCGTTTCGTGTTCGAACATCAAGTTTTCTGAGGAATCAAACCATGGTCGTAATCCGTCTGGCTCGCGGTGGCAGCAAGAAGCGCCCCTTCTTCAATATCGTCGCAGCAGACTCGCGCAATCGTCGCGATGGCCGCTTCATCGAGCGTGTTGGCTTCTACAATCCCCTGGCTTCGGCAAGCGAAGAAGGCCTGCGTCTGGTGCAAGACCGCCTGAGCTACTGGCAAGGCGTGGGCGCACAGTTGTCGCCGACGGTTGCCCGTCTGGTCAAGCAGAACGCTGCCAAGACCGTAGCCTGATTGTTGTGACGCGCGTTTCGCGACGCGTGGCAAACGACACGTGACAGATCGCAAGCAAGGCGCCCCGGCGCGGCGGGCACTCAATGTGCCGCTCGAGCCCTCGGCCCGGCCCCAGGCCGGTGTGCAGGAAAAGGCGAGCCTGAAGCCGCAGGGCGTAGCCGGGATTCCGGCTGCGCTGGCGTATACCGATAAGCTGCCGGACGACCTGATCGAGGTCGGCTATATCAGTGCAGCTTATGGCATACGGGGTTGGATCAAGGTCGAGCCACATGCCGACGATGCGAGCGCGCTGCTGCATGCGCGCCGTTGGTGGCTGCTGAAGCCGCCGCCGACTGGCTTGCCTGGTGCGGCCGATGCGGTGGCATCCGATGCCCTGTGCGTGAAGGTCGTGCAATCCCGCGAGCATAGCGGGACCGTGGTGGCCCAGGCGAACGGCGTGTCCGATCGCAACCACTCGGAAGCGCTCAAGGGTCGCCGTGTCTGGATTCGGCGCGAGGATTTCCCCGCGCCGGATGAAAACGAATTTTACTGGGTCGATCTGATCGGCTGCGCCGTGTTCAATGAGCAGGGCGAGTCGCTCGGCGATGTGTCCGGCCTGATCGACAACGGCGCGCACCAGATCCTGCAGGTAGCGCAGGCCTTGCCTGACGGCAAGACGGGCGAGCGCCTGATTCCTTTTGTCGACGCATTCCTGCGCTCGGTCGATATCCCGGCCAGGCGCGTGGTGGTCGACTGGGGGCTGGACTACTGAGCGCCCGGCAAAGGGTGCTCGGCTGGCGGCGGCCGGGTGGGCAAGCATAGGGAGGAGCGGATGCAGTTCGATGTGATCACGCTATTTCCCGAGATGTTCCGTGCGCTGACCGACTGGGGCATTACCAGCCGGGCGGCAAAGCAGCAGCGCTATACGCTGCGCACCTGGAATCCACGCGATTTCACCAGCGACAATTACCGTACCATCGACGACCGCCCATACGGCGGCGGCCCTGGCATGGTGATGCTGGCCAAGCCGCTGGAAGATGCGATCGGCGCGGCCTGTTCGGCACAACTGGCGGCGCAAGCCGCCAGGGAAGAGCCGGGCGAGCCGGTGAAGCCGCATGTGGTGCTGATGTCGCCGCAAGGCGCGCCACTGACGCACCAGAAGGTGATGTCGCTGGCACAGCGCCCCGGCCTTGTGCTGCTGTGCGGCCGCTACGAAGCCATCGACCAGCGATTGATCGAGCGGCGCGTGGATGAGGAAATCAGCCTCGGCGATTTTGTGCTGTCGGGCGGCGAGTTGCCGGCCATGGCCGTGATCGACGCGGTAGTCAGGCATTTGCCGGGCGTGCTGGGCGATGCCCAGTCGGCGGTTCAGGACAGCTTCGTCAACGGGCTGCTGGACTGTCCGCACTACACGCGGCCGGAAGAATACGAAGGCGTGCGGGTGCCCGAGATACTGCTCGGGGGCCATCACGCCGAGATCGAGAAGTGGCGGCGCCAGCAGGCGCTCGCGAATACTGCGAAGAAGCGCCCCGATCTGATCGAGGCAGCGCGCAGCCAAGGGTTGCTGAGCCAGGCCGACGAGAAGTTCCTGTCGGCCTGGCTGGCGAAAGAAGGGCGGGAGCTTGCTCCCGCCAGGTGAAACCCCATCCTCTGCCGGGGCCCAGGCCATGCCTGGGGCAGACAACGCCGGCATGATGGACAAGGAGAAGAAACGATGAACATCATCGAACTGATCGAGAAAGACGAAATCGCGCGCCTGACCGCGAACAAGACCATCCCCGCATTCGCACCCGGCGACACCGTGATCGTCAGCGTGAACGTGGTGGAAGGTAACCGCAAGCGCGTGCAGGCATACGAAGGCGTGGTGATTGCCAAGCGCAATCGCGGCCTGAATTCGTCCTTCATCGTGCGCAAGATTTCCTCGGGCGAAGGCGTGGAACGTACGTTCCAGCTGTACTCGCCGCTGATCGCAGCGATCGAAGTGAAGCGCCGTGGCGATGTCCGCCGCGCCAAGCTGTACTACCTGCGTCAGCGTTCGGGCAAGTCCGCGCGGATCAAGGAAAAGCTGGCATTCAAGTCGGCTCCGAAGGCTGCTGCCAAGGCTGCTGCCGCCGAGTAAGCCGCTGTCGCCATGGCCGGTTCCTCCGGACGTGGCTACGCAAAAAGGGCACCTCCGGGTGCCCTTTTTGCGTCTGTGTGCATCTGCGCCCATCATTTTGTTGCAGCGCAAGAAGAACCGTTTGGCCGGCTTCTGTCATACTCGCAAGGATTATGCGTCCTGCCTTTGATCCTGAATCCCTCCCCATCGTCGCCACCGGTACCCGGCACCCGCCGCTTGCCGAGGCGCGCCTGCGGCCGGAGTTCATCCGGCACCGGCTGCAGGCGCCGCCAGCGTGGGCGCCCGAGCTGACCGACGAATCGCGCGCCTACGACCGTAGCCTGAAACTGCGCGACGCGGCGGTGCTGGTGCCGCTGGTGGAGCGGAGCGACGGGCTGACCGTGCTGCTGACCGAGCGCAATGCCAACCTGAGCTCGCACGCCGGGCAGATCAGTTTCCCCGGCGGCCGGCACGAGGACTTCGATATCGACCGTGTTGCCACGGCGTTGCGCGAAACGGAAGAAGAAGTGGGGCTGGTGCGCGACTATGTGGAGGTGCTGGGTAGCCTGCCTGACTACATCACGGGCACTGGTTTCCATGTCAGCCCGGTGGTGGGCCTGGTGCGCGACGGTTTCACGCTGCGCCCCGATGCGCGCGAGGTTGCCGATGTCTTCGAGGTGCCGCTGGGGTTCCTGATGGACCCTTCCCATCACCAGCAGCGCCTGTTCCGCTGGGTGGATGGAGAGCGGCTGTTCTATGCGATGCCCTTCCCGCGCGAAGACGGCGGCCACCGCTTTATCTGGGGCGCCACCGCCGGCATGCTGCGCAACCTCTATCACCTGCTGGCTGCCTGATTACCATCACGGCAGCCACACAAGGCGCGGTCTCAGGCCGCGGCGGCCTGGTTTTGCCCGATGCAGTGCGGGCAGCTCTTGCCCACCGCATAGTGCGGACTTTGCTGCTCCTCGGTGCTGACCACGGCGCGGCAGGCGAAGCATTGCTTCGGTCCGGCCGGCTCCAGGCTGGGGTTGAGCGCGGTGCGGTAATCGAAGACGAAGCAGTCGCCCCGGTAGTGGCTGCCGCCCACTTCCTCGAAGTACTTGAGGATGCCGCCTTCAAGCTGGTAGACGTGCCCGATGCCGGCCTCCTGCATGTGGATGGCGGCTTTCTCGCAGCGGATGCCGCCGGTGCAGAACGACACGATGGTCTTGCCCTCGAATTCCGCCTTGTGTGCCGCGATGGCCGGCGGGAAGTCGCTGAACTTGGCGATGTCGTAGTCGACCGCCTGCTCGAAGGTGCCAACCGCGACCTCGAACGCGTTGCGGGTATCGAGCATCACCACCGGGCGGCCGGCGTCGTCATGGCCCTGGTCCAGCCAGCGCTTGAGGTCCACGGGCCGCACCGCCGGCGCGCGCCCGGCCTCGGGGCGGATCAGCGGCATCTTCATGGTGATGATTTCCTTCTTCTCGCGCACCAGCATGCGCTTGAAGGGCTGGTTTTCCGACAGGCTTTCCTTGGGCTCGATATCGGCGAAGCGCGGATCGGCGTGCAGCCAGGCCAGGAAGCCGTCGATGGCTTCGCGCCCGCCCGCCAGGAACAGGTTGATGCCTTCCGGCGCGAGCAGGATGGTGCCCTTGAGCCCGTGGGCGTCGCAGCGCGCGCGCATTTCCGGGCGCAAGACCGGGATATCGTCCAGCGTGACGAATTTGTAAGCGGAGATGTTTACGATCTGCATAGTTGGCGCGCGCCCGGCCCGCGCCTTGTGACCGCGCGGTAACTGCCTGATTGGAAAGGCGAAATTATAGCGCCTTGATGGCCTCGCGCAGGTCTTTTCCTAGCGCCCGGGTTGGTCTTGCCATGCAGCCCGTGGTGCAAAGAAGGCGGGCGAGGGCATGCCGAGCCGGTACAATTACGCCCATGTCCGCACCTCGCTTCGTTCATCTCCGTCTCCATTCCGAGTACTCCGTCGTCGACGGCATCGTGCGTCTCGACGACGCCGTCAAGGCCGCTGCCGCCGACGGCATGGGCGCGCTCGCCCTGACCGACCTCGCCAACGCCTTCGGCCTGATCCGCTTCTACAAGGAAGCGCGCGGCGGCGGTGTCAAGCCCGTGGTCGGCGCCGACGTCTGGCTCACCAATGCTGACGACCGCGACAAGCCCTCGYGGCTGCTGCTGCTGGTCCAGGACCGGCGCGGTTATCTCAACCTGTGCGTGCTGCTGTCGCGCGCGTGGCTGTCGAACCAGTACCGCGGCCGTGCCGAGATCGACCCGGCCTGGTTCGGCGAGGCCGGCGAAGAGGGCCTGCCGCTGGCCACCGGCATGATCGCGCTGTCCGGTGCCATGGGCGGCGATATCGGCGTGGCGCTGGCCAATGGCAACGAGGCGGCGGCGGCGCAGGCCGCGGCGCATTGGGCGAAGGTGTTCCCGCAGCGCTTCTACATCGAGCTGCAGCGTGCCGGCCAGCCCGGCACCGACGCCTACGTGCAGCAGGCGGTGCAACTCGCGGCCAACATGCGCCTGCCGGTGGTGGCGACGCATCCGGTGCAGTTCATGACCGCCGACGATTTCACCGCGCACGAGGCCCGCACCTGCATCGCCGAAGGCGAGCTGCTGGCCAATCCGCGCCGCACCCGGCGTTTCACCACCGACCAGTATTTCAAGACCCAGGCCGAGATGTGCGCGCTGTTCGCCGACATCCCGTCCGCGCTGGAAAACGCCGTACAGATCGCGCGCCGCTGCAACCTCACGCTGGAGCTGGGCAAGCCGCGCCTGCCGCTGTTCCCCACGCCCGACGGCATGTCGCTCGACGACTACCTCGTGCACCTGGCCAAGGAAGGCCTGGAAAAGCGCATGGCGGTGCTGTTCCCCGACGAGGCGGTGCGCGAGGCCAGGCGCCCCGAGTACTATGCGCGGCTGGAGTTCGAGACCGGCACCATCATCAAGATGGGCTTCCCCGGCTACTTCCTGATCGTGGCGGACTTTATCAACTGGGCCAAGAACAACGGCGTGCCGGTGGGCCCGGGCCGGGGTTCGGGCGCCGGTTCGCTGGTGGCCTATGCGCTGGGCATTACCGATCTGGATCCGCTCAAGTACGCGCTGCTGTTCGAGCGTTTCCTGAACCCGGAACGGGTTTCGATGCCCGACTTCGACATCGACTTCTGCCAGCACGGCCGTGATCGCGTGATCACCTACGTGAAGGAGAAATACGGCCACTCGGCGGTCTCGCAGATCGCCACCTTCGGCACCATGGCCGCCAAGGCCGCGGTGCGCGACGTGGGCCGCGTGCTGGACCTGGGCTATGGTTTCGTCGACGGCATCGCCAAGCTGATCCCCTTCAAGCCGGGCAAGCTCGTCACCATCGAGGAAGCCAAGAAGGAAGAGCCGCTGCTGACCGAGCGCGAGAAGAACGAGGAGGAAGTGCGCCAGTTGCTGGAGCTGGCGCAGCGCGTGGAAGGCATGACGCGTAACGTCGGCATGCACGCCGGCGGCGTGCTGATCGCGCCCGGCAAGCTGACCGATTTCTGCCCGCTCTACACGCAGGGCGCGCAGAACGACGGCATGAGCGGCGTGGTCAGCCAGTACGACAAGGACGACGTGGAAGCGGCCGGGCTGGTCAAGTTCGACTTCCTGGGTCTGACCACGCTGACCATCCTGGACTGGGCCGAGCGCTATATCCGCCGGCTCGATCCGTCCATGGCGGACTGGAACTGCAGCCAGATTCCGCTCGACGACGGCGCGGCATTCGACATCCTCAAGACCGCCAACACGGTAGCAGTGTTCCAGCTGGAAAGCCGCGGCATGCAGGGCATGCTGAAGGACGCCAGGCCCGACCGCTTCGAGGACATCATCGCGCTGGTCGCGCTCTACCGCCCGGGCCCGATGGACCTGATCCCCAGCTTCTGCGCCCGCAAGCACGGCCGCGAGAAGGTGGAGTACCCGGATCCGCGCGTCGAGCCGGTGCTCAAGGAGACCTACGGCATCATGGTCTACCAGGAGCAGGTGATGCAGATGGCGCAGATCATCGGCGGCTACTCGCTGGGCGGCGCTGACTTGCTGCGCCGCGCCATGGGCAAGAAGAAGGCCGAGGAAATGGCCCAGCACCGCGAGCTGTTCCGCGAGGGTGCCGCCAGGAACGGCCTGACCGCCGAGAAGGCCGATGACACCTTCGACCTGATGGAGAAGTTCGCGGGCTACGGCTTCAATAAATCGCACGCGGCGGCTTACGCGCTGCTGGCCTACTACACGGCCTGGCTCAAGGCGCACCACCCGGCCGCGTTCATGGCAGCGAATATGTCGCTGGCCATGGACGACACCGACAAGGTCAAGATCCTCTACGAGGATTGCAAGCTGAACAAGCTTCAGGTGCTGCCGCCCGACGTCAACGCCAGCGAATACCGCTTCGCGCCCACCGATGCCAAGACCATCCGCTACGGTCTCGGCGGCATCAAGGGTTCGGGGCAGGGCGCCATCGAGGACATCCTGCGCGCCCGCGAGGAAAAGCCGTTTGCCGACCTGTTCGATTTCTGCGAGCGCGTCGACCGCCGCCAGGTCAACCGCCGCACCATCGAAGCACTGATCCGCGCCGGCGCCTTCGACAGCCTCAACGACAACCGCGGCCAGTTGCTGGCCTCGGTGTCGCGCGCGATGGAAGCCGCCGAGCAGAAGGCCGAATCGGCCAACCAGGTCTCGCTGTTCGACCTGATGGCCGACGCCGGCGAATCGCACCGTCCCGAGCTGGTCGACGAGCCCGCCTGGCCGCCCAAGCGCAGGCTGCAGGAAGAAAAGCAGGCCCTGGGCTATTACTTCTCCGGGCACCTGTTCGATGCCTATCGCGACGAAGTCAGCCGCTTCATCAAGGGCACGCTGGCCGGGCTGGAAAAAGAAGTGCAGGGCAACGGCGGCGGCTACGGCCGCGACGTGCGCGGCAAGGTGATCGCCGGTGTCATCACAGGCATCCGCACCCAGATGACGCAGCGCGGCAAGATGCTGATCGTGCTGCTGGACGACGGCACCGGGCAGGTCGAAATGACCGTGTTCAATGAATTGTACGAGGCCAATCGCCATATGTTCCGCGAAGACGAGATGGTGATCGTGCAGGGCAATGCGCGCCATGACACCTTTACCGGCGGCGTGCGCTTCACCGCCGAATCGGTGATGGACCTGGTGGCGGCGCGCGCCAGGTACGCCGAGGCGGTTGGCCTGGCCTTCAACGGCAATGCCTCGACCGAGCTGCTGCGCGAACTGCTTACGCCCTACCTGGCGACAGTGGCCAACACGCCTGGCTTGCCGGTGCGCGTCAGCTACGCGACCACCGGCGCACGCTGCGAGGCGGAACTGGGCCGGCAGTGGCTGGTCACCCCGTCGGACGACGCCCTCGCGAGTTTCCGCAAGGCCTTGTCGGGCGAGAACGTCCGTATGCTGTACGGCTGACCCGGGCTGCCGGCAGGGCGGCAACGGCATGGCGCCGCCCTGATTGGTATTGCTGCCGTCCATCCCGTCATTCCATGGATCTCACAAGCCCCGCATGGCCAAGCAACGTATCCTTTTTCACCTGACCCACTTCCTGCGCGGTGGTATCGAGACCTCGCTGGTGTCGCTGCTGTCCTCGCTGGATCGCGATCGCTTCGAGATCGGGCTGACGCTGACCTATCCGACCGAGGCACTGGAGACCCATTTCCGCGCGATGCTGCCGCCGGACGTCAAGCTCCACATCCTCGCGCCGGAGGCCTGGCTGTCGCGCTGCCGGCAACTGAAAAAAGCGGGCAAGCTGGGGCCGTTTGGCAAGATCTACGAGGAAGTGCTGCTGCCGCCGCTGCGCAAGCCGCTGGTCAACCGGCGCTTTCGCGGCATCCTGCGCGACTATGACCTGGTAATCGATTACGATATGTCGCTGTCGCGGCTGACGGGTCCGTTGCCGGTGCCGATGATCGGCTACCAGCACTTCAGCGTGGCCCATCTGGAGCGCGAGAATCGCCGCAAGCTGCGCAAGCTGCGGCGCCAGTGCCGCGAGCATTATGACCGCATCGTCGTGCTCAACGACAGCATGCTCGCGGATGCGCGGGCGCTGATTCCCGAGGCGGCCGACAAATTCATCCGCCTCTACAACGCCACCGATCTGGACCGCATTCGCGCGCTGGGCAAGGCGCCGTTCAGCCCGCCGGCCTATCCCTACATCGTGTCGGTGGGGCGGCTGGAGGAAAGCCAGAAGGATTTCACCACGTTGCTGCGGGCCTACGCCGCGCTGGTCAGGGGCACGGGCTTGCGCGAGCGCCTGGTGCTGGTGGGAGATGGCGCTTCGCGCGGCCGGCTCGAAGCGCTCACGCGCGAGCTGGGTATCAGCGAACGCGTCAGCTTTGCCGGCTTCCAGGCCAATCCCTATGCGTGGATCCATCATGCACGGCTGATGGCGTTCAGCTCCAAGATGGAAGGACTGCCCAATGTGCTGCTGGAAAGCATGGCGCTGGGCCAGTTCGTGGTGAGCACCGATTGCCCGGTGGGGCCGCGCGAAATCCTCGCCGATGGCCAGGCTGGCCTGCTGACGCCGGTGGGCGATGTGCCCGCGCTGGCGGAGGCGATTCGCCGCGGCCTGGAGGATGACCCCCTGCGTGCCCGGCTGCTGGCCTATGCCGCGATCCACATCGAGCAGATGGGGTTTGGCCCGACCTCGGCGGCTTTCAGCGCCTGCGTGGACGATCTGCTGGGCGCCCCCCAGGCGGGGGCGGCAGGCCTCGCCCCGGCGGCTACGACTGCTGCTGCTTCTGCTGCAGGTACCACAGCTTGATGTACTTGTAATAGCTGGCCTGGCCGTTCATCAGCGCCACGCCCAGGCCCTGCGCGCCATCGAGAAAACTGCGGCGCAGCAGGTAGGTTCGCAGGAAGGCCCAGGCGCCATGCAGCACGGCGCTGGCGGGCGAGGCCGTCTTGCCGCGCGCAAAGCCTTGCTGGGCGCCCAGGCTGGAATAGTTGTCGATCTTTTGCAGCACCTGCGAGAAATCGTCGTAGGTGTAATGCAGCAGCGGCGAATTCAGCCGGCCGACCGGTGCATCGGCAATCACGCGCTCGTGCACGAGATCGTCGGTGAAGCGGGCGTGGCCACGCCGGAACAGCCGTGTGACGTAGTCGGGGTACCAGCCGCCGTGGCGGATGAAGCGGCCGCAAAAGCGCGACAGGCGAGGGACCTCGTAGGCGTCGGACTGGCCCGACGCCACTGCCGCGAGGATCTCGTCGCGCAGCTCGGGGGTGACCCGCTCGTCGGCGTCGATGGAGAAGATCCAGTCGCCGTCGGCCTTGGACACCGCCAGGTTTTTCTGGGCGCCGAAACCGGGCCAGTGCTCGGTTTCAAAGACCTCGGCGCCAAGGCTGCGGGCCAGCTCGACCGTGCCGTCCTGGCTACCCGAATCCACTATAATCGCGCGGTCGCACCAGGACACGCTTTCCAGGCACTCCCGGATATTGTGTGCCTCGTTTTTTGTAATCAGTACGACAGAGATTCTCATAGAGTTTGCTTATGGTGTTTCGTGCGACCAGACAGGCATGGCTGGCCAGCGAGTCAGTCCTGGCCTGCACCGTGCTCCTGGCGGGCGCGCCGCTCCAGCATTTTCATTGCCGCGTTGCTTCTTGCCGTGCTGCCGTGCTGCCGGGCTGGCAATGCATGGGCCGGATCATGTCACGCTACCGCACTTTGCCGGTCCAAGCGGGGCTAGCCATTCTAGCGGTACAGATGATGACGGCGCACCAGGCAAATTTCGTTTTCTATGCCAGCGTGATCGGGCTCTTGCCCGGGCTGGCTGCGGTACAAGCAAAGTATCCCCGCGTCGACGGGGTGGAGAAACTGTGAAAGTCCAAGAACAAAATGCGCCCCCGGCACAGGAAGCCGACACCCTGAAGCGAGTCTGGTCTTACCTGCGGCCCGAAATGCGCGTGTTCATCGTCGCCATCATCGCGATGGCGGTCGTGGCCGGCGCCGAGGGTATCATCCCCAAGGTCGTCAACGACCTGCTCGACAAGGGTTTCGGCGGCGCCTATGCCGGCAAGCTCTGGCACGTGCCGGCGCTGCTGATCAGCGTGGCACTGGTGCGCAGCGTGGCGCAGTTTGCCTCCGGCTACCTGCTCGCCCTGATCTCCAACCGCGTGTTGCTGAAGATGCGCATGCAGATGTTCGAGCGCATGTTGCGCGCGCCGGCGCTGTTCTTCCATCGCAACACCGCGGCCTCCCTGATCAATGCCGTGATCTTCGAAGTCAACCAGGTCATGCAGATCCTGACCGGCGTGCTGATCACCCTGGTGCGCGATTCGCTGACCGTGCTGGCGCTGCTGATCTATCTCTTCTACACCAACTGGCGGCTGACGCTGGTGGTGGCGGTGATCCTGCCCGTGATCGGTTTCGTCATGTCCAAGGTCAATCGCCGCCTGCGCCGCCTTAACCGCGACCACCAGACGCTGACCAACACCGCAGCCTACGTGGTCGAGGAAGCTGCCGGCGGCTACAAGGTGGTCAAGCTGCATGGCGGCGAGGCGTATGAGACATCGCGTTTTGCGGCCATGGCCGAGCGCCTGCGTGGCTATTCCATGCGCATGGCGGTGGCGGGCGGGCTGAACCAGCCTGTCACGGCGTTCCTGGCGGCGCTGGCGCTGTCGGTCATCCTGACCATCGCGATGATCCAGGCGCAGTCCAACCAGACCACGGTTGGCAGCTTCACGGGCTTCGTGATGGCGATGCTGCTGCTGATCTCGCCGCTCAAGCACCTGACCGACCTGAATCAGCCGCTGCAGCGCGGCCTGACCGCGGCCGAGATGATCTTCGGCCTGATCGACGAGCCGATCGAGCCGCAGGACGGCGGGCTGCCGCTGGAGCGCGCGCGTGGCGAGCTGGTGTTCGAGAAAGTGGGTTTCCGCTACGGCGATGCCGCCCGCCCGGCGCTGGACAAGATCCACTTCAACGTCAGCGCCGGCGAAGTGGTGGCGCTGGTGGGGCCGTCGGGCAGCGGCAAGACCACGCTGGTCAACCTGGTGCCGCGCTTCTTCCATCCGACCGAGGGCCGCATCCTGCTCGATGGCAAGACCATCGATGCATACTCGCTGCTGGACCTGCGGCGCCAGATCGCCTTCGTCAGCCAGGACGTGGTGCTGTTCAACGACACCGTGGCCGCCAACGTCGCCTATGGCGTGCATCCCGCGGAGGACATCGATATGGCGCGCGTCGAACGCGCGCTGGCTGCCGCCTACCTGACCGAGGTGGTCAAGGGGCTGCCGCAGGGGCTGGAGACCAATATCGGCGACAATGGCATGAAGCTGTCCGGCGGCCAGCGCCAGCGCATGGCGATCGCGCGCGCGCTCTACAAGGACGCGCCGATCCTCATCCTCGACGAGGCGACCTCCGCGCTCGACTCGGAATCCGAGCGCCAGGTCCAGGCCGCGCTGGAGGCCCTGATGGTCGGCCGGACCACGCTGGTGATCGCGCACCGCCTGTCCACCATCGAGAACGCCGACCGCATCGTGGTGCTCGACCACGGGCGGGTGGCGGAACATGGCACGCACGCCGAGCTGCTCTCGGCCGAGGGGCTCTACGCCGGGCTGCACAGGATCCAGTTCGCCACCCAGTAAGCCGGTTTCCGCTGCCCGCGGCAGCTGTTGCGGGCGGCGCATGCGCAGTGCAAGGAGGGCGATAGCCCCAAAGGAGACCATCATGACCGCATCCAGGCCGCCGCTGAGCCGCTACCCGGTTCCCGCCATCGCCGACCTGCCCGAGGACATCCGCGCGCGCATCCTGGAGGTCCAGGACAAGGCCGGCTTCGTGCCGAACGTATTCCTCACGCTGGCCCACCGGCCCGACGAGTTCCGCGCCTTCTTCGCCTACCACGACGCGCTGATGCTCAAGGATGGCGGCCTGACCAAGGGCGAGCGCGAAATGATCGTGGTGGCCACCTCGGGCGTCAACCAGTGCCTGTACTGCGTGGTGGCGCATGGCGCCATCCTGCGCATCTACGAGAAAAAGCCGACGCTGGCCGACCAGGTCGCGGTCAACTACCGCAAGGCGGATATCACGCCGCGCCAGCGCACCATGCTCGACTTCGCCCTGAAGGTCTGCCAGGCCTCGCACGAAGTGGGCGAGGCCGATTTCGCCGCGCTGCGGGATCATGGATTCAGCGACGAGGACGCCTGGGATATTGCCGCCATCACCGCCTTCTTCGGCCTGTCCAACCGCATGGCCAACACCATCAGCATGCGGCCGAACGAGGAGTTCTACCTGATGGGGCGCGTGCCGAAGGCAAAGTAGGGTGGCAGGCCTGTCACGGGAGGCGGCGCGCGCTACTTGATCTGCGCGCAGCGGCCGCTGCGCGGGTCGAACAGCACGGGCCACGCCTGCTCGTAGATGCCCGGGGTGCAATGCTGCTCGCAATGCGCGTGGGCCAGCGTGATGCGCCGTGGATCCTGCCACACCATCAGCGTGCAGCCGCTGCCGTCGATCGCCTGCAACTCGATATGGGGTGTCTTGCGTACCTGGCGGAACTCGGCGAAATCGAAATGGCAGGAGCCGTGCCTGCCCACCCAAAGTTTCCAGGTCAGGCTGCGCACGTCGTTGCTCGATACGCGCATATGCGCATCCTCCCGGAAACCATCTTCCTCGGTGCGCTGGCAGTCGCCGGCGATATCGATGTCGTGCGGGGGGATTGGCGTGGGCCGCTCGCGGGCGGCGGCGGCGGGAGCCGCGGGCGCAGGTGCGCGGGCAGCGGGCGGGGCCGGAGGCGGGAGCGTCACGGTGCATGCCGACAACGCGGCAACTAATGACCACAGCGTCACGCGCTTGATCTTCATGGCTGCTCCTTGCGCCTGGTGCCCGCGCAGCAAACTGGTCGCGGGCACCTGCATCTATTTATAGAGGATGGCGTAAGGAAGGCGAGGGAAAGCGCGTCGCGTCCTGCCGCTCGCTTACTTCGGCGCGGCGCCGCCGGCTTCCGAGGTCAGGGTGCCGGCCAGGGCGGGCTGACGCCGCAGCGCTTCTGTGGTTTGGCCCTCTCCGTCAGGGCTCCAGCCGGGCGGCAGGAAGATGTAGCCGAGCATCGCGCCCAGGCTGCCTGCCTGCGCCAGATCCCGTCCAAGGTCCATCCACTGCTGGAACTCGACCCGCAGCGGATTGCGCGAGCGCATCGGGGTGACCAGGCCATAGCGGCACGGCAAGTCGTCGCGCTCGGCAACATAGGTGCCGAACAGCCTGTCGAAGATGATCAGCACGCCGCCAAAGTTGGCATCCAGGTAGTCGACGTTCGATGCGTGGTGGACCCGGTGCGCGGACGGCGTATTCAGGACATATTCCAGCCAGCCGAGCCGCGGGATCCAGGTGGCGTGAATCCAGAACTGATAGAGCAGGTTCAGCGACAGGGTCGCGAGCACCACCTCGGGCGGGAAGCCCAGCCAGACCAGGGGCGCGAAGAACAGCGCGCTGCCCGTGAGCTTGCCGGTCCAGCCCAGGCGGTAAGCCGTCGACAGGGTGAGCTGGTTGGGAGAATGATGGACCGCGTGCGTGGCCCAGAAGAAACGCACGCGGTGCGCTGCGCGGTGGTACCAGTAGTAGCAGAACTCTTGCCCGATGAACAAGCACAGGCCAAGCAGCCAGCTATTGAGCACGATGGTTTGCAGGCGATGTTCCCAGGCGAATGCGAACACGGGGGCCGCCAGCGACAGGGGCAGGAAGACCAGGAGCTTGCGGCCGGCCAGATCCACCAGCGACAGCCATGCCTCATGCCAGTCGAACGTGCCGGGTTTGCGCCAGTGCAGCACCAGCGCTTCCACCAGCGACGCGCCGACTACCACCGGCAATGCATAGAGTTGAAGGATTTCCAGTTGGGTCATGACCGCTCCCGGCGAGTGATAGGGATAGTATGCGGAGGATTATATGAGCTACTATCACATTTGCTTACTCGCGTTCCGGAGTCGCTTCATGACGCTGCAAACCCACGAAAACACTGGCCACAAGCGCCGCCGGCCGATGCAAGCGCGGTCTCTGGAGAAACTGGAGCTCATATTTGAGTCGACCATCCGCCTCCTGGACAAGGAGGGTCTGGAGGGGGTGAGCACCAACCGGATCGCCGAGGTGGCCGGCATCAGTATCGGCACGCTCTACCAGTATTTCTCGAACAAGCAGGAAGTGATGGAAGCGCTGGGCCGCAGAGAGATCGAGAGCGTGATGGGGCGCCTCGGTCTCTTGCTCAGCATGCCGGGCACGCCCGACCCCAACGCACGCGCCAGGCTACTGGTCCGTGCCCTGTTGAATGCATTTGGCGGCCGTCACCGTGTGCGCAAGATATTGCTTGAAGTGGCGCTGGGATCGCGCAGCGTGCAGGCGCTGGAAGGCTCCGCGGCGCAGGTCGCGCAATGGCTCAGTTCAGGCCAGGTCGTTGACGTTGAGAACCGGGCGATTGTCATGCGGCCGTTGGCCGCCTTCGTCATGACACAGGCCGTGATGGGCGTGATGCGCAGCGCGCTGGCGACGGATGAAACCCTGCTTGCCAATCCCGAGCTGGAGGACAACCTGGTGCGCCTGATCCGGGGGTTCCTGAACGAGGGCGCTGCGCAGCATCAGGCGGCCTCCGGGGGCGCCTGATGCTGTCCGTGCTGTCCGTGATCCCGGGACCCAGGAGATCACTCAACGTGCGATGCCACTTGCCCGGGCTGACGATGGCGGCCTTATCCGGCCAGGATCGGCTTTATTTGCTTATCGGCAACACATACTGGTAACCTTGCTCGCTATTCAAAGGCTGAGGCAGTTCAGTCGCAAAACCCTACGAGCGATGCGCCGGTCGAGACCCGGAAATAGGGGGGCACGGTTATCGACAAATGTGGGCCATCTTGTCTGCGGGAACATCAATGGCGAACAATCGGCAAGAAAATCCCGTCTCCGTCAATCGAATTGTCGGTGGCGCTGCCGCACTTATCCTGATATTGGCATTGGTGACTTTCGTTACCCTGTTGACGAGTTACCGGGGCACCATTCGTCAGCAGGAAACCGACCTCCACAACCTGTCGCTCGCATTCGGTGCGCAGACCTTGAGTGCGGTCGAGTCGGTCGACCAGGCGCTTGCCGAGGTTCAACGGGAATACGTCCGGACCGCCGGGTCCGGTGCAGGTATCGCCGAGATAGCCCACAAGCGGCTCCGGTTTCACATGCCGGCACATCCCTATCTGCTCGGCATTTACTTGTTTGATTCAAGCAATCGGCTTCTTGGCATTGCTTCATCCAGTGGCGAACCTCCGATTACCGACGCGGAGACGAACATCATTGCGCYGCCGATGCTCGGCGCGACCCAATCCATACGCATAGACATCACGGACATCGATGCGAAGAGCGGGCAGGGGATTTTGAATTTCTCGCGCCGCCTCGTGGATGCCTCCGGCAAGGTTGTCGGCGTCATGCTGGCAAGGGTTGATTCCGCAGCGCTCCAGCGGCTTTACACGTTGGTACGGCTGGGCATCGGCGGCTCGGTAACATTGCTCGATCTCGACGGAACGATGCTCGTGCGCGGGCCGACCCTCGCGCAATGGGTGGGGAAATCGCTGAAAGACACGCCGTTGTTCACCAAGTATTTGCCGGTGTCCGAGCATGACGCATTCGAGGCGACCAGCCCCGTTGACGGCAAGCGGCGCATTTATGGTTATGACGTTGTCGAGGGCTACCCGCTGGTAATCATTACCGGCATCGATAAAGCGGACGCTCTCATTCCCTGGTACAGCCGCCTCTGGATGGCAGCAATCTCGCTTGCGGCGCTAACTTTGCTTGTGCTTTTCCTGGCGTGGCGCGTGGCGTCGGATTCAAAACGCAAGCTGGCGCTGATCGCAAAGCTCGAAAGCAGCGAAGGCCGCCTGGAAAAAAGCGCCGATTATCTCAACAAAATTCTTAACGCGATCGGCAATCCCATTTCGGTCCTTGACAGCAGTCATCGAATTGTCATGATCAATGCCGCGTTCGGCCGCCTCGCGGGGAAGCAGGCAAATGAACCGCTCGACCACGCCGATCCGAAAACGCTGTACGCGGAAAGTGCGCACGACTGGGGAAAAATATACGCGCAGGTGCTTCAGAGCGGTGAAGACATTGTCGTCGAAAGCGAGTTGACCGATGGCCAGGGACAACAACGGACTGTCCTCATATCCGCGTCCAGGCTCACCGACACCGATGGAAATCATCAGATTGTCAAGGTATCAACCGATATTACCGAACATAAGGAAGCCCTGGTTCGCCTTGCCTACCTGGCGGACTTCGATCCGCTGACCGGACTACCGAATCATGCCCATTTCCGGCGGATTCTCGAAGAGCAAGTGGCAAGAACGGAACCGTCCGGCACGCGTCTGGAAGTGTTGATCGTCTCGCTGGAGCGCCTGCAGGAAATCAACGACCTGCTCGGGCATGAAGCCGGCGATATCGCTGTCAAGATCGCCGGCAATGCGTTCAGGGCATTCTTCCCCAGGACGATTTGCACGGCTCGTATAAAGAGCAACGAATTTGCAGTATTAATTGCCTGCCGCAGTTCGGAGGGCGCGCCGAAAAATCTTGCGGAAGAACTGCAAGGTGCGCTGGCTGCGCCGATTACCATGTTCGGGCGCGAGTTTTACCTTGGGCCGGTTATCGGCGCCGCGATATATCCGCAGGATGCCCAGGCCGCAGACGAACTCCTGCGCCTGGCCGACCTTGCAAAGCACCGCGCCGCCGAGGACGGGAGGGAACCGGTGCATTTCTTTTACAGGAATACGCACATCTCCCTGGACGAACAGCTTGCTCTTGAAGGACAGTTGCGCCGCGCGCTGGAGCGGGAGGAATTCCGGGTGGTGTATCAGCCGCAAGTGGAATTTGCGTCCGGCCGCATCGTCGGGTTTGAGGCATTGCTTCGATGGACCAATGCCACCTTTGGCGATGTATCGCCGGCTCGGTTCATTCCCATAGCGGAGTCCACCGGGTTGATTGTCGATATCGGCGCCTGGGTTCTCGAACAAGCATGCGGGCAAGCGTCCCGCTGGCACGCGTATTGCGGCGAACAGCTGAAGGTCGCCGTCAATCTCTCTGCGCGACAATTTCATCAGCGGAATCTCATCCCGACGATTAAACGATGTATCGAAAAGACGCGCATTCCGCCGGGCAGCCTGGAACTCGAAATTACCGAAAGCACGGTGATGAGCGGCGCAAACGACATCGACCGGCTGATGCATGAAATCCGTGCACTGGACGTCGATTTGTCGGTCGACGACTTTGGAACAGGATATTCCAGTCTCGCTTATTTGAAGCGATTCCCGGTGCAGCGGCTAAAGATCGACCGCGCATTCATACACGATCTGGACAAAGATGAAGACAGTATTACCATCGTCCGGTCGATTGTTAACCTTGGTCATGGACTGAAGCTGCGCGTCGTCGCCGAGGGCGTAGAGACGGCCGAGCAGTCAGCCTTGCTGAAGGAACTGGCTTGCGACGAATATCAAGGATATTTCTTTAGCCGCCCGGTAGAGCGTGACGACGTGCTCGGCCTGCTGGACAGAAATCGGCTATCGCGTCTGGCTCCGGGACGTGAGGGGTAAGGCACCAGGCTATCCTGGAAGCAACTTACGGGCACATGGCCTTCTTCGCGGCAGCCGGCCACGATGCCGGGATGCTGCGGGCAGGCATCGTTGCCCGCCCATTGGCGCATGTGGCCGGGCTTGCGTTCGAGTCACAGGGCGAAAAGCCGGACACCGTCGCGGATCACATCAGGATAATGTCGTACTGTTCCTGATGGAAGGTCGATTCCACCTGCAGCGAGATCGGCTTGCCGATGAAGTCGCCCAACATCGCCAGATGCTGGCTTTCCTCTTCCAGGAACAGGTCGATCACCTGCTGTGAACCGAGGATGCGGAATTCGCGCGGATTGAACTGGCGCGACTCGCGCATGATCTCGCGCAGGATGTCGTAGCACACCGTACGCGGCGTCTTGACCTGGCCCTTGCCCGTGCACACGGGGCATTGCTCGCACAGCACGTGCGCCAGCGATTCGCGGGTGCGCTTGCGGGTCATCTCCACCAGCCCGAGCTGCGAGAAGCTGTTGACGGTGATGCGCGTGCGGTCGCGCGAGAGCGCGCGCTTGAGCTCCGACAGCACCTGGTCGCGGTGCTCGGTGTTCTCCATATCGATGAAATCGATGATGATGATGCCGCCCAGGTTGCGCAGCCGCAGCTGGCGCGCGATGGTGTGCGCCGCTTCCAGGTTGGTCCTGAAGATCGTGTCGTCGAAGTTGCGCGCGCCGACGTAGCCACCGGTGTTGACGTCGATGGTGGTCATGGCCTCCGTCTGGTCGATCATCAGGTAGCCGCCGGATTTCAGGTCGACCCGGCGCGACAGGGCCTTCTCGATCTCGGCGTCGATATTGAAGAGTTCGAAGACGGGGCGCTCGCCGGTGTAGTGCGACAGGCGCGGCAGCACGGCCGGGGTGTATTCCTCCGCGAACTCGACCAGCTTCTGGTAGTTCTCGCGCGAATCCACCTGGATCACGTTGGTGGCGTCGTTGACGAAGTCGCGCAGCACGCGCTGGGCCAGGTTGAGATCCTGGTACAGCAGGCTGGGCGCGGGCAGCGTGGTGGCGCTCTGGCGGATCGAGGCCCAGATCTTGCGCAGGTAGGCGATGTCGTTGCCGAGCTCTTCGTTGCTGGATTCCTCGGCGATGGTGCGCACGATAAACCCGCCGCGCTCGTCCGCCGGCACCAGGCCCTGCACGCGCGCGCGCAGGGCTTCGCGGTCGACCTCGCCCTCGATGCGCTGGGAGATGCCGATGTGCGGATCCTGCGGCAGGTAGACCAGGGTGCGCCCGGCGATGCTGACCTGGGTGGACAGGCGCGCGCCCTTGGTGCCGATCGGATCCTTGATCACCTGCACCATCAGCGCCTGGCCTTCGTAGAGCGTCTTCTCGATTGCCAGCGGCGCGGCATTGCCGTTCTTTTCCGGATCGCGGGGATGCCAGATGTCGGCGACGTGGAGAAAGGCGGCGCGTTCCAGCCCGATGTCGATAAAGGCGGATTGCATGCCGGGCAGCACACGCACGACCTTGCCGAGGTAGATGTTGCCGACGAGCCCGCGCGACAGCGTGCGCTCGATGTGGAGTTCCTGTACGGCGGCCTGCTGCACGATGGCCACACGTGTTTCCTGCGGTGTGATGTTGACGAGGATGTCTTCAGTCATAGTGGATGAAACTCGTCGCCGGTTGACCGGCCAGGTGGTTGTCCCCATGGTGCCGCCATGCGCTTCCGGTTGCTGCCTTGGCCAGGGCAGCCGCGGGAGTGCGAAAAAGGCGGCGGCGGGGTACTCAGAACCGCAGTTGGGCCTGTCTGAGCAGCGAAGCCGTCTCGAACAGGGGCAAACCCATGATACCCGAATAGCTGCCGTCGATTCGCGCCACGAACTCTGCGGCGCGGCCCTGGATGCCGTAGGCGCCGGCCTTGCCGGCCGGCTCGCCGCTGGCGACGTAGGCCGCGATTTCAGCGGCGGTCATGGGGCGGAAGCTGACCTCGGAGACCGAAAGCGCATGGCGCACGCCAAGCGTGGACACGACGGACACGGCGGTCAGCACGCGGTGGGTGCGGCCGGACAGCCCCGCCAGCATGCGCGCGGCGTCGGCGTCGTCGGCGGGCTTGCCGAGGATCTCGCCGCCCAGGCAGACGGTGGTGTCCGAGCTCAGGATGGGGGCGTCGGGCAGGGCGCGCCGCTCGCGCCGCCGCAGCGCGGCTTCGGCCTTGAGCGCGCACACGCGCTGCACGTAGTCGTCGGGGGTTTCGCCCGGCAGTACGGCTTCCAGCGCCTCGGCATCTTCCGTGTCGTCGGCCAGCAGGAGTTCATAGGCCACGCCAAGCTGGGTCAGCAACTCGCGCCGGCGCGGGCTCTGGGAGGCGAGATAGAGGAAGGAATGGGTCACGGCAGGGCAGTCGGGAAGATCCGCGGAAGTGGGTCGGCGGCATGCGCCGCTTCGGTCGCATTGTACCCGCCGGACTTGCCCGCTGCACGCCGCCGGCGGCCGTTCGCCAGTGTCAGGCGCGATGGTACGGATGATTCTGCGTGACCGACCAGGCGCGGTAAAGCTGCTCGGCCAGCAGCACGCGGACCATGCCGTGCGGCATGGTCAGGCTGGACAGGCGCAGCAGCGTCTGCGCGCGCGCCTTCAGGGCGGGGTCGAGCCCGTCGGCGCCGCCGATCAGGAAGGCGACGTCGCCGCCTTCGCGCTGCCAGTCGCCCAGCTGGGCGGCCAGTTGCACGGTGGTGAGGTCGCGCCCGCGCTCGTCCAGCGCCACGATGCGGCATTGCTTGGGTAGCGCCGCTTCGATGCGGGCCGCTTCGCGCTGCATCACGGTGGTGGCGTTATTGCTCGACGAGCGCGCTTCGGGCTTGATCTCGCGCAGCTCGATGCGCAACTCCGGCGGCATGCGCTTGGCGTACTCGGCGAATCCGGTTTCGATCCAGCCGGGCATCTTGTGGCCAACGGCCACGATCAGCAACTGCATGACGGGAAGCGGACCCGTTCCGCTCAGGCCGAGCGGGTGGTGCGCTTGCGCGCGGCCGGGGCCTTGGCGGCAGCCGTCTTGGCCGGTGCCTTGGTGGCGGTCTTGGCGGCGGTCTTGCGTGCCACGCCGGTGCCGGCCGCGGTCTTGCGCGCCGGTGCCTTGCGTGCCGGCGCCGAGCCCAGCGCGCTGGTCAGGCGCTTCTGTACCGTCGGGGCGCGGTTGGTGGCGATGGCGTCGGGGTCCGTGTCTTCGTGGCCAAGCGGCGGCGAAGGCTCTTTCATGCCTTCGGGCAGGCGGGCCAGGGCCGGGCGCAGGCCGGTGGCGCGGCGTGCCGTGCGTACCACCGGGGCCTCGTCCTCGTCTTCGCCGTCCATGGGCTCGCTGGCCTTGGCCAGGCCTTTCCTGGCGGTGGACAGCTTGAGCCGTACCGGCTTGTCGCCCCAGAGTTCTTCCAGGTTGTAGTACATGCGCAATTGCGGCTGCATGATGTGGACCACGGCGTCGCCGCAGTCCACCAGCACCCATTCGCCCGTTTCCAGCCCTTCGACCGCAACGATATGGCCGCCGGCGTCCTTGACGGTATCGCGGACCGAGGCGGCCAGCGCCTTGGTCTGGCGGTTCGAGCTCCCGCTGGCGATCACCACCCGGTCGAACAGCTCGGTCAGGTGGGTGGTGTCGTACACCTTGATGTCCTGCGCTTTGACATCTTCGAGGCCGTCGACGATGGCGCGTTGCAGTTTACGAATATCCATGGTGCTTTTCAGTTCAGCTGAGATCGGTTTGAGGGCGGGCCGGGACGGGCAGATCCGACTGGGCCGGCCGATATAGGCCGCGGCTCGCGATGTAGTGTGCCACGCCTGGCGGCAGCTGGTCATCTGCCGGTTGTCCGGCAGCCAGGCGTTGGCGTAGGGCGGTGGAGGAGAGGTCGACGGCAAGCGTCTGGTCGATCCACATGCGGCCGGAGGGCATGGATTGTATCAGGTCGGTGGACGCGCACCGCTCGGCGAGCTCTTCGCGCACCGGACCGTCGAGTTCGGCGAGGTTGAAACCGGGCCGCGTTGCCACGCAAAGGTGGACGTCGGCGAACAGCTCCTGCCAGCCATGCCAGGTGTGCAGGCGCAGCAGCTGGTCGGCCCCCATGAGCCATGCCAGTGACGCGGTGGGGCCGTAGCGCTCGCGCAGTTCGTGCACGGTATCGACGGTGTAGCTGGGGCCCGCGCGATCGACTTCCATGCGGCTGGCATGGACCAGCGCGCGGGTGTCGGCGAGCGCCAGCGCGGCCAGTTCGGTCATGGCGAGGCGGTCGGCGGCGGGCGTGACTTCGTCGCCTTTTTGCCAGGACTGGCCGGTCGGAATCCAGACCAGTTCGTCCAGTTCGAGGTGTTCGATGCAAAGCCGGGCGAGCGCCACGTGACCGATATGCGGCGGATCGAAGGTGCCGCCGAGGATGCCGAGCCGGTAGGGGCGGGTGCCAGTGGTTGCGTCTGCCGCGTTCGCGGTGAGCGGTCGTGCGAGGTCGTGTGCCATGGGGGTGCCGTCAGGCCCACTCGCGCACTGGCAGGAAGTCGGTGTACAGCGCGCTTTCCGCGCTGCCCGGTTCCGGCTGCCAGTCGTAGCGCCAGCTTGCCAGCGGCGGCATCGACATCAGGATCGACTCGCTGCGTCCGCCCGACTGCAGCCCGAAATGCGTGCCGCGGTCGAACACCAGGTTGAATTCCACATAGCGGCCACGGCGATAGGCCTGGAAATCCCGCTCGCGCTCGCCGTAGGGCGTGTCCTTGCGCGCCTGCAGGATCGGCAGGTAGGCCGTCAGGAAGGCATCGCCCACGGATTGCATCATGGCAAAGCTGCACTCGAAGCCCGGCGCGGAGAAGTCATCGAAGAAGATGCCGCCGATGCCGCGCGCTTCGCCGCGGTGCTTGAGGAAGAAGTACTCGTCGCACCATTGCTTGAAGCGCGGATAGAGTTCGTCGCCGTAGGGCGCGAGCGCATCGCGGCAGGTAGCGTGGAAGTGCGTGCAGTCTTCGGTGTTGCCATAGTACGGCGTCAGGTCCATGCCGCCGCCGAACCACCAGACCGGCTCGGCGCCTTCCTTCACCGCCATCAGGCAGCGCACGTTCATGTGCACGGTCGGGACATAGGGATTGCGCGGGTGGAACACCAGCGAGACGCCCAGCGCCTCGAAGCCGCGGCCGGCCAGTTCGGGCCGGTTGGCGGTGGCCGAGGGCGGCAGCGCGTCGCCCTGCACGTGCGAGAAGCCCACCCCGGCGCGCTCCATCACGGCGCCGCCCTCCAGGATACGGGTGCGGCCGCTGCCACGCAGGTGCCCGGTGGCCGGCTTCTCCCAGTCATCGATGGAAAACGCCTTGCCGTCGATGGCGGCGACAGCGTCGGTGATACGGTCTTGCAGACCGAGCAGATAGGCACGGACTGCCTGGGAATCGATCATGGTGTGCGGGCGCGTGGGCCGGAGCGGTGACGGCCGGGCAGGTCGGTCAACCTGGCCGGCCGTCATGGCGATGTCATGATTGTACTGGCTGGGGCAATACTTGGCCGGATTCGGTAAATCAGCCCAAGCGACTGAAGTGACTGAAGTGACTGTAAAGGGCGAAGATATTGCCGCGAGCCGCCCGCCACGGGCCGTGCAGCGGATTTATTCGTCCTTTACCGTTTGAGCGCGCGGTAGCCGATGTCGGTACGGTACTGCATGCCATCGAAGTGGATCTTCTCTGCCACGCCGTAGGTCACGCGCTGCGCCGCCTTGACGGTATCGGCCAACCCCACCACGCACAGCACGCGCCCGCCCGTGGTCAGCAGCGTGCCGTCCTTGAGCGTGGTGCCGGCGTGGAAGGTCACGCTGTCGTCGGTCTCGGCCGGGATGCCGGTGATGGCATCACCCTTGCGCGGGGCGTCGGGATAGCCGTACGCGGCCATCACCACGCCCAGCGCGGTGCGGCGGTCCCAGTCCAGTTCGATCTCGTCGAGCTTGCCGTCGACGGCATGCTCCATCACATCGACCAGGTCGGTCTTCAGGCGCGTCAGGATCGGCTGGGTTTCCGGGTCGCCCATGCGGCAGTTGAATTCCAGCGTCTTGAGGTTGCCCTCGGCGTCGATCATCAGGCCGGCGTAGAGGAAACCGGTGTAGACGATGCCATCCTTCTCCATGCCGCGCACGGTCGGCATGATGATCTCGCGCAAGGCGCGGGCATGCAGCGCGGGCGTGACCACCGGTGCCGGCGAATACGCGCCCATGCCGCCGGTGTTGGGGCCGGCGTCGTGATCGAGCAGGCGCTTGTGATCCTGGCTGGTAGCCAGCGCGAGAACGTTCTTGCCGTCCACCAGCACGATGAAGCTGGCTTCCTCGCCTTCGAGGAATTCCTCGATCACCACGCGCGCGCCGGCATCGCCGAGGCGGTTGTCGGCCAGCATCATGTCGACTGCGCCGTGCGCTTCTTCCAGCGTGGCGGCAACCACCACGCCCTTGCCGGCGGCCAGGCCGTCGGCCTTGATCACGATCGGCGCGCCTTGCGCGTCGATGTAGGCATGGGCCGCGGCGGCGTCGTTGAAGGTCTGGTACGCGGCGGTCGGGATGCCATGGCGCTGCATGAAGGCCTTGGCGAAATCCTTGGACGATTCCAGCTGGGCCGCGGCTTGCGTGGGGCCGAAGATGCGCAGGCCCTTGGCGCGGAAGATATCGACGATGCCGGCCGCCAGCGGCGCCTCGGGACCGACCACCGTGAAGTGCACGCCTTCGCGCTCGGCAAAGGCGGCCAGTGTCTCCGGATCCGTCAGCGGAACGTTCTGCAGACGCTTGTCGAGCGCGGTGCCGCCGTTGCCCGGCGCCACATACACCACCTGCACCTTGGGCGACTGGGCCAATTTCCAGGCCATCGCGTGTTCACGACCACCCGAGCCGACAACCAATACTTTCATGATCTACTGCCAAAAAGATTACGCATGCGAAAAGCGGCAGCCATGGCCCGTCGAGCCGCGCTGCCGCCGTGAGGCGAGGTCTTGCCCGTCCCGCCTTATTCCTCGATCACCGCGTTGGTGAAGACTTCCTGCACGTCGTCCAGGTTTTCCAGGGCGTCGAGCAGCTTTTGCATCTTGACGGCGTCGTCGCCGACGAAGCTGACTTCGTTCTGCGGCTTCATCGTGACGTCGCCCATCTCGGCCTTGAAGCCCGCGGCTTCCAGCGCGGTCTTGACCGCGCTGAAATCGTTGGGCGGGCACAGCACTTCGATCGAGCCGTCGTCGTTGGTGACGACATCGTCGGCGCCGGCTTCCAGTGCCACTTCCATCAGCTTGTCCTCGGGCGTGCCGGGGGCGAACAGGAACTGGCCGCAATGGGTGAACATGAACGCCACCGAGCCTTCCGTGCCCATGTTGCCGCCGTTCTTGGAGAAGGCGTGACGCACTTCGGCCACGGTGCGGGTACGGTTGTCCGTCAGGCAGTCGACGATGATGGCCGCGCCGGCCAGGCCGTAGCCTTCGTAGCGGATTTCTTCGTAGTTGGCGCCTTCCAGGCCACCCACGCCGCGCTGGATGGCGCGCTGGATGTTGTCCTTGGGCATGTTCGCGTCCATTGCCTTGTCCATGGACAGGCGCAGGCGCGGGTTGGAATCGGCATCGCCGCCGCCGAGCTTCGCGGCAACGGTGATTTCCTTGATCAGGCGGGTCCAGACCTTGCCGCGCTTGGCGTCAGCGGCGGCCTTCTTGTGTTTGATATTGGCCCATTTTGAGTGACCGGCCATGATTCTCTCCGAAGCGGCTATGTTTGACGCGCGCGCCCTGGCGCCGCGCGCCGGCTGTGCCGGGCGGGCAACGGATGCCCGCCGGCGGCGCGCCGGGTGGTTTATGTGTCTGTGAGCTGGCTTGAGGGCTAGCTATAATCAGCCCAGCATTTTATCACGCGGCCCTGCCGCCGCCGGTCCCCGGATCACGGGTGCGCGCGCACGCAGGCGGGGACGGTTGCGGCGATGCCGCTGTGCTGCCTGCCAAACAAAGAGACCATGGCCGAACCCATCATCATCGCCAGGAACGCCGAGCTTGAACTTGCCCTGCTGCCCGAGATGGGCAACCGGCACGGCCTGATCACCGGCGCCACCGGCACCGGCAAGACCGTGACGCTGCAAAGCCTGGCCCAGGGCTTCTCGCGGCTGGGCGTGCCGGTCTTCATGGCCGATGTCAAAGGTGATCTGACCGGCATCTCCCAGCCGGGCAAGCTCTCCGACAAGCTCAAGGCGCGGCTGGCCGACCTGGGCCTGCCCGAGCCGGCCTGGGGCGCGTGTCCCACCACGCTATGGGACGTGTTCGGGGAGAAGGGCCATCCCGTGCGCGCCACGGTCTCGCATATGGGGCCGATGCTGCTGTCGCGCATGCTGGAACTCAACGACACCCAGCAGGGCGTGCTGAACCTGGTGTTCCGCATTGCCGATACCAACGGGCTGTTGCTGCTCGATGCCAAGGACCTGCGCGCCATGCTGCAGTATGTGGGCGACAACGCCGGGCAGTTCACCACCGAATACGGCAATATCTCGGCGGCCTCGATCGGCGCCATCCAGCGCGGCCTGATGACGCTGGATTCGCAAGGCGCCGATGTGTTCTTCGGCGAACCCATGCTCAACCTGGACGACTTCATCCAGACCGTGAACGGGCAGGGCGTGGTCAATATCCTGGCCGCCGACAAGCTGCTGAATTCCCCCAAGCTCTACGCCACCTTCCTGCTGTGGCTGCTGTCGGAACTGTTCGAGAAGCTGCCCGAGGCCGGCGACCTCGACAAGCCCAGGCTGGTGTTCTTCTTCGATGAGGCGCACCTGCTGTTCAACGATGCACCCAAGGCCCTGCTCGACAAGATCGAACAGGTGGTGCGGCTGATCCGTTCCAAGGGCGTCGGTGTGTATTTCGTCACGCAGAATCCCGCGGATATCCCCGACACCGTGCTGGGCCAGCTCGGCAACCGCGTACAGCACGCGCTGCGCGCCTTCACGCCGCGCGACCAGAAGGCGGTCAAGGTGGCGGCGACCACCATGCGCGCCAAGCCGGGGCTGGACCTGGAGAAAGCCATCGGGGAACTCGGTGTGGGCGAGGCGCTGGTGTCGCTGCTCGACGCCAAGGGGATTCCGGGCATGACGGAGCGCGCCTGGGTGCTGGCGCCCGGCAGCCGGATCGGCCCCATCACCGATGACGAGCGCAAGCAGTTGCTGGCAACGTCGCTGGTAGCCGGCACCTACGAGCAGACGATCGATCGCGAATCGGCCTATGAGAAGCTCAGAGGCCGTGCGGCCGCGCCTGCTCCCTCGACCGCCGGCAATCGGGCGCCGGCGCCCACGGCAGGCCAGCCTGAGCAGGCGCCCGCGCAGGGCGGCGGCGGCTGGCTCGACCAGGCCGGCGAGATCTTCGGCGGCCTGACCAAGGGCACCGGCAAGACCGGGCGCGGCGATTCCATCCTGGAGTCGATGGCCAAGTCGGCGGCGCGCACGGTCGGCTCGCAGGTCGGGCGCGCGTTGATGCGCGGCGTGCTGGGCAGCCTGCTGGGCTCGGGCAAGAACAAGTAGGAGCAAGCCGGAAGGCGCGCGCGGCCCGGGCCTGCGTCCAGGGAACGTTCAGTTCTTGGTGCCGAACAGCCGGTCGCCGGCGTCGCCCAGGCCCGGGATGATGTAGGCGTGCTCGTCGAGGTGGCTGTCCAGCGACGCCACGAACAGCTTCACGCCAGGGTGTGCCTTCTGGAACACTTCCACGCCTTCCGGCGCGGCTACCAGCGCGACGAAGGTAATCGCTTCGTCCGCGACGCCGCGGCGCTTGAGCACGTCGACCGCATGCGCGGCGGAGTAGCCGGTGGCAACCATCGGGTCGCACAGGATAAAGCTGCGGTCTTCCACGTCCGGCAGGCGCACCAGGTATTCCACGGGGCGGTGCTGGTCGTCGCGGTAGACGCCGATATGGCCGATGCGGGCCGAAGGAATCAGTTCGACCAGGCCGTCGCTCATGCCGACACCGGCGCGCAGCACCGGCACGATGGTGAGCTTCTTGCCGGCGATCACGGGCGCGTCCAGTTCGACCATCGGCGTTTCGATGTGGCGCGTGGTGAGCGGCAGGTTGCGGGTGATTTCGTAGCCCATCAGCAGCGTGATTTCCCGCAGCAGTTCGCGGAATGTGCGCGTGGACGTGTCCTTGTCGCGCATATGCGAGAGCTTGTGCTGGATCAGCGGGTGATCGAGGATGTACAGCTTGGGGAAACGCGGATCTTGCTTCATGGCGGGTAGGCGGCTGGAGTGGGCGCGATGGCCCGGTGCAGCCGGATTGTAATGGATGCGGGGCCGCGCGCCTGCGCCGGCGCGTCCCCGCCCGCGGCGCGCAGCCGCCGGTCATTCAATCCACCGAGATGCTGGCGCTCTTGGCGATCTTGCCGAATTTCTCGTACTCGGACAGCGTCAGCGACTGCAGTTCCGCCGCGCTCGAACCCTTCGGGTTGAAGCCCGCCTGGACCAGTTTGTCCCTGACGTCCGCATTGCCCAGCGCCTCGGTGAAGGCAGCGTTGAGCGCATGCCCCACCGGCGCGGGCATGCCGGCGGGGCCGTACACGCCGAACCACGGCTCGATTGCGTAGCCCGCCAGGCCGGCTTCGGCCAGCGTCGGCACGTTGGGCAGGGCAGGCGAGCGGCTCTTGCCGGCCACGGCCAGCGCGCGCAGCTTGCCGCCCTGGATGTGCGGCAGCGAGGCGGGCAGGTTGTCGAACATCACCTGCACATGGCCGCCCAGCATATCGTTGATGGCCGGGCTGCTGCCTTTGTATGGGACATGGGTCAGGGCGGTCTGCGTCATCTGCGAGAACATCGCGCCGGCGAGGTGCATCGAGGTGCCGGTGCCCGCGGTGGCGTAAGTCAGGCCGGGGTGGGCCTTGGCATAGCTGACCAGTTCGGCCACGTTTTTCACGGGCAGGCTGTTACTGACTTCCAGCACGATAGTCGAGGTGCCGAGCAGGCTCACCGCGGTGAAATCCCTGCGCGGATCGAATGGCACATGCTTGTAGATATGCGGGTTGAGTGCATTGGTCGAGATGGCGCCGAAACCGATGGTATAGCCGTCCGGCGCGGCCTTGGCGACAGCCTCCATGCCGATGTTGCCGCCCGCGCCGGGGCGGTTCTCCACCACCACGGGCTGGCCGAGCTTCTCCGCCACCTTCTGGCCGACGGTACGTGCCACCAGGTCGGTGGTGCCGCCGGCGGCGTATGGCACGATAAAGCGAATCGGCTTGGCGGGGTAGTCGGCAGCGTAGGCGGCGCCAGGCAGCCAGCCGCTTGCCAGCACCGCAACCGCGGCGGCCATTAGCGCGCCGGCGCCGCCATGCCGGGCGCCGGCCGGCTTGTTGCAGGAAACGCCCGTAAGCGAGGCGAGAAGGGAAATGGGTACTGCCGTCATGAAGGCTCCTGTTTTTCTTATGCGGCGCGCATGAAAGGCGCCAAGCGGCGAGCTTACGGCAGATTGGCAATGCCTGCCAGGCGGCGCCGGATACAGCCGCCACCGAGCCGCCACCGTGCGTCGGGCAAGCGCCCATGCGGTTGCCCGCCACCGTGCGTCGGGCAAGCGCCCATGCGGTTGCCTCTTTTCGAATACAATAGCTCGCGTCCTTGGCGCGACCGCCCCGCGTACAGCCGCGCGCGGCCCATCTATCCGGTCTTTCCCGTGTCCGTATCCCAAATCTCCCGCATCGTATCCTTGGCCGAACCGCCTTCGCAGCGCGCCGGACTTGCAGTGGCCGCCGTCGGCGCCATCCTTTTTTCCGGCAAGGCGATCGTCGCAAAGCTGATGTACCGCTACGGCATCGATGCGGTCATGGTGATCACCCTGCGCATGCTGTTCGCCGTGCCGCTGTTCCTGGCCATCGGCTGGTGGCAGTCGCAGCGCCTGCCGGCGCTGTCCTGGGCCGATCGCGGCCGCATCGTGTTCCTTGGCTTCATCGGCTACTACCTGTCGAGCTTCCTCGACTTCCTCGGGCTGCAATACATCACGGCCGGGCTGGAGCGGCTGATCCTGTTCCTGACGCCGTCCTTCGTGCTGCTGGCCAGCGCCTTGCTGTTCAAGCGCCGCATCAGCGCGCGGCAATGGCTGTCGCTGCTGCTGGCCTATGTAGGCATCGTGCTGGTTTTCGCGCATGATCTCGACGTGAGCGGCAGCCAGGTCTGGCTGGGCGCCGCGCTGGTGCTCGGCAGCGCACTGACCTACGGCATCTACCTGATCGCTTCCGGCGAACTGGTGCAGCGCATCGGTTCGTTGCGGCTGGTGGCCTATGCGATGTGCGTTTCCACTGCCTGCTGCGTAGTGCAATATCTCGTATTGGCGCGCCCGCTGGCCGCGTTGCTGCAGCCGGCGCCGGTCATGTGGCTTTCACTGGTCAATGCGGTTTTCTGCACGGTGCTGCCGGTGTCGCTGACGATGGTGGCGGTAGCGCGCATTGGCGCGCCAATGGCGTCGCAGGCGGGCATGCTCGGGCCGGTGTCGACCCTGTTCCTCGGCTTCTGGCTGCTGGGCGAGCCGATCACCGGCGTGCAGCTTGCGGGCAGCGCGCTGGTGATGGGTGGCATATATTTATTGTCGGCACGTACCGGGGCCAGGGGACGTGACGGTGCGAAGGGCATGCAAGATAACAAGCAGGCGGTTGGCCGCCTCGATGACACAAGGAGTCGATGAGATGGATCTAGGATTGCGCGGCAAGCATGCGCTGGTGTGCGGCGCCAGCAAGGGCCTCGGTTTTGCCTGCGCCGATGCGCTGGCTGCCGAAGGCGTGGATGTGGTGATCGTGGCGCGTGGCGCCGAGGCGCTGGAAAAGGCCGCGGCGGACCTGCGCGCGCGCCACGGCCGGCGCGTGGTGCCGGTCGCCACCGACATCACCACCCCGGCAGGGCGCAAGCTCGTGCTGGACGCCGTCGCCAAGATGGGCGACCTCGACATCCTGGTCAACAACGCCGGCGGCCCGCCTCCGGGCAACTTCCGCGACTGGGATCGCGATGCCTGGCTGGCGGCGATCGATGCCAACATGCTGACCCCGATCGAGCTGATCAAGGCCACGGTGGACGGCATGATCGCGCGCAAATGGGGCCGCATCGTCAATATCACCAGCGGTGCCGTCAAGGCGCCGATCGACGTGCTCGGGCTGTCCAATGGCGCGCGCTCGGGGCTGACCGGCTTTGTCGCCGGCCTGGCGCGCGAAGTGGCGCAGCATGGCGTGACCGTCAACAACCTGCTGCCCGGCCCGTTCAATACGGACCGCCTCTACAAGACCATGGAAGGCGGCGCCAAGCAGTCCGGCCTGTCGATCGAGGAAGTCGCGCAGCGCCGCGCCGCGCAGAACCCGAGCCGCCGTTTCGGCGACCCGGCCGAGTTCGGCGCTACCTGTGCCTTCCTGTGCAGCCGCCATGCGGCCTACATGACCGGGCAGAACGTCCTGCTCGACGGCGGGGCCTACCCGGGGACTTTCTAAGCGAGCCGCAATACCCCCGGGTGGCGGCGGTGCCGCCACCCGGGTGTTCCCGCCGGGCCGCGACGGCCCGGCCTTTGCTGAATGGCCTGGATGATGCTGATGACTCCCCCGCGTATCGCGCTGATCGCGCACGACCACAAGAAAGATGACATCGTAGCCTTTGCCGGCCGGCATCGCGATTTCCTGTCGCGCTGTGAACTGCTGGCGACCGGCACCACGGGCGGCCGCCTGACCGACGAAATCGGCCTCACGGTAACGCGCATGCTGTCCGGCCCCTGGGGCGGCGACCTGCAGATCGGCGCGCAACTGGCAGAGGGCCGCGTCGGCGTGGTGATTTTCCTGCGCGATCCCATGACGCCGCAGCCGCACGAACCCGATATCAATGCGCTGGTGCGCGCCTGCGACGTACACAACGTGCCGTGCGCCACCAATGTGGCGACCGCCGATCTGTTGATCGCGGAACTGCGGCGCATGTATCCGGAGCAGGGCGCTTCAGCCTGATTTTTTTTCGACCGGGCAGCATCGGGCATCGACACGAACAGGAGCGATACATGAACAAAGCCATCCGCATTTTCGAGACCGGGGGCCCCGAAGTGATGCAGTGGGTCGATGTCGAGGTCGGGGATCCCGGCCCCGGCGAGGTCCGTGTCCGGCATGAGGCGGTCGGCCTCAACTTTATCGATGTCTATTTCCGCACCGGGCTGTACAAGCAGCCGCTGCCGGGCGGGCTCGGCATGGAAGGCGCCGGCGTGGTGGAAGCCGTGGGCGATGGCGTGCGGCACCTGAACGTGGGCGACCGTGTGGCCTATGCCGGCCGGCCTAATGGCGCCTATGCGCAGGTCCGGGTCATGCCGGCGGACATCGTGGTGCGCCTGCCCGATGCCATCTCGTTCGAGCAGGGCGCGGCGATGATGCTGCAGGGCCTGACCACGCAGTACCTCGTGCGCGACAGCTACCGGGTGCAGCCGGGCGATACGGTGCTGCTGCACGCTGCCGCGGGCGGGGTCGGCCTGATCGCCAGCCAGTGGCTCAAGGCGCTTGGCGCCACCGTGATCGGCACCGCCGGCAGTGATGAAAAAGCCGCACTGGCGCGCGCGCATGGCTGCGACCACACCATCGTCTACACCCGTGAGTCTTTTGTCGACAAGGTCAGGGAAATCACCGGCGGCAAGGGTGTCGCCGCGGTCTACGACTCAGTGGGCAAGGATACCTTCGACGGCTCGCTCGATTGCCTGAAGCCGCGCGGCACCATGGTGGTGTTCGGCAACGCGTCGGGTCCGGTGCCGCCGTTCGATCTCTCCGTGCTCGGCAACAAGGGCTCGTTGCGCGTCACGCGGCCGACGCTGATGACCTACGTGGTGCACCGCGAACTGCTCGAGCCGATGGCGGCCGAACTGTTCGAAATGGTGACCAGCGGCCGGGTCAGGATCGAGATCCGCCAGCGCTATGCACTGGCGGATGTGGCGCAGGCGCATCGCGACCTCGAAGCCCGCAGGACCACCGGCACCACGATCCTGCTGCCGTGAGTTTTGCCCCCGGCGGCGCGCGTCAGCGGGCGTGCACGGTAGTGGCGCCGGCGCGCGCCTCGGCTTGGCGCAGCACGTGCGGCGGCAGGCGCTTGAGCATGAAGTGCACCACCAGCGGAATCAGCACCACGTCGTCCACGATGCCCAGGCCGAGGATGAAGTCGGGAATCAGGTCGATGGGGGAAATGGCGTAGAGCGCCAGGCCGAACGTGGCCGGCCGCAGCCAGGCCGGGGCATCGGGATGGCGCAGTGCGAACCACAGCACGCGGCCGTCGCGCCGCAGCAGGGCCCAGAGTGCCGAGAATCGTTTCCACATGAGAGGCCTCCTTCACATTGCGGTCGCGGCGTGGCCAGTTCGGGCCACTCGCAAATAGCTTGGGCCAATCCACGGGGCTTCAAGTTCCGGGGGATATGCAGGCAGGGGAGCACGTTCAGGAGGGGCGGCGGCGCCCCGCAGGACCGCGCCGCGCCGGCATGCCCGCGCGCGCGGGCTGCCGGTGCAGCTTGAACCACCGGTGCTGATGATCAGCCCGGGATCTTGCCTTCCACGCCTTCGACGTAGAACTTGATGCCGTGCAGGAAGCCATCGTCGGCGACCTGGTCCCTGGCCAACTGCTCCTTGCCGGTGTTGTCCTTGAGCGGACCCTTCCAGATCGGCGCGGAACCGTCGACCACACCCTTCTTGCGCTCTTCCACCAGTGCCTTCACGTCATCCGGCACCACGGTGTTGAAGTCCTTCAGGTCGATCATGCCTTCCTTCAGGCCCCACCACGTGGTGCCGCTCTTCCACTGGTTGGCCAGCACGTCGCCCACCACCTTGTTGTAGTAGACGCCCCACGAGATTACCGAGGCGGCCAGGTGGGCCTTCTCGCCGAACTTGCTCATGTTGCTATCCCAGCCGAAGGCGTACACGCCTTTTTCCTGCGCGGTCTGCACCACGGCGGCGGAGTCGGTGTTCTGCATCAGCATGTCGACGCCCTGGCCGATCAGCGTGGTGGCGGCTTCGCGCTCCTTGCCCGGATCAAACCACTTGTTCACCCACACCACCTTGACGGTGGCCTTCGGGTTCACGCTGCGCGCGCCCAGGGTGAACGAGTCGATATTGCGGATCACCTCGGGGATGGGCACCGATGCCACCACGCCCATCTTGCCGGTCTTGCTCATCTTGCCGGCGACCACACCTGCCAGGTACGCGCCTTCATAGGTGCGCGCGTCGTACTGGGCCAGGTTCGCGGCGGTCTTGAAGCCGGTGGCGTGCTCGAACTTCACGTCCGGGAATTCCTTGGCCACCTTGAGCATCGATTCCATGTAGCCGAAGGTGGTGCCGAAGATCAGCTTGTTGCCTTGCGCGGCCAGGTCGCGGAACACGCGTTCGGCATCGGCGGCGGATTCGGGCACGTTCTCGACGAAGGTGGTCTTCACCTTGTCGCCGTACTTTTCTTCCACGGCCTTGCGGCCGGCGTCATGGGCGTAGGTCCAGCCAGCGTCGCCGACCGGGCCGATGTAGACGAAGGCAACCTTGAGCGGTTCGGCCTTCTGCTCGGCGGCGGGGGCCGAAGCCGGAGCGGTGCTTTCCGCCGGCTTTTCGGCTTCCTTCTTGCCGCAGCCCGCGAGAGCCAGCACCGCCGTGGCGGCCAGTGCGGCGAGGGTTTTCCTGCGCGTGACGATCATGATTTCTCCTTGTAATGACCTGGGGACTGGTTTTTTGATTAAGGTTGCAACCGTGGCTCTGAATCGAGGGTTCCAAGTTCGAGGTCTCTGGCGGACTTCTGAAGGGCTCTTGAATGACTCCCGGAAAACGCGCGTTGCCGCGCGGCCCGGCATGGCGCCGGCCACGCGTGGCAACAGGGTTGTCAGGCAACACCCGGACGGAAGGGTCTGCCCAGCGACGCCGGCATGTTCAGGCGGATCCACGCCGGATTGCGCGAGATCAGCGCCAGCACGACGATGGTGGCCGCATAGGGCAGCATCGACAGGATCTGCGACGGCATCGACACGCCGATCCCTTGCAGGTAGAACTGCAGGATGGTAACGCCGCCGAACAGCCACGCCCCGGCCCATACGCGGCCCGGGCGCCAGGTGGCGAAGGTGGTCAGCGCCAGCGCGATCCAGCCGCGTCCGGCCACCAGGTTTTCCACCCACATCGGCGTGTACACCAGCGACAGGTAGGCACCCGCCAGCCCGCAGCAGGCGCCGCCAAACAGCAGCGCGCCAAAGCGGATCAGGCGCACCGGGTAGCCTAGCGCATGCGCCGATTCCGGCGACTCGCCAATGGCGCGCAAGGTCAGCCCGGCGCGCGTGCGGAACAGGAACCACATGATGGCGCCGCACAGGAACAGGCTGAAATACACCATCCAGTGCTGCTGGAAGAACGCCGGCCCGAAGAAGGGGATGTTGGCCAGGAAAGGAATCGACCTGGCTTGCGACGGCATGGCGAAGCCGACAAAGCGCTGGCCCATGAAGGCCGACAGTCCGGTGCCGAAGATCGACAGCGCCAGGCCGGTGGCCACCTGGTTGGTGGCCAGCACCAGCGCCAGCCACGAGAACAGCGTGGCCATCAGCATGCCGGCCAGCGCGCCGGCGGCAAAGCCGAGCATCGGCGACTGGGTCTGGTAGCCGACCATGAAGCCGAACGCGGCGGCCACCAGCATCATGCCTTCGGCGCCCAGGTTGAGCACGCCGGAGCGTTCGTTGATCAGCAGGCCAAGCGCGGCCAGCATCAGCGGCGTGCCGGCGTTGATCGCCGTGGCAATAAGAGGGGCGAATTGTTCCATATCGTGTGGGCTCTCGCTCAGGCGGCCGTGGCGCGCCAGCGCAGGCGGTTGTCGATCAGCGTATCGCAGGCCAGCAGGAAGAACAGCAGCATGCCCTGGAACACCGAGCCGATTGCAGAGGGCAGGCCCAGGCGCGACTGGGCCATTTCGCCGCCGATATAGAACAGCGACATGACGATGCCGCCGAACACGGTGCCCACCGGATGCAGGCGGCCGACGAAGGCGACGATGATCGCGGTGAAGCCGTATCCGGGCGAGATCGACGGCAGCAGCTGGCCGATCGGGCCTGTCACTTCGAACGCGCCCGCCAGGCCAGCGGCGCCGCCGGAGATCGTCAGCGCGCTCCACAGCGAACGGCGCGCCGAGAAGCCGGCGTAACGCGCCGCCGCCGGCGCGGTGCCGCCCACTTGCAGCCGATAACCCGCGAAGCTGCGGAAGATGAACGCCGTCATCAGCACCACCAGCACCAGCATCACCGCGAAGCCCGCATGCAGGCGCGAGCCCGACAGCAGGTTCGGCAGCAGGAACTCGCTGGAGAACACCTTGGACTGCGGGAAGTTCATGCCGTTGGGGTCCTTCAGCGGCCCGTTGACCACGTACAGCATCAACTGCTGTGCGATATAGGTCAGCATCAGCGACACCAGGATCTCATTGGCGTTGAACCGGTCCTTGAGCGCGGCGGTGAGCGACGCCCAGAACATGCCGCCGACCACGCCGGCCAGCGAGGCGAGCACCAGCACCACGGTGCCGTTGATGCCATTGCCGGGCACGTCGAAGTGCAGGACGGTGGCGCCGGCGAAGATGCCGCCGACAATCAGCTGGCCGTCGGCGCCGATGTTCCAGATGTTCGCGCGATAGCACACCGACAGGCCCAGCGCGCACAGCACCAGCGGCACGGTCTTGAGCAGCACCTCGCCGATGGCGCGGCGGTCCTGGATCGGATCGACCAGGAACACCTTGAGCGCGGCCACCGGATCCTTGCCGAGCACCAGGAAGAGCAAGGCCCCGAAGGCCAGCGTCAGGGCCAGCGCGATGAACGGCGAAGCGTAGGCCATGCGGCGCGAGGGCAGTCCGCGCGGCGCCAGCGAGATGGGCGAGCGAAGCAGGAAATCAGCCATGGACAGCGACCTCCTCCTGTTCGCGGCGACCGCCCGGCCCGCCTTCCCACAGTCCGCTCATCCACAGGCCGACCTGCTCGCGCGTGGCGTCGTGGATGGGGATCGACGGCGACAGCCGGCCTTTGGCGATCACGTGCAGCCGATCGCAGATGGCGAACAGTTCGTCCAGTTCCTCGGACACCACCAGCAGCGCGCAGCCGGTGGCCTTGAGCGCCAGCAGCTCGTTGTGGATCTGCGCCGCGGCGCCCACGTCCACGCCCCAGGTCGGCTGGGCCACGATCAGCACCTTCGGGTCGCTCTCGATCTCCCGGCCGACGATGAATTTCTGCAGGTTGCCGCCTGACAGGCTCTTGGCCAGCGCGTCCGGCCCGCTCGCCTTGACGCGGAAACGGCCGATCACGGTTTGCGCCAGTGCGGCCGCCGCCTTGGGCGAAATCATGCCGCGCCGCACATAGGGCGTGGACTGGTGCGAAAGCAGGATATTGGCGGCCAGGCTCATGCCCGGCACCGCGCCGCGGCCCAGGCGCTCCTCCGGCACGAAGGCCAGGCCGGCGCGGCGCCGCTGGCGTGCGTCCAGCTTGCCCACCGGCTTGTCGTCGAGCGTGATGGCGTCACGTTCGGCGCGGACATCCTCGCCCGACAGCGCGGCCAGCAACTCCTGCTGGCCATTGCCGGAGACACCGGCGATGCCGACGATCTCGCCAGCGCGCAGGTCCAGCGAGATGCCGGCCAACTCGGTAGCGAAGGCATGCGCGCGCGGCAGCGAGAGCGCGCGCACCGCCAGCTTGCAGGCACCGGGTTCGGTCTGCACGCGCGCCTCGCGCGGCGGCTCGCCGCCGATCATCAGGCGCGACAGCGAGGCCGCGCTTTCCTGGCGGGGGTCGCACACGCCGGTGACACGGCCCATGCGCATCACGGTGGCGCTATGGCAAAGCTCCCGGATCTCATCGAGCTTGTGGCTGATGTAGAGGATGCTGGTGCCTTCCGCGGCGAGCTGGCGCAACGTGACGAACAGCGTTTGCACCGCCTGCGGCGTCAGCACGGAAGTGGGCTCGTCAAGGATCAGCAGTTGCGGCTTTGCCAGCAGCGCGCGCACGATCTCCACGCGCTGGCGCTCGCCTACCGACAAGGTGTGCACGTGGCGATCAGGCTCCAGCGGGAGGCCGTAGCGATCCGCTGTGTCGCGGATCTGGTCGGCCAGTTGCCTCATGGTGGTGCTGCCGGCGCCTTTGCCTGCCTTGGGCAGGCCCAGGGCGATGTTCTCGGTGACAGTGAGCGTATCGAACAGTGAGAAATGCTGGAACACCATGGCGATGCCAAGGTTACGGGCATCGTGCGGGTTGTGGATGGCGGCATGCGCACCATTGAAGTGCATGTCGCCGCCGTCGGGCTTGACCGCGCCAAAAATGATCTTCATCAGGGTGGACTTGCCGGCGCCATTCTCGCCGAGCACGGCGTGGATTTCGCCGGGAGCGACGACAAGGGACACATCGTCGTTGGCGATCACGCCGGGGTAGCGCTTGCTGATATGGGCAAGCGCCAGCCGTGGGGTTGTACTTGAGGTCACTGAGGCGGCTCTAGTTGTTATGGCAGCAGCGTGGATCGATGTCCGTATCAGGCAGCACGTTGCTGCCTGGCGTCGGACAGGATCGCCGTTACGCATTGCAGCAATCATTGTGGGGCGATGATGCCGTTTATTAACCTTGGATTATATAAGTGCGCGGGGTTCGGACGGCCGGTTCAGGGCAGTTTCGTCAGCCACACAACGGATGGAGGGAGGTTGCAAGTCGCATGCCTGGCACTCGGCGCGGGTGCGCCGCTGCATCCGGCCACAAGGTGCGCAGCGTCACCCGCTGGCGGGCAAGCCAAAGGGAATCGGCAAAAGATGAAGAAAGCGGGGAGGAGCGGAAGGGGGAGCGGAAGGGTGAGCGGCAATGGCCGGAGCAGGGCGCTGCGCCGCGTGGCCCGCCGGGGGCGGCACGATGCCTCCCCGGCGGCTTCCGGCGCGTCAGGCGCCGATGCTGACCGCGATCTGGTTGAAGCGGCCCTCGCGGAAATCCGCCAGCGTCTGGTAGATCTGGTCCTGGGTGTTCATCACGAACGGCCCATATTGCACGATCGGCTCGCCCAGCGGCCGGCCCGCGATCAGCAGGAAACGCGCATCGGCATTGGCGATGACGGTCACGCCGTCGGCGCCTGCCGCGTTGTCCAGCACGCCCATGCGCTGCGCTTCCAGCACGGCCGCGTTGTCGCCCGTGCCGACCGCGGCTTCGCCGCGATAGACGTACAGGAAGGCGTTATGCCCGGCCGGCAGCACTTGCGAGAAGCTTTGCCCGGCCGGCAGCGTCACGTCCAGGTAGAGCGGCTCCGTGACCGGACGCGTTACCGCGCCTGCCACGCCGTGCGAGGCCCCTGCCAGCACGCGCACCGTAGCGCCGTTGGGCAGCGCCACGGTGGGCACGGCGGCGGCCGGCAGGTCGCGGTACCACGGCGCCGTCATCTTGTCCGCGGCGGGCAGGTTCAGCCACAGCTGGAAGCCTTCCATGCGGCCGTCTTCCTGCTCGGGCATCTCCGAGTGCACCACGCCGGCGCCTGCCACCATCCACTGCGCGCCGCCGTTTTCCAGCAGGCCCTCGTTGCCGGCGCTGTCGCGATGGCGCATGCGGCCGTCCAGCATATAGGTGATGGTCTCGAAGCCGCGGTGCGGGTGGTCGGGGAAACCGCCGATGTAGTCGTCGCGGCTATCGGAGCCGAAGGCGTCCAGCATCAGGAACGGGTCCAGGCGGCGTTGCAGGTTCTGCGTCAGCACGCGGGTGAGCTTGACGCCGGCGCCGTCCGAGGTGGCGACGCCGCGCACCACGCGGTCGACCGCGCGCGAGCGTTGCACGGTTTCCGCGGCAGTGGCCGGGACGATGGGGGTGGCAGTGCGTTGTTCCATGATCAATCTCCTGTTGGCTGGGGTGGCGGAAATGGCGCGCGGCCCCGTTGGCTACCCTCACAATCTAGCGGCTTGGGCCAAAACCAGTAGAGGGCATCCAGGCAAAAGATTGTTCTGCCAATGGCACGGTCATCGCATCACCAGCTATCGATTCCGGAACAGTACGAGTGGCGTGCAGATATCGCGCAAAGCCCGACGAAAGGCGCACAGAAAGTGGCGAGAAAGCGGGATGGTGACAAAATCAATGGAAATGAGTATAATAGCGCTCTCGTTGTCATCCGATGCCGCGTAGTCATATCGCGGTTGGCAGGGTCCGGGCAGGCGTTCTTGTCGCACTGCTTCCATCCCCGCCTTCCGTGCGCCGCATCGGCCGATTGGTCCGGCGGCGCGTCGGAACCACCAAATTTGCGCTGCCACTGGCCTCCCGCTTCTGCACCTTGCAGCGGGTTGCGCCGCTCCAGGGATCCCGGCCTTCACAGGCACGGCGTCCCGTCAATTGGGTTTCCTGCCTCGGCGCGTGGAACCCGGCGCCCGTCCACCGGCTCATCGGCCGGTCATGGCGGGCAAGGCAATCTAGTCAGGGCCGGCGGCCCTCATTGCACCCGCCCGTGCCCGCTTTGTTCGTCCGTCAATCCGGATGTGGCTTTCCATGCTCACATGCGGCGTGCGGAGAGGGGGGAATATGTCCAAGCAATCCAAACACGCGCTGGCCTGGGGATGTCTCGCGCTTGCCGCGCTGGCCGGTCTGGTCGCGTGGATCGGTGTCGACGTCATCCGGCGTTACCAGGACCGGCTGTGGTACGACGCGGCTGACCACCTGCGCCTGGTGGCGTGGTCGATGGCGCTGGCGCTGGCCACCGGCATCCCGGCCGGCATCGGCCTGAGCCGGCCCTGCATGCGCCGCTGGGCCGACCGCCTGATGCAAGTCTTCAATATCGGCAACACCGTGCCGTCGCTGGCAGTGCTGGCGCTGGCCCTGGCCGTGCTCGGCATCGGCGAGCGGCCCGCCATCCTGGCGCTGTGGCTGGCTTCGCTGCTGCCGGTCGTGCGCAATACCTGCGAGGGCCTGCGCGGCGTCTCACCGGCATTGACCGAAGCCGCGCGCGGCCTCGGCATGACCTCGCTGCAGCGCCTGTTCCGGGTCGAGTTGCCCAATGCGCTGCCGGTGATCCTGGCGGGCGTGCGCATCAGCCTGGTGATCAACGTCGGCACGGTGCCGCTGTCCTTCCTGATCGGCGCCAACAGCCTGGGCGAATTGATCTTCCCGGGCATCTACCTGAACAACCAGCCCCTGCTGCTGCTGGGCGCCGCGGCCACCGCCCTGCTGGCACTTGCCCTCGACGGCCTGTTCGCCGCCGCCGGCTATTGCTACCTGCGCCGCCGCGGACTGGCGCGCTGATGCGCGTACCGAACATGAAGGAGAACCCGATGCATTTCATCACAAGCGCGCTGGCCCGCGCGGCCCGTGGCCAGGCACGCATGCTGGCGAGTCTCGCCGTGCTCGCCGCAGTGGCAGCGCTGGCGCTGCCGGCGCACGCCGACCCCATTCGCGTGGGCGGCAAGAATTTCACCGAGCAGTTGATCCTGTCGTCGATGACCTCGCAGTACCTGCAGGCCAAGGGCCTCGCCACCGAGCTGACCGGGGGCCTGGGCAGCACGTTGATGCGCCAGGCCATGGAAAGCGGCCAGCTCGACGTGGTGTGGGACTACACCGGCACGGCGCTGATCGTGTTCAACAAGGTCGAGGAAAAGCTCGAAGCCAGGGAGAGCTACGAACGCGTCAAGACGCTGGACGCCGCGCGCGGCCTGATGTGGCTCGATGCCTCCGGCATCAACAACACCTATGCGCTGGCGATGCCGCGCAAGCGCGCCGAAGCCGCTGGCGTGACCACGCTGTCGGCCTTTGCCGAGAAGATGCGCGCCGCCGGCGAGGACATCGCGCACCCGTTCGCGGTCGACATGGAATTCGCCGCGCGCCCCGACGGGCTGGAGCCGCTCAAGACGCTCTACAAGCTGCCGTTCTCGCGGCGCGACGTGATCCAGCTCGATCCCGGGCTGGTCTATACGGCGCTGAAGAACGACCAGGTCGAACTCGGCCTGGTCTACACCACCGATGGCCGCGTCAAGGGCTTCGACCTGGTGCTGCTGGAGGACGACCAGCACTTCTTCCCCGCATATAACGCCGTGCCTGTGGTGCGCAAGGCGACGCTGGACCAGCATCCCGAACTCGCGGGCCTGCTCAATGCGCTGTCGGCCAGTCTCGACAACGAGTCCATGACCGAGATGAACTACAAGGTCGATATCGGCCAGCAACCGGTCGACAAGGTGGCGCAGGAATTCCTGCGCGGCCACGGCCTGATCTGAGGAGGACCGCATGGACTTGCTGACTTACCTCCAGCATAGCTGGCCGATGCTGCTCAAGCTCACCGGGCAGCATCTGGCGCTGGTGGGCTGCGCGGTGGGGCTGGCGATCGTGGTGGGCGTGCCGCTGGGCATCCTGTGCGCGCGCTTCCGCTTTCTCGCCACGCCGCTGCTGACGCTGGCCACCGTCGTGCTGACCCTGCCGTCGATCGCGCTGTTCGGCCTGATGATCCCGGTCTTCGCCCGCTTCGGGCATGCACTGGGCTATGTGCCGGCGGTGACCGCGGTGTTTCTCTATTCGCTGCTGCCGATCATGCGCAATACCTGCGTGGCGCTCACCAGCGTGGACGACGGCATCCAGGAGGCCGGACGCGGCATTGGCATGACCACCTGGCAGCGCATGCGGCTGGTGGATCTGCCGCTGGCCGTGCCTGTCATCCTCGGCGGCGTGCGTACCGCCGTGGTGATGAATATCGGCGTGGCCACCATCGCCGCCATCATCGGCGCGGGTGGTCTTGGGGTGCTGATCCTGCAAGCGATCAGCCAGAGCAATATGAGCAAGCTGGCGATCGGCGCGGTGCTGGTCAGCGTGCTCGCCGTCGTGGCCGATGCCTGCCTGCAGTGGTTGCAGCGGGCGCTGACACCGAAAGGAATCCGCTGAACATGATTGAACTCGAACAACTCACCAAGACCTTCAAGCAAAAGGATGGCGCCGAAGTGCGCGCCGTCGATGCGGTTTCGCTCACGGTGCCAAACGGCGAGATCTGCGTTTTCCTCGGCCCCTCGGGCTGCGGCAAGACCACCACGCTCAAGATGATCAACCGCCTGATCCAGCCCAGTTCGGGCCGGGTGCTGATCGATCGCGAGGACACCACCCGCGTGGACGAAGTCACGCTGCGCCGCAAGGTCGGCTATGTGATCCAGCAGATCGGCCTGTTCCCGAACATGACGATCGAGGAAAACATCATGGTGGTGCCGCGCCTGCTGGGCTGGGACAAGAAACGCTGCCGCGAGCGCGCGCGCGAGCTGATGTCGATGGTGCAGCTCGATCCCGACAAGATGCTCACCCGCTATCCGCGCGAGTTATCGGGTGGCCAGCAGCAGCGCATCGGCGTGATCCGCGCGCTCGCGGCGGACGCCCCCGTGCTGCTGATGGACGAGCCGTTCGGCGCGGTCGACCCGATCAATCGCGAGAGCATCCAGAACGAGTTTCTCCAGATGCAGCGCCAGCTCGGCAAGACCGTGATCATGGTCTCGCACGACATCGACGAAGCGATCAAGCTGGGCGACCGCGTGGCCGTGTTCCGCGGCGGCAAGCTGGTGCAGTTCGATCACCCCGACGCGCTGCTGGCGCGTCCTGCAGACGATTTCGTGCAGGCCTTCATCGGCCACGACAACACGCTCAAGCGGTTGCTGCTGGTGCGTGCCGGCGATGCCGCCATCATGGCGCGGACCTGCACCCCGGACATGCCGCTGGCGCAGGCTTTCGGCATCATGGACGAGGCCGATGTGCGTCACCTGCCGGTGGTGGACGAAGCGCAGCGCGCGCTGGGCCACGTCACGCGGCGCGAGGCGCGCGCCGGGCAGGGCACGTGCGCGGATGCGATGCGGCCTTTCATGGCGACCGCGGCGTTCGACGAGCACCTGCGCATCGTGCTTTCGCGCATGTACCAGCACAACACGAGTTGGCTGCCGGTGGTGGATGCCGATGGCGTCTACCTGGGCGAAGTCACGCAGGAATCGATCGCGGATTATCTTAGCTCGGGCCGCTCGCGTGGCAGCTGGCCAGCGGTCCAGCCGCCGCCGGCGCTGGCTGCGATCGAGCGCGTCGCTGCGTAGGACGGGCACCTCGCGTCAGACGAGCACCGACGCAACTTTCCGCCTGCATGCCATTGAGCGGTTCCGCCACCAAGGGATAGATTGGAGGCATGCCCAAACAGCAATCGAGGTGAACCATGCAGCGCCCCTATGTGGCTCTTCTGGCCTTCGGCACGCTCGCGCTCGCCGGCTCTCACGCGGCCCTGGCCCGTGTTGATGTTGATGTGAACGTGGGCGCCCCCCCGCCTGTGTATGTGGCTCCGGCACCCGCGCCGGTCTACGAACCACCGCCGGTGGTCTACGCTCCGGCGGCAGTGATCGGATGGCATAACGACCGCTATTGGGACGGCCACCGCTGGTGGGAGCGCGATGAGTGGAACGCGCACCATGCGCATGGCCCCTATGGCCATCGCGACGAGCATCACGACAACCACCACGACAACCGCCACGACAACCACGACAACCACGACAACCACGACGATCATCACGATCACCACGGATAAGCCGCAACGTGATGACACGTGATGACACGTGAGGACAAATGAACAAGGGCCGGAATCACCGGCCCTTGTTCATTTGTTCAATAGGAGCACACCGTCAGTCGCGCGCAAGCTGCCCGTCGGTGAGACGCCATGCCTTCAGCGGGTTGCCATCCTGCAGCGCTGGGGGAAGCAGCTCCGCCGGCACGTTCTGGTAGCACACCGGACGCAGGAAGCGCTCGATGGCCGAAGCGCCGACCGAGGTGGCGCGCGTGTCCGATGTGGCGGGGAAAGGGCCGCCGTGCACCATCGCATAGGACACTTCCACGCCGGTCGGATAGCCATTGAACAGCACGCGCCCCGCCTTGCGCTCAAGCACGGTCAGCAGGCTGCTGGCCTCGGCGCGGTCGCCCGCGTCCGCTTGCACGGTGGCGGTAAGCTGGCCCTCCAGCCGGCGCGCCACCGCCAGCATTTCCTCGTGGCTGCGACACACGACCAGCACCGAGGATGGGCCAAACACTTCGGCTTCCATGCGATGGTCCGCCAGGAAGCGTTCGGCCGTGGTTTCGAACAAGACGGGGCGGGCCTGGTTGGGCCCGCTTGCCGGCTTGCCGTTGCCGATGCGGCGCAGTCCTTCGATGTCGCCGAGCTGGGCCACGCCGTTGTCGTAGGCCTGGCTGATGCCGGGCGTCAGCATGGTGGCGGCGGCTTTGTCCGCCAGCGCGGTGGTCGCGCCTTGGCGGAACGCATCCAGCGCCGGGCTTTCCACCGCCAGCAGCAGGCCGGGGTTGGTGCAGAACTGGCCCACGCCCATCACCAGCGAATCCACCAGGTTGCGCGCGATCTCTGCGCCGCGGGCGGCCAGCGCCGCCGGCAGCAGGAACACCGGGTTGATGCTGCTCATCTCCGCATAGACCGGGATCGGCTGGGGCCGGCTGTTGGCCGTCTGCACCAGCGCCAGTCCGCCGCTGCGCGAGCCGGTGAAGCCCACCGCCTGGATCGAAGGGTGCGCCACCAGCGCCGTGCCGATGGCAACGCCGGCGCCCACCAGCAGCGAGAACACGCCCTCGGGCAGGCCGGCATCCGCCACGGCTTTCTGGATCACGCGGCCGACCAGTTCGGAGGTGCCGAGGTGGGCCGAGTGCGCCTTGACGACGACCGGGCAGCCGGCAGCCAGCGCGGACGCGGTATCGCCGCCCGCCACCGAGAACGCGAGCGGGAAGTTGCTCGCGCCGAATACCGCGACCGGTCCCACCGCGATCTTCTGCAAGCGCAGGTCGGGGCGCGGCGGCGTGCGCTCCGGCAGGGCGGAGTCGAGCGTAGCGGATTGCCAGCGGCCGTCGCGAAGCACGCTCGCGAACAGGCGCAACTGGCCGGCGGTGCGTGCGCGCTCGCCTTGCAGGCGCGCGATGGGCAGCGCGCTTTCGGCATGGGCGCGCTCGATCAGCGTGTCGCCCAGGGCTTCCAGGCCGCTGGCGATGGACTCCAGGAACTGCGCACGGGTTTCCGGCGAGGTGTTGCGGTACGTGTCGAACGCGGCTTCTGCCAGCGCGCAGGCGCGTTCTGCCTCGGCGGCGCCGCCGCCATGGAATTCCGGTGCGAGCGTTTCACCCGTGGCCGGGTTGGTGGCATGGAGGATCTTGGCAGTACCGCGCACTGCGCTGGCGCCGATCAGCATTTCTCCGGTGATGGTCATGAGCGTTTCCTGCTATTCAACTGCGATTCAAGAGGGAGCCCGCGCGGCAGCGCGAGCGGGAATGCCGGGTTGTGTGCCGCGGACGTTCGTTGTCTGGGCGTGCCAATGTGGCTCTGGGTGAACACGCAGGGCACGTCAGTAGTGATACGATCGCATCGTATTTTATTGTAAGACATCCTACAACATAAAACGCTTTGCGAGCAAGCGGGAAACCCCGATTTCGCCGGGGTCCTCCGGGCCGCCAGGCCTCAGCCCGCCTCCACCGCAGCGGAAGCCTTGCGCAGCCGTTCGCGGCTGTTGGTCAGGTGCATGCGCATGGCGGCCTTGGCGCCTTCGGGATCGCACCGCTCGATGGCGTCGTAGATGTTGTCGTGCTCGATATTGACGCGTTCGAGATACTGTTCGCGCTCCTGGGCGCTCACGTGCAGCCGGCTGCGGGGGATCACCATGGTGCCGAGGTGCCCCATGATGTCGGTGAAATAGCGATTGCCGGTGGCGCGCGCAATGAGCAGGTGGAACTCGAAGTCGGCGCTGACCGAATCCTCGCCGCCGGCCGCCGTGCGCTTGAGTTCGTCGAGCGCACGGCGCATTGCCGCCAGTTGCTCGTCGCTGCGCCGGGACGCTGCCAGGCTGGCTGCCTCGGCCTCCAGGCTGACGCGGAATTCCAGCATGGCCAGCACGTCCATGGCGGTGCCCATGGTGGCGGGATCGATGCGGAAGGGCGAACCGTTCTCCGCGCTGCGCGCCAGCACGAAGGTGCCGATGCCGTGGCGGGTCTCGACCAGGCCGCTGGCCTGCAGCCGCGACAGCGCTTCGCGCACCACGGTGCGGCTCACGCCGAGCGCGGCCATGATCTCGGATTCGGTAGGCAGCTTGTCGCCCGCCTTGAGCTGGCCTTGCTGGATGCGCTCGCTCAGGTTGCTCACCGCCTCTTCGGCAAGCGTGCGGCCGCGGCGCCGCAGCGGGGTGGTGGAGGCAAACATCGGGTTTGACATGGTGGGCTGGGGACTTGACCGGATCACAATAGTCTTATTATACTGCGTCATAAGTTATATGACGACAGATAACAGGTGTCTCGTGCCGCGAAACCACCCAGGCCCGGCCGGCACCGATGAACAAGTATCCGGCAGCAGCCGGCGCATCCACCCCGAGACAAACCGCAAGAGCTGCCGCCGCCAGGCCGTGCGCTGCTCTTTGCGCAGGAATTCGACATGACCCAGACGCTCGTCTCCGCCACCCCAGCCACGCCCGTCACCGGCACGCCCGTTGTCACCGAACTCACCGTGGTGCCGGTCGCAGGCCACGACAGCATGCTGATGAACCTGTCGGGTGCGCACGGTCCGTTCTTCACCCGCAACATCGTCATCCTGAAAGACAGCGCCGGAAATACCGGCGTAGGCGAAGTGCCGGGCGGCGAAGCCATCCGCCAGACGCTGGAAGACGCGCGCGAACTCATGCTGGGCCAGTCGATCGGCAACCACCAGGCCCTGCTGAATCGCGTACGCAGCGCCTTTGCCAGCCGCGACGCGGGCGGACGCGGCCTGCAGACCTTCGACCTGCGCATCACCATCCACGCCGTCACCGCGCTGGAAGCGGCACTGCTGGATCTGCTCGGCAAGCACCTCGGCGTGCCGGTAGCCGCGCTGTTGGGCGAGGGCCAGCAGCGCGATGCGGTGGAGATGCTGGGCTACCTGTTCTATATCGGCGAGCGCAACCGCACCACGCTCGGCTATCGCAGCGAGCCGGAGGCCGACAACGCGTGGTTCCGCCTGCGCAACGAAGCGGCGATGAACGCCGAGGGCGTGGTGCGCCTGGCCGAGGCTGCCTATGAGCGCTATGGCTTCAACGACTTCAAGCTCAAGGGCGGCGTGCTGCGCGGCGACGAAGAGATGGAAGCCATCCTGGCGCTAGCGGAGCGCTTCCCCAAGGCGCGCATCACGCTCGACCCCAACGGCGCGTGGTCGCTGGCCGAAGCCGTGCGCCTGTGCCGCGACAAGCATGGCGTGCTGGCCTATGCCGAAGATCCGTGCGGCGCCGAGGATGGCTATTCGGGCCGCGAAGTCATGGCCGAGTTCCGTACCGCCACCGGCCTGCCCACCGCCACCAATATGGTCGCGACCGACTGGCGCCAGATGGGCCACGCGGTGCGCCTGCAGTCGGTGGACATCCCGTTGGCCGATCCGCATTTCTGGACCATGCAGGGCTCGGTGCGGGTGGCGCAGATGTGCGCGGAATGGGGCCTGACCTGGGGCTCGCACTCCAACAACCATTTCGATATTTCGCTGGCCATGTTCACCCATGTGGCCGCTGCCGCGCCGGGCCGCGTCACCGCCATCGATACCCACTGGATCTGGCAGGACGGCGAGCGGCTGACCAAGGCGCCGCTGAAGATCGAGCACGGCAAGGTGGCCGTGCCGACGCAGCCGGGCCTGGGCGTCGAACTCGATATGGAACAGGTGGCGCTGGCGCACGAGCGCTACAAGAACATGGGGCTGGGCGCGCGCGACGACGCCGTTGCCATGCAATTCCTGATCCCCGGCTGGACCTTCAACAACAAGGCGCCGTGCATGGTCAGGTGAGTGCGCAGGCGGACCCGATCAGCGATCCGCGATCCGTGATCCGCGATCCGTATAAGAACACAAGAAAAACCACCCAGAAGCCAGGAGACAACCATGTTCAAGATCGAAGACCGTTCCCGCATGACCGGCATGCTTGCCGCGCCCGCACGGCGCACGCTGCGCGGGCTGACCGCCGCCATGGTCGCGACGGTGGCAGCGCTGGCCGCCGCCGGTGCCGTGGCCGCATCGCCGGCATGGCCCCAGAAGGCCGTCTCGGTGGTGGTGCCGTTCCCCGCCGGTGGCTCCACCGACACCATCGCGCGCATGCTGGCGGTGCCGCTCAATGAGAAACTGGGCCAGCCCTTCGTGGTGGACAACCGGCCGGGCGCCACCGGGGCCATCGGCGCGACCATGGTCAAGCGCGCGCCAGCGGATGGCTACACCTTGCTGGTGGCATCGATCGGCGTCTACGCCGTGAATCCCTTCCTGCAGAAGAACCTCGGCTATGATCCGGCCAAGGACTTCGACCTGCTGACGGTTGCCGTGCGCGCGCCCAATGTGCTCGTCACCAAGCCGGATTTCCCCGCGAAGAACGTGCAGGAACTGGTCGCATACATGAAGAAGAATCCGGGCAAGGTCGCATTCGCGAGTTCTGGCGCCGGCTCATCCGACCACCTGACGGCGGCGCTGTTCTGGCAGAAATCCGGTACCGACGGCCTCCATGTTCCCTACAAGGGCGGGGCGCCGGCCGTCTCCGACCTGCTCGCGGGCCAGGTGGACGTCTCGTTCCAGAACGTAAACGCCGTGCTCCAGCATATCCGCAGCGGCAAGCTGAAGGCGCTGGCGGTGACCGGCGACAAGCGCTCGTCGGTGCTGCCGAACGTGCCGACCATGGCCGAGAGCGGCGTGAAGGATGTGGACGTGTATTCGTGGCAAGCCGTCGCGGCGCCGCGTGGGCTGCCCAAGGACGTCAAGGCCAGGCTGCATGCCGCACTGGTCGGCGCGCTGGGCGAACCCCAGATGCGGCAGAAGCTGGCCGAGAGCGGCTTCGAGGTGGTCGCCAACACGCCCGAGCAGTTCGAGCAGTTCGAAAAACAGGAACTGCAGCGGTGGAAGGCCGTGATCGAGGCGGGCAAGATCAGCATCGATTAAGCGCGAATCAAGCGCGCGGCATTGGCGCAAGCATTGCTCTTTGCCCCGCCTGAGTGCGGGGCGTTTTTCATTGTGCGAGCGTGTGCGAGCGGATTTGGGCGGGGGCAGGCGCGACCTGATAGGCTTGGCCTACACGCGCCCCGCGCGGCCGAACCGCTGACGCCTGCCATGATCCGCCTCTGCAAATCGCCCCTTTGTCTGCTGATAGAAACAAAGTCCCGATGGCTGATTCCGCGCGGGTTCGACGGCTTCGCGCCGGGGCCGCTGATCCTGGTGCGGCCCGGCGTGAGCCAGGCGCTGATTGAACATGAGAAGGTGCACGTGCGGCAATTCTGGCGCTCAGGCGGCCTGATGGGCGTGTTCTACCTGCTCAGCCCGCGCTGGCGCCTGCGTTTCGAGCTGGAGGCCTATCGCGAGCAGCTCAGGCATTGCGAGCCGGGCGCCGCCCATCATTTCGCGCGCATGCTGGCGCGGCATTATCGGCTGGATATTTCGCAGGAGCAGGCGTATCGCTTGCTGACGGCGCCGGGCAAGCCGGAGTGACCGTCTGTTCGAATCAGCGTTTCCAGACGATCGGTGCGGTGGCCGAGCAGGCGGCCACCTTGCCGTACCAGCCCCGGCTGGTGGTAAGGCTGATGCTCTGTTCGTTCACCGGCTCGATCGGCCGTTGCCGGCGCTCGGCCAGGCTGTTGGCCACGCTGACAAGCGCCGCCTTGCACTCCGCCGCCGCCGCGCTGGATCGCACGGTGAAGCGCGCATAGCGATAGTTGACCATGAGGGTGAAGCCGTCCGCCGTGTACGAACTGGTGTACTCGGTGTCGATGTCATACGTGGACATTTGCGGGCCGGCATGGGGAGCGGGCGTGGTGCAAGCCGCTGATGCCAGGCAGGCCACTGCCGCCAACACCTTCATGGTCTTCAATTGCGATCTCCAATGATTCCTTCCGGGGAAGCGTGGCGCATCTTGGCTCGTGTACGGTGGGGGTGGCGGTGGTTGGCGGGTGGTTGGGGTACGTAACCCGTGGACCCTTTTGCAGAAATGGAATCTGGCGGAAGCGGTGAGATTCGAACTCACGGATGGGTCACCCCATCGGCAGTTTTCAAGACTGCTGCCTTAAACCACTCGGCCACGCTTCCGGGAAGGAAGTGCAGGCATTGTAGCGCGAACAGGGGAGGCCCCCGCTCGTGCGGCATGCTGCATTGACGCCGGCGCAACGGCCAGCGCCGCGCATTATAGCAAGGGCGGGGGCGCTTGGTTGCGCGATGTTGCCTTGTCGGTGTTTGCCGGACATGGCGGAACCTTCTTTCCGGCTTCGCGCTCCTATCATGCGTGAGGGGGCATGCCGGTGCGGCGCCTCCCTCTGTTCCAATCATGTTTAGGTAATAAGGAGAATATCGGATGAAGGGCAAGACTCTGTTGGGCGTGGCGGCCGCCGCCGCAGTGGTTGGCATGGCGGGTTGCGCGGCGCCGGGCGGTTATGGCGGTGGTTATGGCGGCGGCTATGGCGCGCCACCGCAAGCTGCGTACCAGGCTGCGCCCCCGCCGCCGGGCACGAATACCTACCAGGCGCCGGCGGGTTCGGTGTTCCATGGCCGGGTCGAGTCGATCGAACCGCTGACGACCACCAGGAACAGCTCGGGCGTGCTGGGCACCGTCATCGGCGGCGTGGCCGGCGGCTTGCTGGGCCACCAGATTGGCGGGGGTACCGGCAATACCATCGCGACCATCGGCGGCGCGGTTGCGGGTGGCGTGGCGGGCAACCAGATCGAGAAGCGCGCGGGCAGCAGCACCGAAACCGCCTACCGCGTCAATGTGCGCCTGGACGATGGCCGCCTGGCCACGGTCACGCAGCGCGATGTCAGCAACTTGCGCATCGGTTCCCGGGCGCAGGTCGCCAACGATATGGCGATGCCTTACTGAAAGAAAGGAACGCTGGTATCGTGACAGGAAAACGGCCACCCGAGGGGTGGCCGTTTTCCTGTTCGCCGCAAGGCGCCGGATGGCGTCACCCCTTGAGAAACATCTCCTGCAGATCGTTCAGGAAACGCCGGCCGAGTTCGGTAGGCTTGATGGTAGCCAGATCCGCTTCGAGCAGGCCTTTATTCTCGGCCGCCGCCAGTTCCCGGCTGATGGTGTGCAGCGGCAGCCCGGTGTGGTCGAAGAACGTGGTGGCCGGCACGCCGTCGGTGAGGCGCAGCGCGTTCAGCATGAACTCGAAGGGCAGGTCGGCGGCGCTGACGTCGTGCTGCTCCTGCACCGCGTTACCGGCCATGGCCTGCGCCATATACGTGGCCGGATGCTTGTGGCGCATCTGGCGCAGTACCCGGTGCGGGAAGGAGAGCTTGCCGTGCGCGCCGGCCCCGATCCCCAGGTAGTCGCCGAAGCGCCAGTAGTTCAGGTTGTGGCGCGCCTCGCGATGCGGCCTGGCGTAGGCCGAGGTTTCATAGTGCCGGTAGCCCGCCTGGGTCGTGCGTGCTTCGATCAGGTCCTGCATTTCGTAGGCGCTGTCGTCGTCGGGCAGGGCGGGCGGGAATTTGGCGAACAGCGTATTCGGTTCCAGCGTCAGGTGGTAGAGCGACAGGTGCGTGGTGTTGAACGACAGCGCCGTCTCCAGGTCCTGCGCGCATTCCGCCAGGGTCTGGCCCGGCAGCGCATACATCAGGTCGAGATTGACGTTGTCGAAATTGTCCAGCGCGATGCCGATCGCTGCGCGCGCCTCGGCGCCGCCGTGGATGCGGCCGAGCGCGGCGAGATGGCGGTCGTTGAAGCTCTGGATGCCGATCGACAGGCGGTTGATGCCGCTGGCCCGGTAGCTGGCAAAGCGCTCCGCCTCGAAGGTGCCGGGGTTGGCCTCCATGGTGATCTCGGCGTCGGCGTCCAGCGGCAAGAGCGCGCGAATATCCGAGAGCAGCCGGTCCATGCCGGCGGCCGACAACAGGCTGGGCGTGCCGCCGCCGATGAAGACCGTGTGCACGGGACGGCCCCATACCAGCGGCAGCGATTGCTCCAGGTCGGCGCGCAGCGCATCCAGGTACGCGTCTTCGGGGATGTCGTGGCTGTCCGCCGCGCCGGGCACGGCGTGCGAGTTGAAATCGCAGTACGGGCACTTGCGCACGCACCAGGGCACATGCACATAGAGTGAAAGCGGCGGCGAGGCGGGCAGCGAGAGCTGGCCCGGCTGCAGCCACAGCGACCTGGTGTCGGCGGGGGCGCTGGCGCCGGCCGATGCCACGGGAACGATGGGGATCATGAGCAGGCCGACGTGATGCCGTTCGCCCGCAGGCGTTCAGTCAGGGCCTTGAGTGCAAGCGCGCGGTGGCTGATCGCGTTCTTTTCCTCGGGGCGCAGTTCGGCCGCGGTCTTGCCCAGCTGCGGCAGCATGAAATGCGGATCGTAGCCAAAGCCGGCGTTGCCGCGCGGCGCGTCGACCACTTCGCCCGGCCATACGCCTTCGGCGATGAGCGGAAACGGGTCGTCGGCATGGCGCACCAGCACCAGCACGCAGTAGTAGCTGGCGCGGCGGTTAAGCTTGCCGGCCAGCTGCGAGATCAGGTGCGCATTGTTGGCGGCGTCGGATTTCGGCTTGCCCACCAGTTGCGCGTAACGCGCCGAGTAGACGCCCGGCGCGCCGTCCAGGGCATCCACGCAGATGCCGGAATCGTCGGCCAGCGCGGGCAGGCCCGCCAGGCGGCTGGCGTGGCGCGCCTTGGTGAGGGCGTTTTCGACGAAAGTGGCGAAGGGCTCCTCGACCTCGCCGATGCCGAGTTGTCCTTGTGGTATCACCTCGAAGCCGAGCGGCGCCAGCAAGGCGCCAAACTCGCCGAGCTTGCCGGGGTTGTTGGAGGCGAGGACCAGGCGTTGCATGGCGTTCACCCTATCAGGCCAGGCCGAGCGCGCGGCGCTGGTGCGCCACCAGTTCGGCGATGCCCTGCTCGGCAATGCGGGTCATCGCTTCGAGTTCGGTACGGCTGAACGGCACGCCTTCGGCGGTGCCTTGCACTTCGACGAAGCCGCCGCTGCCGGTCATCACCACGTTCATGTCCGTGTCGCAGTTGCTGTCCTCGGCATAGTCCAGGTCGAGCACGGCCACGCCATCCACCATGCCAACGGACACGGCGGCGACGAAATCGCGGATCGGGCTGGCCTGGATCTGGCCATCGCGCAGCATGGCGGAAACGGCGTCATGGGCAGCCACGAAGGCGCCGGTGATGGCGGCGGTACGGGTGCCGCCGTCGGCCTGCAGCACGTCGCAGTCCAGGTGGATGGTGTATTCGCCCAGCGCGGACAAGTCGAATACCGAGCGCATGGCGCGGCCGATCAGGCGCTGGATCTCCTGGGTCCGGCCAGTCTGCTTGCCGCGGGCGGCTTCACGGTCGGAGCGCGTGTGGGTGGCGCGCGGCAGCATGCCGTACTCGGCGGTGACCCAGCCTTCGCCACTGCCCTTCTTGTGCGGCGGCACCTTGGCCAGCACGCTGGCGGTGCACAGCACCTTGGTATCGCCAAAGGCACTCAGGACAGCGCCTTCGGCATGGCGGGTGTAGTGTCGGGTCAGGGTGATAGGGCGCAGCGCATCGGCTGCGCGTCCGCTCGGTCGCATGTGTGGGTTTTCTCGGAATCGGTTCAGGACACGGATTTTAACGCCGCGGGGCAGCGCGTGCCCATTCGGCGTCGATTCGGCCCGCGGCGGACCGTGAAATCCCGCGCCATTGCGGCGCGGGCGGTACTTCTTTCCGGTATCGGCCGCAGATTGCGCAGGCCGCCCGGCATGCTTAACGCATGAAGTTGCTGGTTTTGTCGATCGCCGCGCGGATCTCTGCGATGGAGCGTTCGATTTCTTCTTCCGACAGCAGGTCGGTATCGCCGCCATTGTTCTCGAGGATGGAGGTGGTGAAGGTGTTGAGCGGCAGGGTCTCGGTGGCGACGGAGTCTTCGCTGGCAAGGTCCGCGTCGAGTTCCCACATCATGGCGATCGAGGTGGTGTTGTCGGCCCCTTCGCCCGCATTGTGCAGCGCCTGCTCGATCAGGTCGGGAATCGCGTGCACCACCGACAGGCTGGTCACCTTGTCGACCAGCAGCTGCTCCTCGATGCTCCCCCACAGGCCGTCCGAGCATAGCAGCGCGACATCGCCCGGTTCCAGCCGCAGCGGACCGCCGATATCGATCAGCGGCAGGTTGGGTGAGCCCAGGCAGTTGTAGAGCTTGTTGCGCTCGGGGTGATTCGCCACCTGCATCGGCAGCACGCGTTCCTGCTGCAGCAGGTTCTCGATCTTGGAGTGGTCGCGCGTGCGGGTCAGCAGGTTGCCCTTGCGCACCAGGTACAGCCGCGAGTCGCCGGCGTGCGCCCAGTGGATCTGGCCGTTCTGGACCAGGCAGCAGACCACGGTGGTGCGGGGGGTATCCTCCAGCCGGTTGGCCTCGGCATAGCGATGGATCTCCCGGTGGGCCAGCATGATGGTGTCCTGCAGGAAATCGGCAGGGTTGCGGATCGAGGGCCGGGCCTGCGCCTGGAACTGGCGGGCCAGCGTCTGCAAGGCCTGCTGCGCGGCGACTTCGCCTAGCGCGTGCCCGCCCAGGCCATCGGCTAGCACCATCAGCAGGGCATCCCGCGTGAAGCAATAGCCCATGCGGTCCTGGTTGATGCGGCGGCCGCCTTTTCTGCTTTCCTGGTAGACGGAGAATCGCATGGTGGCTGTACGGAAATCAGTTCTTGGGAGACGGCGGCGCCACATCCGTGCCTGACAGGCACAGTGAGCAGCGGCGTTGCGGATCGGCGCTTTGCATGATAGCTGGTAATGGCGGCGCAGGACGGGGGTATGCACAAGGCGCGGGTAAGCGCCATCAGTGCATTATTCGCTGCTTGTGCCGATCTCCTTGGCATGGATGTCCGCGGGTTCCTCGCGCTTGCGCAGCAGCGTGAGGAACCGGCTGGCAAGCGGGCGCTCGGCGGCAGTGGCGGCGGCAGGCGCTGCCGCCTGTTCGCCCAGCGCATTGGTTTGTTCGCGCAGCTCCTTCTGTAGCCGGAACACGCTCTGGGGCCGTTCGGAAGGCGTCAGGCGCAGGCACCATTCGACCAGGTCCACCAGGCCGTGGGTGTAGCTGCTGCGCAGCCGCTCGATCGGATCCGCCATGCGATCCTCTTTTTCGCGCTGGTTCGCTTCCTGCGGCGGCATGCCCGCCATGCAGGCGTAGAGCGTGGCCCCGAGGCTGTAGATGTCGGTCCACGGCCCCAGTTCGGAGTGCTTGCCGTAAAGTTCGGGCGCGGCGAAGCCCGGCGTGTACATGGGCTGGAAGCGCGCCGCCTCCATGGTCAGGATCTGGCGCGCGGCACCGAAATCCAGCAGGATGGGCGACTCGTCCTCGCGCAGGTAGATGTTGCCGGGCTTGATGTCGAGGTGCAGCAGCTTGTGGATATGCACTTCGCGCAGGCCGCTCATGAGCTCGTGGAAGACCTTGCGGATGAAGTGTTCGCGCAACACCTTGGCGCGGCCTTGCTGGCGTGCGTGCAGGATATGTTCCTGCAGCGTCTTGCCCAGCTCGTAGTTCATCACCATGTAGACGGTGCAGTTCTCGCGGAAGAAATTCACCACGCGCACCACGCTGGGATGGGAAATCTTGGCCAGCGAGYGGCCTTCCTCGAAGAAATACTTGAGCCCCAGGCGGAACGAAGCCGCGCTTTCTTCCGGCACCACGGGGATCAGCTCGCCGGGTTTGCGGCGAGCCAGGGACGACGGGAGGTACTCCTTGATCGCGACGGGGGAGCCGGCCTGGTCGGTGGCCAGGTAGACGAAACTGAACCCCCCGCTGGCCAACTTCTTTACAATACGGTAGTTGGACAGCAGCGTGCCGATGGGCAGCGGTGCGCTCTTTGGAGGTGATGCGCCCTTGGACTCTGTCATAGGATTCGGGACCGTGATTGCCTCCGGATTGTCCTGACTAATCGATGACTTGTAAAGAACACAATAGCGGCCATTTCTGGCTCTGTTTTCGGCGTTCAACCGGCGTGGTTGCGGGGCTGCCAGCTCCCCGGGCCGTGTGGACGCATGCGGCCGGATGGCCATTTCGCGAGACTAATCAATGATCCACAGCATGACCGGCTACGGCCTGGCGACCCGCCAGGCGCCGCTGACCGACGCGCATGGCGTGCCCACTGGCCGGACGGCGTCCGTTTCGGTGGAATTCCGCACTGTCAACTCGCGCTTCCTCGACCTGTTTTTCCGTGCACCCGAAGAGTGTCGCGCCTTCGAGCCGGCCCTGCGGGAAATGCTCATGGCGCAGCTGTCGCGCGGCAAGCTGGAGTGCCGCATCAACCTGCAGCGTGCCGATGCCGGCGCCGGCGGCACCACGCTGGCGCTCAACGATGCCCTGCTGGCGCAGATCCGCTCCATCGAGGCTACGGTGGCGGGCACCTTTACCGAGGCGGGCTCGCTGCGCATGGGCGAGATCCTGCGCTGGCCGGGCGTGCTGGTCGAGCCCGAACTGTCGCAGGACGCGCTGCGCGAAGCCGTGACGGGCGCGGCCAAGGAAGCGCTGGCCCAGTTGATCGAGGCGCGCCGCCGTGAAGGCGAGGCGCTCAAGGCCACGCTGGACGACCGCATCGAGGCCATGCTGGCCATCGTCGCGCGCCTGACGCCCACCATTCCGCAACTGATCGCCCACCACCAGGAAAAGCTGACCGACCGCCTGCAGGAGGCCTTCAACCTGGTGGCGCCGAACGGCATGCCATCGATGAGCCGCGACGAGATCGGCGAGCGCATCCGCCAGGAAGCCACGGTCTACGGCATCCGCATCGACATCGCCGAGGAACTGTCGCGCCTGCAGGCGCACCTGAACGAAACCAGCCATATCCTCAGGAAGGGCGGCCAGGTCGGCAAGCGGCTCGATTTCATGATGCAGGAGCTCAACCGCGAAGCCAATACGCTGGGCTCCAAGTCTGCGGCCAAGGAACTGGCCGATGCCGCCATGGAGCTCAAACTGCTGATCGAGCAGATGCGAGAACAGATTCAGAACCTAGAATAATCATCATGCCTGAAACGTCGTCCCACGTCGCCATCGACACCGCCTATCCTGGCAACCTGTTCATGGTGGTGGCGCCTTCCGGCGCCGGCAAGTCCACGCTGGTCAACGCGCTGCTGGCGCAGGACCCGGCCATCCGCCTGTCCATCTCGCACACCACGCGCGCGCCGCGCCCCGGCGAGCAGGATGGCCGCGAATACCACTTCACCACCATGGATTCCTTCCGTGCCGCACGCGATCGCGGCGAGTTCCTGGAGTGGGCGGAGGTCCATGGCAACTACTACGCCACCTCGCGCATCTGGATCGAGGAGCAGATGGCCCAGGGCAACGATGTGCTGCTGGAAATCGACTGGCAGGGCGCGCAGCAGGTGCACCGGCGCTTTTCCAACGCCATGGAGATCTTCATCCTGCCGCCGTCGCTGCAGGCGCTGGAAGATCGCCTGAAAAAGCGCGGCCAGGACGAGCCCAATGTGATCACGCGCCGCCTGCTGGCGGCCGGCAGCGAAATGGCCCACGCTTCCGAGTCGGACTACGTGATCATCAACGAGGTTTTCGAGCAGGCGCTCGAACAGCTGCGCAGCGTGATACGTGCTACCCGTCTGCGTTTTTCGTCGCAAAAAGCGCGTCACGCCGATCTCTTCATCGAGCTCGGTATTCACTGATCCGGAGCGCGGCGGGAACGTTTCTAGCCGCGTGCTGTAAAATGGCCGGTATCGCATGAGGTTTTGTCCCAAGGTGGATTTGATATGGCGCGTATTACCGTCGAAGATTGTTTGAAACACATCCCGAATCGTTTCGAGCTCGCGCTCGCGGCGACCTATCGGGCCCGTCAGCTGGTGCAGGGTCATACCCCCAAGGTCGAGGCCAAGGACAAGCCCACCGTGGTGGCGCTGCGCGAGATCGCGTCGGGCCAGATCGGCATCGAGATGCTCAAGAAGGTACCAACCTGATTTTCGGGCGGCGGTGGCCAGTCCTCGCAACGCGTACCTTTGCATTGAGACTCTGCTGACGTACCGGTTCGCGTACTTGCTTAACCAGCCAGATTTCGGAAAGCCGCCCACATGTCTTCCTCCCAGCCTTCCTCTCCTGTGACGGCCAGCCCCACGGCTACGCCGGCGCGCCCGCGCGGGGAAGCGCCTGGTGAGGCGAGTGGCGAAGCCGTGCCACCCGTTCAGCGCAAGCGCGCCGGGACCGGTCAGCCGACCGTGACGGCGCGTACCGGCGCTCCCAATCTTCCCGATCCGCTCGGCAACGACGTTGTCGGCGAACGTGCCGTCGCGCCCGCCATGGGCGCGGGCAAGGGCAGGGCCGCGCAGGCTGCCGCCGAAAGCGAGCTGAGCGAAGACCGGGCTGCAGCCGCGCCGGGCGACGCGTTGTTTATCGACGCGGTGCTCGCGCAGTCCTATCGTCACTTCTTCGGCCCGACCTCGCAGCCCGCGGCGCCGCCGCGCCAGCAGGTGATCTCGATCACCCGGCTGATGGAGAAGCTGGCGTACCTCAAGCCGGCCGACCAGGCCCTGGTGCGCGAGGCCTTCCAGTTCTCGGACGAGGCCCACCTGGGCCAGTATCGCCAGAGCGGCGAGCCCTACATCACGCATCCGGTAGCGGTGGCGGAGCTGTGCGCCGACTGGAAGCTCGATGTGCAATCCATCATGGCGGCGCTGCTGCACGACGTGATGGAAGACCAGGGCATCACCAAGAGCGAGCTGGCGGAAAAATTCGGCCCCAAGGTGTCGGAACTGGTCGACGGCCTGACCAAGCTGGACAAGCTCGAATTCCAGAGCCGCGAGCAGGCGCAGGCGGAGAGTTTCCGCAAGATGCTGCTGGCGATGGCGCGCGACGTGCGGGTGATCCTGGTCAAGCTGGCCGACCGTACCCACAACATGCGCACGCTCGATTTCGTGCCGCCGGAAAAGCGGCGCCGGATCGCGCTTGAAACCATGGAGATCTACGCGCCGATCGCCCATCGGCTCGGCCTCAACACTACCTACCGCGAACTGCAGGAGCTGTCCTTCAAGGTCGGCTCGCCGTTCCGCTATGCCACGCTGGAAAAAGCGGTCAAGGCCGCGCGTGGCAACCGGCGCGAGGTGGTCAGGCGCATTCTCGAGACCGCGCAGAGGGCGCTGGGCGACTCCGGCATCGTGGCCGAGTTGTCGGGGCGTGAAAAGACGCTCTACAGCATCTACCGCAAGATGCACGACAAGCAGCTGTCGTTCTCGCAGGTGCTCGACGTGTATGGGTTCCGCGTGGTGGTGGAAACCCAGATGCACTGCTATATGGCGATGGGCGCGCTGCACGGGCTGTACAAGCCCATGCCGGGCAAGTTCAAGGACTACATCGCCATTCCCAAGATCAACGGCTACCAGTCCCTGCACACCACGCTGGTGGGTCCGTTCGGCACCCCGGTGGAATTCCAGATCCGCACCCGCGACATGCACCAGATCGCGGAAGCCGGCGTGGCCGCGCACTGGTTGTACAAGCACCAGGCCGACCAGGCCAACGATATCCAGCAGCAGGCCCACCAGTGGCTGCAGTCGCTGCTCGATATCCAGAGCCAGACCGGCGATTCGCAGGAGTTCCTCGAACACGTCAAGATCGATCTGTTCCCGGACGCGGTCTATGTGTTCACGCCAAAAGGGCATATCCGCGCGCTGCCGCGCGGCGCCACCGCGCTCGATTTCGCCTATGCCGTGCACAGCGATCTCGGCAACCAGTGCGTGGCGGTCAAGATCAACAACGAGCTGCTGCCGCTGCGCACCGAGCTCAAGAGCGGCGACATCGTCGAGGTGGTGACGGCGCCGTACTCCAAGCCCAATCCGGCCTGGCTGGCCTTCGTGCGCACCGGCAAGGCGCGCGCGGCCATCCGTCACTATCTCAAGACCACCCGGCTCGACGAAGCCATCCAGCTTGGCGAACGCCTGCTGGAACAGTCCGCGCGCCAGCTCGGCATCGAGTTGAAAGCGCTGCCGCAGTCGGTGTGGGACCGCATGGTGCAGTGGACGGGCAACAAGCACAAGGAAGACATCTTCGCCGACCTGGCGCTGGGGCGGCGCGTGCCTGCCGTCGTGGCCAAGCGCATGGAGATCCTGCTGCAGGAGTTGTCCGGCGACGTCGACAGCGCGCTGCTGGCGGCGGTGCAGACCTTTGCCGGCGAAGAAGCCCCGGCCGTGCCGATCACCGGCGACGAAGGCATGTCGATCATCTTCTCGGCATGCTGCCGCCCGATTCCCGGCGACTCCATCGTCGGCTACCTGGGCAAGGGCGAGGGCTTGCAGATCCACGTGCAGGACTGCAAGGTGGCCAAGCGCCTGCATAGCAAGGATCCGGAGCACTGGATCGATGTGATGTGGGCGCGCAAGACCACGCGCGCCTTCGATGTGTCGATCAAGGTGATGGTGCGCAACGTCAAGGGCATCGTGGCCCGCGTGGCGGCCGACCTGACCTCGGCCGATGCCAACGTCGCGCACGTGTCAATGGAGCAGCAGGAGGGCGGCCAGCAGGAGGCCACCTACATGCAGTTCATCATCCAGGTGCAGAACCGCCTGCACCTTGCCAACGTCATGCGCGCGCTCAGGCGCAACCCCGACGTCATCCGTATCTTCCGCGACCGCAACGACGGCTGACCGGCATCCGGCTCAGTGTTTTTCCGCTTGCGCGCCGGTACCCTGTTGCGCCTGGTTTCCGGGGTAATGCACGTCCAGGATATCGATCTGCTCGATACCGGCCGGCGTGCGCAGCGGCACGGTATCGCCTTCGCGCGCCTTGAGCAGGGCGCGCGCGATCGGCGAAATCCAGCTCACGTGGTTGCTGTCCAGGTCGACCTCGTCCGTACCCACGATCGTGACGGTGGTTTCCTCGCCAGCCTGGTTGGCATAGGTGACCGTGGCGCCGAAAAAGATCTGGTCGTTGTCGCCCTGCAGGGACGGGTCCACCACCTCGGCCTTCTCCAGGCGCTTGGTCAGGAAGCGAATGCGGCGATCGATCTCGCGCAGGCGTTTCTTGCCATAGTGATAGTCGCCGTTCTCGGAGCGGTCGCCGTTGGACGCCGCCCACGAAACGATCTGCACCACCTCCGGGCGTTCCGCGTCGATCAGGCGCATCAGTTCATCGCGCAAGCGCTGGTAGCCCTGCGCCGAGATGTAGTTCTTGGTGCCCGGCGGCAGCGGGGCGGCGCCTTCGGGCAGGTCGTCGTCCTCGTCGCCGGACGACTCTTTGACAAATGCCTTGTTCATGGTAAGGATCACATCTACGGGGCTGTCATTATAGGAAGTCGCGGTCGCCAGAAGAAAAATCAAAAAAATGTGCGCAGAGGGGGTTCACAGACTCTGAAAGTTCGCTATAATCTTGTTTCTCGAGTGCGGCTGTAGCTCAGTTGGATAGAGTACTTGGCTACGAACCAAGGGGTCGTGGGTTCGAATCCTGCCAGCCGCACCACTTATCAATGAAAGAGGGCTTCCAGAAATGGAAGCCCTCTTTCATTTCCAGGTCCTGCTCATTCTACGGTGTTCTGCCCGTGCATGACGGGAACGCAAGCGATTGAGATTGCTCTCATCGTGCGCCGGTCTTCCCGCCGCTAATCTTTGTTCCGGCGCGCATCACATGCGCTTCCATCCGGATCGCTCCCCCGCTGGTTCCTCCCCCTTTGCCATGCCGAGCGATCGCACTCTCCCCTGGGGAAACTTGCGATGCGACCTTTGCCGTGGATTGTTTCCGCTGTGTTGTTCGCCCTGCTGGCCGTCGCGGCGCGCAGCCGGCGTAAGCCGCAAGCGTCGTTGCCGCCAGATATGGGCGGCAGGCTGGATTTGCGTGGCGGCACTTGCGAGGTGGCGCTCGCGAGCGGGGCGATGCCGGCCGCCAGTGCTCGCGCGCGCTGCCTGCTGGTAGGCCTGTTGCACGGCGAGCGCTTCAGCCTGAATGCCGGTACCCTGGCCACCGGCGCCGATCCGCGCGCGCAGGCGGAGGTGCTTGCGCACGCCTGGCACATCCATACTGCCGGCGAAGCGCGAGGCATGCTGGCATGGTTGCTGGAGGAGGGGCATCGCGCGCTGTACCCGCAGGTTTGCCGGCTCCTGTTTGCGGTGCCGCGCGCGGCCCGCGAGCGAGAGATCGTGCTGCTCGATGAGCTGTTCGATCCGGTGCGCCTTGCTCTCTGCGTGGACAATCTCGAGCGCGCCATGCCGGACCTGAGGGCGAGCCGCCTGGTTGGATCGCGGGCCGATCTCGCGCGCGGCGTGCTGGCCTGGGATATGAGCCGCGCCATCCATGTCGCGCGCACGGCCTACGATTGCGGCATGCAGACCGAGGCGCAGGCCTGGGCGGTGATCGAGCGCGCGGCGGCCCAGGTCTTCGCGCAGCTTGAGTCCTGGGAGGAAGTGGCGGTGAGCTACCTGCTGGGCCTCGCGATGTGGGGCGGGCCGGGCGCCGGCCTGTTGCAGCAGTTGTCGTTTGCCCGGCTTTGTCTCGATGACCCGGTCAGTCCGTGGCGCACCGCGCCCTATCTTGCCGCGCCGTGCGGCGTGTAGGCGCATGCCGTCTTGCGAGCCCGGTGCCGGCGGCCTAGGCTGGTTCAGGTGTGCACAAGGCGCATTGCGTCGTGCCTGCAGCGAACAACCCAGGAGATCTCATGAGCAACGCGGACTGGCGGGTGGAAGCGTATCGGGGCATGGACGTTTATGTCCTGACTACGTCGCCGCGGGATGGCGGCGTCGCGGCCTTGGGCGAAGTCGCCCGGTGGGGATATGAAGTCAGGGTCTGCCAGGAGGGTGCGGATCCCTCCGACGCGGGCGATACCGAGCGCTTGTCGAGCGGTGCCGCGCGCTTTGCTACCCGGCACGCTGCCGAGGTGGCGGCCTTCGTTGCAGCCTACCAGCTTGTCGACCAACTGGTGGGGCCCAGGGGGGATTAGCTCTGCGCTGGCAAATCTTGCATTTGCCGCGCATGAACTTGCGATCCGGCTGGCGGCGTGCCTGGGTTGTAGCGCCTGCCATCCGGCGCGGAGATCGCGGGTAGCGGCGGCCGAAAGCCGTTTTTTCACGATAGCGTCACAAATCGATTGCAATGCGCGCCGTGATCCACCATAATCCGGCCTCTCGGACGCGGGGTGGAGCAGTTGGCAGCTCGTCGGGCTCATAACCCGAAGGTCGCAGGTTCAAGTCCTGCCCCCGCAACCAAAGACATTTTAAAGATCTTTTCCGGTCTTCTCTCCCGGCCGTCCTGGCCAAGTTTCACAATTCCAAACGATCACGAACCGCTTTGCATCGGGGCTATTCGCACCGCGCACCGCGCACGATGCATTGCCCCGCGCTTGCGATCGCGCGCGGCCCGCTTGCACCTCAGGCCGGCATCCGAGCCAGTTCGGCCGCGTGTGCAAAGGTGTCGCGCACTTGCGGCTGGCCCTCGCGCGCCGCGGACTCGGCGCGCGCGGTCAGCCGTTCGATCAGCACACTCAGGTTATTGCCCGCGGGCGTGGCCTTGCTTGCGCTGCACTTGCTGACGGCCTCGCGCACGACCTGGCTGAGTTCCTGGCTGACGTCGGCGCCATCGAAGGCGCTGATCGATAGGGCGGAAATCTGCTCAAGGTAGAGATTGACCAACGCTTCGTCGTGTACCGGTTCGGGCATTTCCGTCTCCTGGCCAGAATGAGGATGCATTTCATTGTAGTAGGCAGCATGTGCGCCGACTATCGGCACACGGCCTACAGTGCGCGTTCGTTGGGGTGTCATCGGTGTGCCGCCCGCCAATCGTCTTGCCGAACTGGCCGAAATCATGATGCTGCAGATTCCCGATGTGCTGACACAGGCACAGTCCGACGCATGAGGGCGGCGAGGGGAACGCAAAGGGCAAAGCGGATAGGGGGGAAGGGGAAAAAAAAGGCGCCACGAACCGCTGGGGCTGGCGCCTCTTGCCACCAGCCGCTATCGGCTGGCGGGTGATGGTGCAACGGAGTTAATGACGATCGCGATCCCAGTGTTGCCGGGGCAAGGGAATGGCGGCGACGCGTCGTCGCGCGGGTTTGAGCGCGCGCTGCATGGGCCAGAAAACGTAGGTGGTATGCGGATCCATCGGCTTGCCGAAATAGGACACCCATACCTGCACGCCCTGTTCGGTTTCGGCAACGATGGCTGCCACTGCACGGGCCGCGACTGCGGGAGACTTGAGCAAGGTGGCCAGCGCTTCCACGCCTTGGACCACGTGGTGCTTGACACCACCGAACCACGCGTACTGACGCATGGCCGACAACAAACGCTTGGTCATGAACGCTACTGTTTAGTTAGTGATGAGAATGAGACTGGAGCTTACACGCTTTGTTCAGTCCTAACTGATGGGACTTATCTATCGCTTACCCTGAGTCATCTGATCTCGCAACCGGGCGCGCCTTCTCCGTTGTTGTTCCCTGGATGTTGACGGTCCGCCGCAATTGACAACGCCATGGACGAGGATTAGCGTCATCGTCAGGAACATCCGATCCCGTGGGAGCCTGCCGATGACCGAAGACATGCTGCTGCAACTGATGGTTGAAGTCGAGAAGGAAGATCCGATCGACTATGCCGACCTGCCTTTCGACGATGCCACATTGCGCGCGTTGGTGTGCCGTCTGGTGGCGCAGCGTTCCAGCGCGATGGAATCGGCGGGCATGCCGGTGGATGCGCTGCTGGCCACCATGTGGGCCTCCACCGCCAAGCTGGTGCTGGAGAATATGGTGCTCAACGCGCGGCTGCTGACGCTGCAGGGCTTGCCGGATGACGCCAATGCGCTGATCGAGCGTATCGCCCGGCAATCGCGCGGCGCGCCCTGAGCCGGGCCGGCGGGTTTCCCCATTCATCCCATGTGTGGGATGAGCGTGTGGCGCATCGGTCTCGTCGATGCAGGGTGTCCGCCATTTCGATACACTACGGGTTTTCGCCCCCGACGCCGTCCTGTTGCCGCGAATGCAACTGCGCGCGGTGTTGCTGATATGGAGGATTTCGGGTGATCAAGTGGATAATCGTCGCGGCGTACCTTGGAGCGATCCTGTACGTGCATTTCCGCGGCAAGGTGAGGCTGCGCATCTGGCGCCAGTTGCTCGATCATTCGGCTCTGGTGGCGCCGGTCAACTGCTTCATGTATGTGTTCTCCGGCGTGCCGCGCACGCCCTACATCCCGGTCGACCGTTTTCCCGAACTCGAGAAAATCCGTGCCGCCTGGCCGGAGATTCGCGACGAGGGCCTGGCCCTGGCCGCCATGCGCAAGATCAAGGCTGCCGAAAAGAACGACGACGCCGGTTTCAACTCCTTCTTCAAGTACGGCTGGAAGCGCTTCTACCTGAAGTGGTACGAAGCCCGTCATCCCTCGGCCGAGGTGCTGTGCCCGCGCACCGTCGAGCTGCTGCGCGGCTTGCCGAGCGTGAAGGCGGCCATGTTCGCGGAACTGCCGCCTGGCGGCAAGCTGAACCCGCACCGCGACCCGTTCGCGGGTTCGCTGCGCTATCACCTGGGCCTTGCCACGCCGAACGACGACCGCTGCTTTATCGAGGTCGATGGCGAACGCCATAGCTGGCGCGATGGGGAAGGCGTGGTGTTCGACGAGACCTACCTGCACTGGGCGGAGAACAAGAGCGACAGCAACCGGCTGATCCTGTTCTGCGATATCGAGCGTCCGATGCGCTTCGGCTGGGCCGGCAAGATCAACCGCTGGCTGGGCCGCAAGGTCATGACTGCGGCAAGCTCGCCCAACGAGGAATCCGACCAGACCGGCATGATCAACCGGCTGTTCCGCATTGTCTGGCTGGGCGGGCAGTATCGCCGCCGCTTCAAGGCCTGGAGCCGGCCGGCATACTACGTGGTGAAGTTCGGCCTGATCGCCGCCGGCGTGGCCTTGATCATCTACCTGTAACAAGCTGCCAGGCCCGAGAGCCGTTCAGGCCTGGCGGGAAAGCTCGGCAACGCGGGCGGGCGCGTGCCAGTGCGGCGAGTCTTCCTGCTCGGCAATCAGCTGCAGCGTGGCCGCCTGCAGCAGCGAGCCAGCGGTCAGGTGCGAGGCCAGCGTGCGCAGCTCGTCGAGCTTGCCGCCGGCTGCGGTCCTGGTGCGAGACATCTCAGTGACGGTTGGGACAGCAACATGGCCGATGGCCTTGGTTTCCCGCGCGTCCGCGCGTCCGGGGCGATGCGCCTGGCCGGCGCGGCGAACCTTGCACAGGCGCAAGGCGGAACCCACGGTCTCGATGGCAGGGGGGAGGGAAGGGTGCGGCATCTCGTTCTCCTTGTGAGCGTGGCCTGCCGTTTCCGGCAATGTTGGCAAGGATGCCGGCAGCGCCCGCTGCCGCCCAGCGGGCTGCGATGAACGGCGCCGTGGGAGGAGCGAATGGTGGCGCGGGGCGAAGGATGTTGCGCGCCAGGCGCTTGTCCCTGCTCCTTGTGTGCTGCTCCCGGCCCTCGCCCTCAGCGGCTGCGTCTGGCGTCCGCGCCAGGCTCGTCGGCCACGCGTGCCACCACCGCCGCCAGCTTGCGCAGCGCGCGCTCGATGGCCGGTGAGTACGGTGTGCCGCAATTGAGCCGCAGGAAATGGTCGAAGCGGTTGGAGTTGGAGAACATCACGCCGGGCACCACCCGGATGCCGACCGCCATCGCCCGGTCGAATACGGTTTCGGACGATACCGATCCCGGCAGTTCCACCCACAGGTGCAGCCCGCCGTTCGGGGTGGAGGCGCGCGTGCCCGCGGGAAACTCGGCGGCGATCGTTTGCGCCACCCGAGCGCGCTGGCTGCGCAATTGCTCGCGCAGGCGCCGCAGGTGACGCTCGAAGGCGCCGGACCCCATGTACTCGGCGGCCGCGATCTGCGCCAGCAATTCGTTGGGCCGCGACTGGCTGTACTTGAGCATTTCCACGCGCGCCTGCCATCTGCCCGCGGCGATCCAGCCCAGCCGCATGCCAGGGGCCAGGATCTTGTGCAAGGAGGCGCAATGGATCACGCCGCCGCTGCGGTCCCAGGCCTTGAGCGCCGCCAGCGGCGCGTCGCTGTCCGCCAGCGCGGAGAAGCAGTCGTCCTCGATCAGGGCGATGGCGCGCTGCTCGCACCATGCCACCAGCTGCGCCTTGTTGGCGTCCGGCATGATGCTGCCCAACGGATTCTGCAGGATCGGCACCACCACCACGGCGCGGATGTTGTCGTAGGTCTGTGCCGCCAGTTCCAGCGCTTCGAGAGAGATGCCGGTCTGCGGGCTGCTGGGAATCTCCAGCGCCCGCATGCCCAGGCTTTCGAGGATCTGCAGCAGGCCATAGTAGGTGGGCGACTCCACGGCAATCACGTCGCCCGGGCGCGCTACCGCGCGCAAGGCAAGGTTGAGGGCTTCGGTGCAGCCATGGGTGACCAGGATATCTTCGGGCGCCACGGTGATGCGCGACAGCAGCGCGTGCCGCGCCAGCACGGCACGAAAGGCGGGGTGTCCCTCGGCGTCGGCGGCGCTGCCGAACAGTTGCGGGTGGTGCCGCAGCGCGCGCGCCGCGGCATTGCGCAGGGCCTCGGCCGGATACAGCGCCGGCGCGCCGCAGGCGCCGGCAAAGCTTACCTCGACCGGTTGCAAGCGTCCGCGCGCGGTGATGGCGGAAATGCGCTCATGGATGCCGACGTACTGCGCGGGGTCCGGCAGCGTGGCGGCGGGCTCCTCGATCGGCGCCAGCGGCTTGTGGCGGGCAGGCCGCACGAAGTAGCCCGAGCGCGGCCTGGCTTCGAGCAGGCCATTGCTCTCCATCTGCCGGCAGGCTTGCAGCGCGGTGGACAGGCTAACGCCATGCAGCTCCATCAGGGTACGCACCGAGGGGATGCGGTCTCCCGGCTTCAAGGCGCCCGATTCGATGGCGTGAAGGTAGTGCTGGGCGAGTTGGCGATAAAGCGGGGCGGATTCCATGCGGCATGTTGACGCGGCGGGCGCCGGCGCGACAGATACAGATCAGTGGCTTCTGTATCGTAACAGATGGATTGATATGCATCTGTTACGGTTCACAAGCTACTGGCGTGTGCCTGTTTTGGTCCCGTGCGGTTCGGTAGTCTGGAACCCTGTCAAAGCCAGGGAGCCGGCATCATGCAAAGCTTTCGTTCAGACCCGATCATCTCCACCGTCGAGACCGTTCAGCCCACCCGCGCCATGCTGGCTGGCAGCGCGCAGGCAGCGCATACGCTCGACCTCGAAGCCAGCCGTGTGCTACGGTTCCATGCTTCTGCCGGCACGACGCTTTACGTCCTGGAGGGCGAGGTGGACGTGTCCGAGGCGCCACGCTGGCTCGCGGGTACAGTGTGGCGCCGGCCGCGGCGGCTGTCCGCCGGCAGCGCGGCGGTACTGCCGGCGGGCTGGGTGGAGGTGCTGGCGCGGCGAGCCGCCACGCTGAGCCTGCAGCCGCCGGCGACGCGGCCCTGGTGGGCCCGCTGGCTGGGCTTGGCCCGGTAACGAATTCACGGAGAGCAATACAATGGCCGAACTGGCAATTTCCTATGACGATGTGGTCCAGGCCCACCGCCGCCTGGAGGGCGTGGCACACCGCACGCCGGTGATGACGTCCACCACTGCCGACGCGGCAAGCGGCGCGCAGCTGTTTTTCAAGTGCGAGAACTTCCAGCGCATGGGCGCGTTCAAGTTTCGCGGCGCCTATAACGCCATCGCGCAGTTCACGCCGGCGCAGCGCGCGGGCGGCGTGATTGCGTTTTCCTCGGGCAACCATGCGCAGGCGATCGCCTTGTCGGCGCGCCTGTTCGGCGTGCGCGCGGTCATTGTGATGCCGCAGGATGCGCCGGCCATCAAGATCGCCGCTACGCGCGGCTATGGCGGCGAAGTGGTGCTGTATGACCGCTACACCGAGGATCGCGAGGCCATCGGCCGCCGGCTTGCCGAAGAGCAGGGCCTGACGCTGATCCCGCCCTACRATCATCCGCATGTGATGGCCGGGCAGGGCACGGCCGCCAAGGAGCTGTTCGAGCAGGCCGGGCCGCTGGATGTGCTGCTGACCCCGCTGGGGGGTGGCGGCCTGTTGTCCGGCTGCGCCGTGGCGGCGCGCGCGCTTAACCCGGACTGCCTGGTGATCGGCGTGGAGCCTGAGGCCGGCAACGACGGCCAGCGCAGCCTGCGCACCGGCAAGATCGTCCATATCGACACGCCTGCCACGCTGGCCGACGGCGCCCAGACGCAGCATCTCGGGCAGCTCACCTTTCCGGTGCTGCGCAGCCTGGTGGACGACGTGGTCACGGTCAGCGACGCGGAACTGGTCGAAGCGATGGCCTTCTTCGCCAGCCGCATGAAGATGATTGTCGAGCCGACCGGCTGCCTGGCGGCCGCCGCGGTGTTCGCCAGGCGGGTTGCCGTCAGCGGCAAGCGCGTGGGCGTGCTGGTGTCGGGCGGCAATGTGGATCTGGCCCGCTTCGCCGCCCTGGTGCAGGAGGCGCCGCCGATGCAAGCCTGAACGGCCTGAAGCGCTGGCGCGCCGCCTGGATGTTTCAGTCCTGGCGGTCGTGGGCGCTCAGCATGGCATGCGCCACCAGGTCCAGCGCGGGCCGGGTGTCGCCGTTCTTGTCGGTCCAGACCTTGGGCGTGAGGCTGCCCGACAGCGCCACCGATTCGCCATCCTCCAGCGCCAGCAGCGCCGCCCGCACCTTGTCGGCAAAGGCGATCACGTTGACGATGACGGTATCGCCGTCATTGATCGCAGCCTTGAGCCTGGCGGTGACGTACTGGCTGCCGCCCTGGCCGGTACGCTCGCTGGCGTGGCCATGGAGCCGGCCACTGACTAGTGCGTCAATCATCTTTGTTCCTTCCTTGGGTTGTCTGCTTGGGCACGGTTATGCATTGCCGGGGTGCGGAAGATCTCACAATTTCAGAACCTCGTGGCAGAGAATGCGGGCCCTGGCCCTAAAAACGATAAAATTGCGGTCCGGCCAGCCCGACGCTCAACCAGAGTGCAGTCAGCGCCCCTTCCAGGGCCGACCTACCGGCCGCAGAATTCCAGGTTCCCATGCTACGTCTAAGTGAAGTCAAACTCCCGCTCGATCATGCCGAGAGCGACCTGGAGGCCGCCGTCCTGGCGCGCCTCGCCGAACTCGGCGTCAAGGCCGATGGCCTGGTCGCGTTCACCGTGTACCGCCGCGCGCACGATGCCCGCAAGCGCTCCGATATCAAGCTCACCTACATCATCGATATCGAGGTCAAGGACGAAGCGGCGGCGATCAAGCGCATGGCCGGCAAGCCGAACTGGAGCGTGACGCCGGACATGGCCTACCGCTTCGTCGCGCAGGCCCCGGCGCCGGGCACGACCTTGCGCCCGGTGGTGATCGGCCTGGGCCCGTGCGGTTTGCTGGCGGGGCTGATCCTGGCGCAGATGGGCTTCAAGCCCATCATCCTGGAGCGCGGCAAGGAAGTGCGCGAGCGCACCAAGGACACCTTCGGCCTGTGGCGCAAGAGCGTGCTCAATCCCGAGTCGAACGTGCAGTTTGGCGAGGGCGGTGCCGGCACCTTCTCCGACGGCAAGCTCTACAGCCAGATCAAGGACCCGAGGCACTATGGCCGCAAGGTGCTCGACGAGTTCGTCAAGGCCGGCGCGCCGGAAGACATCCTCTATCTCGCGCGTCCGCACATCGGCACTTTCCGCCTGGTCAGCATGGTGGAGAAGATGCGCGCCGAGATTTTCTCGCTCGGCGGCGAGATCCGCTTCGAGACCCGTGTCGAGGACATCGACATCGAGCACGGCAAGATGCGCGGCCTCAAGCTGTCCAACGGCGAATACCTGCAGGCGGACCACGTCATCCTGGCGGTGGGCCACAGCGCGCGCGACACCTTCGAGATGCTGCACGAACGCGGCGTATTCATGGAGGCCAAGCCGTTCTCGCTGGGTTTCCGCATCGAGCATCCGCAGGGCATGATCAACAGCAGCCGCTTCGGCAAGTTCGCCGGCAACAAGCTGCTGGGCGCCGCCGACTACAAGGTGGTGCACCACGCCAGCAACGGCCGCGCGGTCTACAGTTTCTGCATGTGCCCCGGCGGCACGGTGGTGGCCGCGGCCTCGGAGCCGGGCCGCGTGGTCACCAACGGCATGAGCCAGTACGTCCGCGCCGAGCGCAATGCCAATGCCGGCATCGTGGTGGGCATCACGCCGGAAGATTTCCCCGGCGGCCCGCTGGCCGGCATCGCCTTCCAGCGTCACTGGGAAGAGCGCGCGTTCGAGCTTGGCGGGCGCAACTACAACGCGCCGGCGCAACTGGTAGGCGATTTCATCGCGCGCCGGCCGTCCACCGCGATGGGTTCAGTCGAGCCGTCGTACAAGCCGGGCGTCACGCCCACCGACCTGTCCACGGCGCTGCCAGACTACATCATCGACGCCATTCGCGAGGCGCTGCCGGAACTCGACAAGAAGATCGCCGGCTTCGCCATGCATGATGCCGTGCTGACTGGCGTGGAAACGCGCACGTCGTCGCCGCTGCGCATCCGCCGCAAGGACGACTACCAGAGCATGAACGTGGAAGGGCTGTACCCGGCTGGCGAAGGCGCCGGCTATGCGGGCGGCATCTACTCGGCGGCCATCGACGGCATCGAGGTGGCCGAGGCGGTGGCATTGAGCATCGTCAACGGCAAGGTGGCCTGAGTGGGCTGAGTGGCCTCAGTCCGCGGCGGCGGCTTCCAGATAGGACGCCGCGCCCAGGCCGGCGGCGCGCCCGCTGGCAAAGCACGCGGTCAGCAGGTAGCCGCCGGTGGGTGCTTCCCAGTCCAGCATCTCGCCGGCGCAGAACACGCCCGGCACGGTGCGCAGCATCAGTTGCGCATCCAGCGCCTCGAACTCGATTCCGCCAGCGCTGCTGATCACTTCGTCGATCGGGCGCGCACGCAGCAGGCGCAAGGGCAGCGCCTTGAGCGCCGCCGCCAGTCGCGCGGGAGCGGCAAATTCTTCCTTGGACAGGCATTCGCGCAGCAGCCCGGCTTTCACGCCGGTGATGCCCAGCCTGCTTTGCAGATGGCTCGATAGCGAGCGCGCGCCGCGCGGGCGCTGCACCGCGTCGGCTACCCGCGCGGCACTCAGGCCCGGCGCCAGGTCGAGGTGGATCATGGCTTCGCCCGTGGCTGCCAGCAGGTCGCGCATCGGCGCGCTCAGCGCATAGACCAGGCTGCCCTCGATGCCGTGCCCGGTGACGACGAATTCACCCTGGCGATAGTGCGCGACGCCGTCGCGGTCGTGCAGCGCGATGGCCACGGCTTTCACCGGCTGGCCGGCAAAGCGCGTGTGGAAGTGTTCGCTCCAGGCCACGTCGAAACCGCAGTTGGCCGGGCGCAGCGGCGCGACTCCGACGCCGCGCGCGGCCAGCAACGGCACCCAGGCACCGTCCGAGCCCAGCCGCGCCCAGCTTGCGCCACCCAGTGCCAGCACCACCGCGCCGGCCTGCACCAGGCGCTCGCCCTCCGGCGTGGCGAAGCGCAGCGTGCCGGGTGATGCGCCCGCAGCGGCCTCCCAGCCCAGCCAGCGATGCCGCATATGGAACTGCACGCCGGCTTCGCGCAGGCGGTGCAGCCACGCGCGCAGCATCGGCGCGGCTTTCATGTCGGTGGGAAAGACCCGGCCCGAACTGCCGACGAAGGTCTCGATGCCCAGGCCATGCACCCAGTCGCGCAGCGCTTGCGGATCGAAGCCCGCCAGCAACGGCGCGATCTGCGCGCTGCGGCTGCCGTAGCGCGCCAGGAAAGGCTGGGGGGCTTCCGAGTGCGTCAGGTTCATGCCGCCGCGCCCAGCCATCAGGAACTTCCGTCCGACCGATGGCATGGCGTCGTACAGGTCCACGCGGTGCCCGCGCCCCGCCAGCACCTCGGCCGCCATCAGGCCCGCGGGTCCGCCGCCGATTACGGCGACGCTGGCGGTTGGGAGGGAGGCGATGGGTGCGGGCATGGGTTGAATCCGGGGGAAAGCGGCCAGTCGCGGAATGCGGTGCAAGGCAGGGTGCGGCGGATCGGATTATATAGGGCGGGGCAACTGCTAATATCGCCGCTTTCCTGCGCGCTGCCGCGCTCCTGCGTTTCCCATGCCCACGCCGTCCTTCTTGTCACCGCCTCTGCCCGCCGCGCGGGCCTTCATGCTGGTCTTGCTGGGCCTTGTGGCCGGCGTGCACCCGGCGCTTGCGCAGGAGACCGCGCAAGGGCTGCAGGATAAGGCGATGAAGGGCGATTTCCTGGCCCAGCGCAACCTGTCCTACTGCCTGCAGTCCGGCTGCCTCGGGCTGGAGCGCGACCGCGTCAAGGCCTGCATGTGGCGCAAGGTCATCGTGCTGTCCGGCGATCGCCATGTCACCGACCTTGATACCGTCAACCTGGAGTACGTCTGCGGCAAGCTGAGCGCAGCCGAGCGCGACGGGGCCATGCGCCAGGCCGAGGCACTGGCGCGGCAGATCCATGGGCCGCACCGCTAGGCGGCAGCTGCGGGCGCTAGAATAGCCGTTTAGCGCAGTCCGCCATCGCCATGTCTTCCGCTTCGCCATCCGCCCAGTCCGTCATGCACGCCACCCAGCAATGGCTGGAGCGCGCGGTGATCGGCCTCAACCTGTGTCCCTTCGCCAAGGCAGTGCACGTGAAGCGGCAGATCCGCTACGCGGTGTGCGAGGCCACCGGCACGGAGGGCGTGCTGGCCGATCTCGAAGCCGAGATGCGCACGCTCGCCGACGCCGATCCCGCCGAGATCGACACCACCTTGCTGATCGTGCCGCACGCGCTGGCGGATTTCCTCGATTACAACGATTTCCTCTACTTCGCCGAGCGTTTGCTCAAGAGCATGCGCCTGGCGGGCATGCTGCAGATCGCCAGCTTCCATCCGGACTATGTGTTCGCAGGCAGCGAGCCGGACGATATCGAGAACTATACCAACCGGGCGCCTTACCCGATCCTGCACCTGTTGCGCGAGGACAGCATTGCGCGCGCCGTGGAGGCATATCCCGATGCGGCGGAAATCTACGAACGCAACGAGGCGACCATGCGCCGGATTGGCCACGACGGTTGGCGCAAGCTGATGGCCGAGGGCGGCGAACAATAAAAAAACGCGCCGTCGAAGCGGCGCGTTGATCCGCCACGGCAGCGCCGAGGCCATGGCGCAAGGCAGCGTCAGCCGGCAGCGGCCGGCTCCTGCGTGTAAAAGCGCTCCTCCATCTCTTCCAGCCCCAGCGTGCGCAGCACTTCATGCAGCCGCTCGGCCGGACGGCGGCGCGGCAGGTCCTTGTACTGCGCAATGATCAGTTCGTTCTTCATCGAGTGCTCCCAGCCCACCAGTTCGGTCACGCTGACCTGGTAGCCGTGCGCCTCCAGTTGCAGGCAGCGCAGCACATTGGTGACCTGGCTGCCGAATTCGCGCGTGTGCAGCGGATGGCGCCAGATCTCGGTGAGCGGATTGCCCGCCAGCAGCTTGCCCTTGTTCCTGCGCAGCACGCCGGCCACTTCGGCCTGGCAGCAGGGCACCACCACGATGTACCTGGCGCGCTTTTCCAGCGCGAAGCGGATCGCGTCGTCCGTGGCCGTGTTGCAGGCGTGCAGGGCGGTGACGATATCGATGGTGGACGGCAGCTGCGGCGAGGTGATCGAATCCGCCACCGACAGGTTCAGGAACGACATGCCCTTGAAGCCCAGCCGGCTGGCGAGTTCTTGCGAACTGCTTACCAGTTCCTCACGCGTCTCGATGCCGTAGATGTGCGACTGGTCGAGTTGTTCCTTGAAGAACAGGTCATACAGGATAAAGCCCAGGTAGGACTTGCCGGCGCCGTGGTCGACCAGCGTCACGTCGGGGTGATCCTGCTTGAGATCCTGCAGCAGCGGCTCGATGAACTGGAACAGGTGGTAGACCTGCTTGAGCTTGCGGCGGCTGTCCTGGTTCATCTTGCCTTCGCGCGTCAGGATATGTAGCGCCTTGAGCAGCTCGATCGACTGGCCGGGACGGATTTCGTGGGGACTGGGCGCCGGTGCGGCGGGCGTCTTGGACGCCGGGGACTTCTGGGCCATCTGGGATGTTTCGAACCTGGGAAAATCGGTGAGACGCGGTGCGGCGTGCGCCAAAGCCGGACGACGCTGCGCCGGTACAGCGGCAGTTTACCGAAAGTCGCGCCCGGCTGGGGTGAGTGGCGTAATCGGCGTATTTCCGGCGTGGCGGGCAATGCCACGCCAACTGCACGCCATTGGCACGTTACAGCAGGCTGTAATCCACCGGAACGAGAGGCGGCGGCAGCACCGTTTCGCCCAGCGCTTCCTTCATGCCGATCTCGATGGTGCGGCACAGCGCGTCCAGCGCCAGATTGTTGGGGCTGGTGCCGAACGGCTCTTCCAGTTCGTCGCCCAGTGCATCGAGGCCGAAGAAAGTGTAGGCCACGATGGCCACCACGATGGGCGTGACGAAGCCGATGGTATCGACCAGCCCGAACGGCAGCAGGAAACAGTACAGATACGCCGTGCGATGCAGCAGCAGCGTGTACGAGAAAGGGATGGGCGTGGTGCGGATGCGATCGCAGGCCACCGCGTCGGCCGCCATGCCCGACAAGGTGCCGTCGATGCCGGCGGCCAGGCAAGGATCCAGGCGGCCCTGCCGCACGCACAGGCCCAGATCCTCGCCCATGCGCATCATCAGCGCGGCCGGCGCGTTGGTGCTGCGTCGCAGTTCCGCCAGCTCGGGGGGGCGCAGCCAGGAGGGTGCCAGTCCGGCGTCCGCGCTGGTGCCGCGCAGGCGGTTGCGCAGCGCGTACGCATAAGCGATGGCACGGGAAATCATGCGGACCCGTACATCTTCCAGCCCGGCCGGGGCTGGGCCAGCCTGATCCGGCGTGGCGTCGGCGATCAGGCCGAGGCATTGCCGGGCCAGGTTCTGGCTGCGTACCACTAGGTCGCCCCACAGTTTGCGCCCTTCCCAGAAGCGGTCGTAGGCGGCGGTATTGCGAAAGCCCAGGAAGATGGCCAGCGGCAAGCCGATCAGGGTGAAAGGAATGGCAGTGAGCGTGACCTTGTGCTGGAAGAACGCACCGTGGCTGAGCGTGACGCCAACGGCCACCAGGAAGTTCACCAGCAGCACGCGCCAGATGCGGGGCAGGATCGAGCCTCGCAAGGCCAGGAACAGTCTCAGTCCCGATGGGCGGTCTCGCACAATCATCTCTGATCCTTTTGCATTGCCGCACGGTGTTTCGTCGATGGGCAGAAGTGTACATTTTTCGGCCGCTGGCAGTGGGCCGGGGGCTGGTTCGTCAGCGCTGGCGCCATGCTCCGGCTCAAGTTTTCCGCAAAACGGCCGATGGTATTGTGTTCGCCGAAAAGGGCATGGATCCTTCGGCGCGCAAAGGACAACCCGGCCCAAGGACCTGCCCGGCAGGCTCCAGCACAAGATGGCCGCGCCAATCCAGGCGCGCCGCGCGGACACGATCCATCAGGGGAAAAGCAGAATGGAAAAACGGGGACAAGACACAGTAGCCACAGGCGTGCAGGTCAGCCTGGACGAAAGCACGCGCCAGCTGCGCGCGGCATTCGCCGTCACGCCGGGCTGGCTGCCGCCGGATCGCACGGTCCTGCAAGAGGCACTCGCCGGCGGCGGCTGGGCCGAGGCCAGGCTGGACAGCGCCGCGATCGACACCTTTCTCGCGCAATGCCAGCGGGCTACCGAAGGCACGCCGATCGAGGCCTGGATCGGCGAACTGACGGACGGCTACTTCGAACTCAGCGTCAGCAGCGACAATCTGAGCGTGCGGCTGAACCTGCTGCCGCCGCAAGGCGGCCGCGCGGTCACGCGGGACGATATCCGCACCGCGCTGGCGGAGCGCGGCATCGCCGCGGAGCCCGACCGGGAAGCCCTGCGGGGCGCGCTCGAGGCGGGCCTTTGCGACGGGCTGGAGATTGCCGCGGGACGCGCCCCGCAGCCCGGCACGCCGGCACGCTTCGAAAGCCTGCTGGCGCCGCGCAAACCGCTGGTGGCCGAGGACGAGAGCGGCCGCATCGACCTGCGCGACTTGGGTAGCCTGTTGCTGGTCAATCCCGGCACGCCGCTGATGCGGCGTATCCCGGCCCGCCAGGGCACCGACGGCGTCGATGTCTTCGGCAAGGTCATGGCGGCCGTGCCAGCCGCGGATCCGCCCTTCGCGGACGGCCTGACCGGTGTAGCCCCCGATCCGTCGGATCCGGAAGTGCTGCTGGCGGCAATCTCAGGCTCGCCGGCCCTGTCGGCGCAGGGCGCCAGCGTGAGCCCGGTGGTCGATGTCGAGGCGGTGGACATGCACTCCGGCAACGTCGACCTCGACGGCACGCTGCGCGTCAACGGCGATATCAAGACCGGCATGACCGTGCGCGTGACCGGCGACGTGATCGTCACCGGCACCATCGAGGCCGCCCATGTCGAGGCGGGCGGCAATGTGGTGGTGAAGGGCGGCATCATCGGCAAGGCCGAGGGCACGTACCAGGGCAGCGAAAGCGCCACCGCGGAGGCGCGGGTGCGTTGCAAGGGCTCGCTGCATGCCCGTTTTATCGAGAGTGCGGTGGTGGAGGCCGGCACCGAGGTCAAGGTGGAAAGCGGCATCCACCAAAGTGATGTCGCGGCCGGGCACAGCATCGTCGCGGGCAGCCCCAAGGGCGGCCAGGGCAATATCACCGGCGGGCGCTGCCGGGCCCAGCTTGCCGTGCGTACCGCCGTCCTTGGCGCCGCCGCCGGCGCCGTCACCATCGTGCAGGTCGGCACCAATCCCTATGCCGAGGCGGAGAAGGCCGAGGCCGAGGCCCGGCGCCAACAACTGGAAACCGAGCAGGGCAAGGTGCAGCAACTGGTCAGCTTCTTCGCCAAGCATCCCGAGAAGGCTGTTGGCGACCTGCGCGAGAAGGCGCGCGCCACGCTGTTCAAGCTCACCCGTGACTCGATCGAGCTCAATGCCAGGCTGGCCAAGCTGGCTGAAAAGCTGCGGCCGTCTCCCGAGGCCGTTATCGAGGTGAGCCGGCGCATCCATGGCGGAGTCAGCCTGCATATCGGGCAGAAGTCGATGAAGATCATGGAGGACAAGCCGGGCGGCCAGATCCGGCTGGTGGAGGATCGCATCGCTCTGGTTTGAATTTCGTGGTGCCCGATGGCGCGCTCAGGTCGCCGTGCGGGGCGGCAAACCAAAAGCTGCCGGCTAGCCACCGGCAGCTTTTTTTGTTCGCCATTCGGGTGCTTGACGACCGGCGCCAGGAAACGCGCCAGTCTCGCCCTTCAATTTGCAGAAATTTCTCGTTGTACTTTCGGAAATTGCCGGAAGTCCAGCGCACGGCGACTCGCTACAGTAGTCATGTACCGCTCTCTATCCGGGGGGTATTTCGCAGGAAGGCCTAATCCGTCGGCCCTCCTTCGGTAGCGCTGCATGCTTTCGTGTGCGGCGCTTTTTTTTTGGGGTGCGCCCGGCAGGGCGCACTCACTTGAGGGTGCAGGTCCCTTACACACCCGGCACGGGGAAGTGTTAGCCAGAGGCTACGTGCGCAGCAATACGGCGGGGCAGCAGTTGTTGGATCCCTCCTCGTCATACGCGTTCGGGGGAGAGGCTCCTTCGCCAATTATTGCCTCGAACTGTAGACGGCGTTGGCAATCAGCACAAACAAGAGAAAACAAATGCCACTGACAATGATATAGCTCGTTTGCGAGAGCGAAAACATCGCAAACACCATGTTCAGCGAAAACGCCGCCACAAAGAACACAATTGACAACACACGCAGATTGACACCCGCGCGGCCATTCTCAAATGTGACGCCAATCGCCGTGCCGAGCGTGGCGGCAAGAAAGATAAAGCCGCCAATGGCAGTAGTTCCCTTCATGGCATTTGCGTCGATACTGGTGATACCGTACGTCAGCAGAGCGCCAATGACAGTAGCAATCAGTAGATTGACGGGGTGAACTCTCACGACTTCTCCTCCGAGCGAAAAGGCGGGGGCGCCAGCGCAACCAACCGTAGTACATCGGCTACATTCTCGACGGCCTCCCATTTGGGGAGGCCTGGCCGCCAAACGTAAGAGTCCTTCCGAATCCTTCCTTCCGTAATCAGCCGCGCCATCTCCTGATCACTGAACGGCCCCGCCTGCTTGCCGTCGAGGATCACGTAGTAAACATTTGCGTGCATTCCTGGTGGAGCGCTTTGCGGTCCGGGAATATATGTGTTACGCAGCGCATGGTTCATTGCGCCTACCATCTGCTGCGCCACGGCCAGCCCCAGGCCAAACTCGACCAGTTTGTTGATCGAATAGAAATTTTCATCGTTCATGACAGGTCGCCTCGTTCATTGCGCGGGTTGTGGCGGGGGCGGCGGCGGTGGCGGCGGTGGAAATGCCGCGGCAAACACTGGCGCCAGATCGGTCATGTTGGCAGCGTGATCCCAGTTCACCATCCCGGGCTTCCAGACGTATGTATCGCGCGTCAATTGCCCGGCCTGCATCATGCCCTGTAGTTGCTGAAGATTGAACGGACCGGTGCTTTGACCATGCACACTGACGTTATACTGGACCTGCGGCAGCGGGGGTGGCGACATCGCGGGCTGCTGAATATTCTGTCCCGCGATGTTCATCATATTGGCCATCTGGCCGCCCATCGCGCCGCCTACGGCCAATCCAGTCATCATCCCAACCGGGTTGAATCCGCCAGCGCCACCACCACCACTCGGATTCATCGAACTCATGCTGCCGAGGTTGTCCGCGGCGGTCCGTAGCACACTGGTCTGCTGGTTGATCTGGTGCGCGGCAAGGTGCTGCGACTCGGTCTGCAGTCGTTGGAATCGCGCGGTTTCCTCGCGCTGGATACGCAGCGTCTCGCTCATGTTTTCTTCATTGAGCGCCTGCGTAGCTTCCAGGTTCCGGATATTGATCGCGTTCTGCTTTTGGCGCATCGCGATCTCCAGATCGGCCGTAACGCTGCGCAGTTGGCGATACTCCTCGGTGTCCTTGTCAACCTCGATCGTATCCAGGTCCAGGCGCAGCAGGTTCACGCCAAAGTCTTCGCGAAAGGCCTTGTCGATACGCGGCGTGATCAGGTCATTGATCTCGAGCAGTTTTCTCTCGATTTGAAGGACCGGGATGCCGTTGTCGGCCGGAGCATTGGCGATGATGCCCTTGACGTACTTGACTACCGCGTCGCGCACCAGTACGCGAAATTTTTCGATGTCAAAGTTGATCAGCCGGTGCAGCTTGATGAACGCCCGGTAGTCGGTGATGTTGAAGATCAGCGAGCCGCGCGTTCCCACGCGTACCGGAAAGTCCTGGAAACGAGTGTCGAAGACATCAAAATAGGGCACACCGAAAGGCAGCCTGATATTGCCGGAGAGGTTAATAAAATATACCTCGGCCTGAAAGGGAGACTGCCCCGCGTACGCCAGGCCGATGATCTTTGAGATCACAGGAAAGTTTGCCGTCTTAATGGTGTCGTCGAACGGCCCTTCAATAAAATCCTGGAACACTCCATCCGGCTGCTTATATACGAAGACAGCCACCTCGCCATCCTTCACGCGCAGGCTGCTGCCCCAGCGGATGGAGTTCTCCTTGTGTGTGCTCCCGGCCTCGCCGCTCGGGCGCCACTTCCAAATCAGATAGGCTTCTTCATCGCAGCGAATGACATCCAGTACGCCGCCTTCACTCTTCCGGCCAAATAGCCCCATTATTCTACCCTCCCCGCGCTTACCATTGCTTCTCGGTGGCCGCCGTGCGCGCCGTCGTAGCCGCCTGGACCGCCTTGGCGCGTTCCTTCTCGGCCTGAATACGCGCGAGTTCTGCTTCCTTGCGTACCTCTGCTTGTTTTTCAGCTAGCAAGCGATCCTGTTCGGCGGCCTTCTCGGCACTCTGCCGCTCGGCTTGAGCCTTTTTCTCGGCAGTGTCGGCATCTGCACTCCGCTGAATCATGGCGGTCATCTGCTCGCGTTTTTCATCCCATTGGTGCCGGGCCTTTTGACTGTCGTCGGTCTTGCAGGATTCTTCGTAGTTCCACTGCAACTGGGCCGTCGACGCTAGCGCCTCAGCATACTTTTTGCCCTTATGTTCGTCCTGCACCGATGCGAGGATCTTTTCCAGACGCTCCTTCTCCACGTCCGCACCTTGCACATACCGGTCCTCGCATTTGCGCAGCTTGGACTGCGCCATCTGGGAACTGACAATACCGATCAGTCCCAGCACGACAATGCCGCCCAGCAAGGTCACAAATAATGGATTGCGCTTGGCGCGGATCTGCAGCTTGCTCGTCAGCGAGGTGTTCAGGCTTTGCTCGATGCGCTCGAACTCTGCCAGAGTACTTGCCTCATGCTTGTAGGCGTGTTTTGCTCGGTTGAGCACCTCGGTAAACTTTGCGCGCCAGTCCTCCACATTGGGGTCTGGCTTGACGCTGTCCGCGATCTTGGGCTGGATGAAGTAGATGAGTTGCTGAAGATCCTCCCGCGAATTCGGGATCGGGAAGTCCCGAATCAGACGGGCACGTTTTTCGAGGATGACCTGCTGCCGGTTCTTGCCTTTTAGCCCTTTCTCATCGGCGTCTTGCTCGATGTCGTCGAACCGGCTCACCAGCGCGGTAATGGAACGGTTGGCTTCGACATCGGTAAATTCGTGCCCACACGACTCACAGGAACTCACAAAGGCGGCCAGCGCGGCGCCGCAGCTCGGACACTTGTTGATGGTTCCCTTCTTTTTTACTGCTGGGGCTTCTGTGACGTGATCCATGGAAAAAGACATGCTCGTTGGGACGGAAATTGAAACGCTAGAGATACGGCACTAGCCGGTGTGCCCGGTGACGACAAGACGGTCATGTCATCACCGGGCAGCCGAAAGCGAATTACTTGCCCAAGTCGCCTGCGACATTCTTGGCCTCGGACGTATCCACGCCGTTGGCTGCAAGGTACTTGACCAGGTTGGACGTGCTCGAAGCTCCACCCACCACCACGGCCGGCACTTGCTTGGCGGCATACAGCACGGTGCCGGCTTCCAGGCCCAGCGATGCAGGGTTCTTGGCCAGATCCTGCAGCGAGCTCACCGTCTTCTTGCTGGAAACGAGGCCCTTGACATACTCAACCATCGACTTTCCGGCCAGCGACTTCTGGTTGGCATCCAGCTTCTCGTTGGCCGCGACCTTCGCTTCAATCGCCTTGCTGGCGGACTCGTGAATCGTCACGAGCGTCTCGAAATCGTCCTTCTTCGCCGCCGCATCGCCGGCCTTCAGGTTCTTCAGCAGCTCCTGTTGCCCGGCCAACTCGTTATAGCCGCCCAGGGCACCTGCCAAGCCGGCTTCCGCCAGGGCAAATGCGTAGAGCGAATTGCGGGTGTTCTTCATAACTTCAGCGGCATTGGCGGAAGACGCACCGCCGCTACTGCCGCCGCCTAGCGACGGCATCTTGGGCAGTTCAAAGGCGTGTGCGGAGGCACCACCCAGTGCCAGGGCAATCGCGAAAGCGGAAACGGTAAGCTTGAGAGATTTCATTGGAGTTCTTTCTTCTTGAGGTTATCGAATGCCCTTGGCATTCAGCTGATCGACCAGGGTCTTTGCTAGATCACGGGCCGCCGCGCTCAGGGCGTTACGGCCTGCAACACTCTGGTTGGGGCCGAGGCCCGCATATTGTTTCGGCCCGACGGAGCCGATTTTCCTGGGCAGCCGCTGGCGGATATCCCAAAGCTGCGAGCGCACGGAGACAAAAACCTTCTGGTTTCCGGTCACCGGGTCAACGGTGGCGATCTCCGTATCGATGGTGCCGTAGGCGAAATAGCGGACATCGCAATTGCGTGCAGCACTGATCACGCTCGCACGCGTCTGCGGCGAGAGTTCGTCAGCATTGACGAACTCGCTCTGAAAAGTCTTGACCGGTACAGCGCTGCAGTTGGAGACGATGTCCTCATAGCCGACGTACTCGATTCCCGACGACGACAGCACTTCGCCCATAGCGGAATCCAGGTCTTGCGAGCTGGACACACCATACGCAACTTCGTCTTCTTTCTTGAGTGCGTTGCCGCCAACCGAAGCGGTTTGCGTGGACGACACCGCGCCGTCCGCGGCGGTGGTTGTCGCCGACTCATGCTGTCGCACGGCCGTCCTGCGCGTATCAAACTGCCGGATCGACGTCGCCTTGCGCGCCATGAACAAGAAGGAGAACAGTGAGTCCTGGCTACGCGCCGCTTGCTGGCCATTGCCGACCGTGACACCGGACACAAACTGGCTGACCGCCTGGTCATTGAACGCTACGCGCGCCGCAACCTTCACGGTCTTGGTGGAGCTGTCCTTGACGGCATCAATGACCACGAAGTCGATAATAAACTTGTCCAGATTGTCGAGCGCCTCTTTCTCATGCTGGCCAAGGGCCTGCTGGCGCGCCTGATTCAGCGTGGCGACGTAGTTCTTCCAGGCACTAAGCTTTGCCACGGCAACGGCTTTGGCGGTCTCCTCATCGGTCGGCTTGGACGAGGAAAAGAAGCCGCCTTCGTACTGATACGTCCCCACACCCTTCACTTCCACGCGCTGAGCCAGCGCCGATGCAGCGGCGGCCATCAAAATCGTGCCAGCGAGAAGCTTTTTTACAAACGTTGTCATAGAAGCTTTTGAAAGAGTTGGTTTGCGTTCTGGAATGCGGGCTTGGCATCCATGGCGCGCGAGGCGTTTTCTTTGAGCCATCCGTCGTCAACGGCGGCCATCTGCTTGCTTACCATGAAGATCAGAGATTGCAGCGTTTTGAAGTACTGATCCCAGTCCGTCAGTTGGACCTCGGCTTGACGGGGGCGCGTAATGATCGTGGTGTCGAACACGCCTTCATCGAGGAACACCTGGCCAAGATCCGGCTGCGTCAGACTCACGGTACCTTTGACGCGATAGATGTCCTGGAAGTACGCCGGCTTTTCCAGCTTCTTTGACACAAGGTCGCGAATCACGAAGGACAGCGCGAAATCGGGCTCTGGTAGCGTCAGCTGCAGGTCGCTGCCGTTTGAGAAGCGGTAAGCCATCTTGTTGCCAATGGCCTCACCCACCGAGTTGGGCACGATGGGAATGCCCGCTTGCTCGGCTACTGCGGCTTCCAGGAAATTGGCGACCTGATTTTGGATCGAGGTCACATTCTTGCCCGCATCGACGATGACGCGCTGGGCCTCTGGAGTCGCTGTGACACCCGTCACGCGCAGATACTTACGCGCACCTTCTCGCAGCTTGATCTTTTCAAGACGATTCAGCCATTGATCAAAGATGTTCTCGCTGGGATTATTCGTGGCGTACACATCACGCACCATCGCCTTGATCTCTACCTCACTGGGTAACGATTCACGAACATGCGTGACGCGAATGCGTAGGGGATATGACGCCACGAGCGAACTCGATGCGCGATTAAAGGCCAGCACGTTGGCCTGCAAAGTGACAATGATCCAAAATTTTCCGTCTATCTTTTGCGTTTCCACGCCCTCTTGTACCAGAGCAAACGCCACCGACGTGAGGTCTAGCTTTCCATCGGAGAGATCAGTCTTCATCTTGGCAGCCAACGCCGGGTGTGCCAAGAGTCTGTCCCAAAGTAGCTTGTCAAGGAACCTTCCATCCCTTTCCTGGGAGATTTGTGCTGTGTACGGATAAAGCCGGTTCCGATTTTGGAAATCACCGGAGAAGGCAAATCCAGAATAGACCAACGGCGCATCGCTCGCGGATGCCCACGTGTTATCAATGGGTACCGCAACTGTCGCGACTGTCGCGACGAGTAACGACAGCACAAGGGTTCTTGCCCTGTTGATCCCAACTCGAATATTTTTGGCTAGCAAAGTCTTTCTTTCCTGATTCGTTTGAAGCGAGGGTGTAATGAGTTGCTGTCGATGATCGAGTGGATAGTCCGTGGGGCGCGACATTGGCTATTGGCGCATCGAAGTGCAGAGCGCTTTATCGGTTATTTAGCACTGTTCACGCACCCCCATCAAGGAGGGTAGTACTACCTCTATCTGGCGCGTATAGGGCGTCGGCGCACAGGGAGGGCCCGGAGCCTGATCGACGAAGTCGGCTCAGCGGAAATGCCAGGAAACCTCTTTGACTGCCCACCCTACGTGGTCAGCGAGCAGTCATAGTAGGCTTGGGATTTTGCGTCTCGCAAATGGGCGGATGTAGCGGGCAAGCATCGGATCCGAGCGATGGCTATTGACAGAGGGGAGAGCGCATCGGAAAGAGTGCGAGACCATCGTCTAGTATTCCTGCGGCAGCAGCGTCGTCACGCGCCGGTCGGCTTCGGTGATGATCCATATTCGTTCTTCGGCAACATCGTAGGCGGAGAGAATGCGCAGGCCGTTGTCGACGGCAAACCGGTTCGCTTGCGCGTCCTCGGCCGGCATCAAGCCCAGTCGCCGCGACCTCCACGCGGGTATTCAGGCGACCGCGGAAGTTCAGCGGTGACGAGATGCCGGGAATCGGCGCCCGCGGAGCACCTGCACCTAACACCATCACCGAGCCGTAGGTCAAACGCGAAGGCGTAATAAACCGGAGGTGTTGAAGCAAAAGACCCGTCCGATTCCCACTGCGTGGGCGTTTTGCATAAAGCGGTCGCTAGCTCGTCGCTACCCCTGTCGGAGTGCCTTCTTTGCCACTATTGCCTGGAGTTGGCAAGGCGCCGTCAATCCCGAAGGGGAGGGCGGCGGTTGGCATACCTGTCTACGGCGTTGGCGCAATCGGCTCGGGGCTACTCGACTTGTGGTACCTATTGGCGGCGACCTAAAATGCAAGGTAGGTCGTCATTCTGTCAGGAGGTGACCATGCTTGCCGCATTCATCCTCGCGGCCGTGATTGTTGCCCTGTACATTTTCGCCGTCAGGGCTGAGTTCTTTCACAGGTCGCCGCTCTACCCTGAACACGCGCATCCGCTTCACTATTGGTGGGACCGGGTGGTCCACCACAAGAAGTAGGCAGGAAGCGCGCTACCCAGCGAGCTTTCTCTTGCTTATCTGGGTCCATGGTGGCTCCCGCCAGCTTCCGCGAGCAGGCATACTGCACGCTTCCGTATTTTTGAGTCGGGTTTGAGGCAGGACAATAGCGGAGTGCCCCCAGTGTTGAGGTTGCCGTTCCCCGTGGATATGATGGCGACTGAGGCGGCGCCGCTCTCGTCACGACGGAAGGCGCCATGACCGTATCCCCGATGGAATCAACCGCGACCACAATGAAAGCCCTCGGTATCGCTTCCCTTTTCCTCGCTACAGCCGCGCTGTCCGCTCAGGCAGTTGAAGCAGCGCCCGAAAGCCAATGGCAGCGCGTTCAGCTGTCGCTATTTGAACTTGTCGGACGCGGTTTCGGTATTGCCGCGGTTACGAACGACTCGTCTCCAAATGGGATATCCACCGAAACGTTCTTCCTTCAAAGGGGCGAAAGCGCGTACAAATGCATCGAGGTTCATACCTATGATCCCAAGACGAAAAAGTCTGCAGCGCTTTTTGATTGCTTTGAGCTGGTTACGCCCTACGCAATTTCACGAGCCAAGTGAGGCAGGTATGGGGGACGGTGCCCGCCCGGCGCGCGTCAAGCTAGTTGTCACCTCATTCATGCGGCCAAACGCTGATTTTCAGTGCCTGGGTTGACGCCGCTGGACACCACACCTGTCACGCAAGGTGCGGCTGGCGGTGGATGCGCTGGCCGAAGCCTTGCCCGCGCGCATGGATTGACTTGCCGCTTGTGCTGCGCCGTCTCTGTGTACCTAATGACTTTGAGTATCCCGAGATGCCGCCGAGCCGATCGACCATACCAAAGGATGATTGGTATATCAGACGCTTTGCGAAGATACTCCAGCAAAACCAGTTCATCCAACATCCCACATCGTGCAGTGGAGACAGGAACCATGACACACGGCACCGCACAGATTGGATCGACGCCCTATCGCACGAACATCGTCGTATCCGGCCACGCAATCACGGCCGATGAACCCCACGCTCTCGGCGGGAAAGGAGCTGGACCGGCCCCTTACGATTTATTGCTTGCAAGCCTGGGAGCGTGCACCGCCATCACGCTCAAAATGTATGCCGAACGCAAAGGTTGGGCCCTTGAGTCGCTCGATGTCTCCCTTCGGCTAGTCGGGACGGACGAGCGGCGCATTGAGCGGACGCTTGTGATCAAGGGCCTGGAGGACAGCCAGAAAGCACGTCTGGCGGAAATTGCCGAGCGCACGCCCGTAACGAAAACGTTGAGATCCGGGTTGCCGATCGAAACTCGCCTCGCGTGAGGCTGATCTGGTTCACACGAAGCTGACGCCTCTTGGCAATGAATCACCGGACGCCGTTCTCGAGAGGAGAGCGCTCATATGATCCAGCAGCACGCAGACGGTGTCGGAGAGCGCAGGCACCAGATATTCCCCGTCCTGACACCGATCCAGGTTGACGCGGCGCGCCGGTTCGCAAGCGGTCCGCCGCGGTATTTTGCGGCGGGTGAGATTGTCTTCGCCACGGGGGAAAGGAATGTGCCCGTCTGGCTCGTGCTGGATGGCTCGATCGACGTTCTGCGCCGGGATGGCCTTGACGAGAAAACGCCAATCACCACCCATCGCGCAGGGCAGTTCACGGGAGAAGTCAGCCAGATTGACGGCCGTGCGTCGCTCGCCTCGGCGCGAGCCGGTCGAGACGGCGCTACCCTGCTTCCGTTCGATCCGCCGTATTTGCGAGCTCTGATGATCGGATCGGCGGAGGTCGGTGAGATCGTCATGCGCGCGCTGATCTTGCGCCGTGTCAGACTGATCGAACACGGCGGCTCGGGCACGATCCTCATTGGTGCGCCAGACGATGCGCATCTTCTGCGCCTCCAAGGCTTCCTGACCCGCAGCGGCTATCCCAACCACGTCACGGATCCCAAAGTCGATGATGGGGGCCGCAGCTTTATTGAGCGGATGGCGCTTCTCCCCAGCGACCTGCCGCTGGTGGTCTGCCCTAGCGGCAGCGTGCTGAAGCGGCCCGATGAGCGGGAGCTGGCGGCCTGTCTCGGCATCATCCCCAAGATCGAGCAGCAGAAGACCTACGACGTCGCCATCGTCGGCGCGGGACCGGCCGGGTTGGCCGCAGCGGTCTATGGCGCTTCGGAAGGCCTCTCGGTGGTCGTTCTGGACGAGCGTGCCATGGGCGGCCAGGCCGGCGCGTCGGCGCGAATCGAAAATTATCTTGGCTTTCCTACCGGCATCTCAGGACAGGCGCTCGCTGGCCGCGCATTCAACCAAGCCCTCAAATTCGGTGCTGAGGTGGCCATCCCTGTGAGCGTGGGGCGGCTCGATCGCAACGAGGATCGGCTGACACTCAAGCTTTCCGACGACTCGACAGTGGCAGCGCGTACTGTCGTGATTGCCTCAGGCGCCGCCTACCGACAACCCGACATTGCCGGCCTCGCGCATTTCGAGGGCTCCGGAGTTTCCTATTGGGCGTCCCCAATCGAAGCCCGCTTGTGTGCTGGCAAGGAAATCGCTCTTGTCGGCGGCGGTAACTCGGCGGGCCAAGCGATCGTGTTTCTCGCGCCACACGTGAAGCGACTTCACGTGTTCGTCAGGCGAGACCTGTCGGCGACGATGTCCCGCTACCTCATCGACCGCATCTCGGCACTGTCCAACGTGGAGATTCATGTCGGTACGGATCTGACCGGACTCGCCCCCAGTGGCGACAGGCTTGCCAGCGCCACTGTTCGTGATCGCGCCAGCGGCACCTCGACACACTATGAGATCTGCCACCTGTTCCTGTTCATCGGCGCGACGCCAAATACCCGCTGGCTCAACGACTCGATTGCGACGGATGACAAGGGCTTCATTCTCACTGGCGCATCGGACTCATCGCTCGAGACCAGCATGCCTGGCGTCTATGCAATCGGCGACGTCCGCGCTGGCTCGACCAAGCGCGTTGCCGCTGCAGTCGGCGATGGCGCCGCTGCCATCTCCCAAATCCACAGTTACCTCAGCAGACTGGCAAAGGAGGAGGTATGAAGACCTGTGACCATACGGATACGATCCGTGATGTCGTGCCAAGCGCTCTGGGTTGCGAAGAGTGCCTCAAGGTGGGCAGCCCGTGGGTGCATCTTCGGCTGTGCCGAAGCTGCGGTCACGTTGGCTGCTGTGATAACTCTCCCCTCAAGCATGCCCGCGCGCATTTCGAGAAGACCGGGCATCCAATCATTGAGGGATATGACCCCCCCGAGGGATGGGGGTGGTGCTACATCGATCGGCAAGTGATCGTGCTCCCGGACCCGACGCCGCAGCGCGGACCCATCCCACGGTTCGTTTGACGGAGCGCTAATCGGGCTTGTATGAACCGTAGGGTCTAGCAGGCGCAGTCGTATCCCGCACCGTACTCCGGAGTGTCCGTTTGGCGAATTTATATATTCAAAATATTTGAATAATATGTCCGCGAATCGATCACTTTGAGCAAAACTATCGCCGCTATAGTTACGTCCATGGCATCGTAATGACAAATTGACGCCGCCAAACATCATCAACCCAATTGAATCACTTCGAATAGAGAGAACCCCATGTCCAACGCCAAGCTCGAAGTCCTGACCCCGCACAACAGCCAGATTATCTTCATCGACCATCAGCCCCAGATGGCCTTCGGCGTGCAGTCGATGGACCGCCAGACCATGAAGAACAACGTGGTCGGCCTGGCCAAGGCGGCCAAGATCTTCGACATCCCGACCACCATCACCACGGTCGAATCTGACTCGTTCTCGGGCTATACCTACCCCGAACTGCTCGACGTGTTCCCGGGCAAGCAGACGCTCGAGCGCACGTCGATGAACTCTTGGGACGACCAGAAGGTGCGCGACGCGCTGGCCGCCAATGGCCGCAAGAAGGTAATCGTCGCCGGCCTGTGGACCGAGGTCTGCAACACCACGTTCGCGCTGTGCGCGATGCTCGAAGGCAACTACGAGATCTACATGGTGGCCGACGCCTCGGGCGGCACCACCAAGGAAGCACACGACTACGCGATGCAGCGCATGGTGCAGGCCGGCGTGGTGCCGGTGACCTGGCAGCAGGTGCTGCTTGAATGGCAGCGCGACTGGAAGAACCGCGACACGTACGACGCGGTAATGAAGGTGGCCAAGGAACACTCGGGTGCTTACGGCATGGGCGTGGACTACGCCTACACGATGGTCCACAAGACCGAGCAGCGCACCGCCACGAAGCACGAGTCGCTGGCGCCGGTCCATGCACAGGTGATCGAGCGCTAATACTGCATTCGCGGGCTGGACGTTCCAAGGGACGTCCAGTCATTTCAGAGACCGGGCCAACTGCCCACTTCAATCCCGACTGACGATGAAGAGCGTAAGGAAGATTGCCAGCAAGTGGGAGTTCGCCGCATTCGCGTTTGCGAGCGGATTCTTGAAGCATGCCCATACGTCATCTTCTCTCGGCATCCTCGCTGGCACGCTAGCGGTGGGCGGATTGATCGCAGACCGCGGCATGAAACATGATCGCGGTCTCAAATGAACAAGAGAACTCCCATGTCCAAACTACCGTTGCTCGACCCCGCCGATTGTGCCTTGATCCTCGTTGATGAACAGGCAGGCCTTGCGTTCGCTGCGGGTTCTCAAGACCCCCAGATTCTGCGCAGTAATGGCCTTGCGGTCGCGAAGACGGCGGTCGCCTTTGACTTGCCGGTTGTGGTCTCCACTTCAGCCTCGAAGGTGTACAGCGGCCCATTGATGCCGGCTTTTAGAGACGTGCTGCAAAACGTCACGCCGATTGAACGCCGCAACATGAACCTTTGGGAAGACGATGCAGTGCGCGGCGCGATTACGGCTACCGGAAAGCGTACGCTGGTCATTGCGGGCATGCTGACAGAAGCCTGCGTGAGCTTCCCGGTTCTTTCAGCGCTGGCCGAAGGATATCAAGTATACGTCGTGGCCGATGCTTGCGGTGGGCTGACACCAACAAGCCATGATCTTGCGTTGCGACGGATGGCTTCCGCTGGCGCAGTCATGACTTCCTGGCTCCAACTCCTTCTCGAATTCCAAAGAGATTGGACCCGTCATGACACCTATGAGCAGGCTCGCTCGATCGTGGTCGAGCATGGTGGCGGGTATGGCACGGGCCTCGCATATGCGCGTGACATGATTAAACCGACATGAACGTCCTCAATGCAGGCGCTTGACGCTCTGTGAGCAGCCAGGTTATTGATCGGTTTTTCGCGAAACGGCGACCGTCTCCGACCGACCCTAGCGGTCGTTGCACCAGGCCCTTGAGGTGACCTACCCAGCCACCTGGCAGTCGACGATCGATATTGGCTGCTCGCCGGCGGGCGCACTATAGTTGGCGCAGCCAAGTAGCCAGCCGCTGGCATTTGGAGGATGTATACGACATGACAGCCATCTTCGATTCGCAGCCCCAGGACAACTCAGCCATCAGCTTGTGGGCGCAATGCAGCACGGCAGTGCTGCTCACCATCGTTGCGGGGGCCATCGACACCATAGGCTTCATTGCTTTGCTCGGCTTTTTCACCGCCCATGTGACCGGTAACCTGGTGCTGGCCGGCGCGGCCTTCGTGAAGGGAGGGGCGGGCCTGTGGATCAGACTTGGGGCCATTCCGCTATTCATCGCCACGGTCATGTTTGCCAAGATGTGGATAGACCGCTGCAGCCAGTCCCACAAGACCCTGGGCTGGCTGTTCGTGGCGGAGGCCGTGTTCCTGTCGGGCTTCATGCTGGTGGGCCTGTACTTCGATTCGTTCCGCGACCCCGATGCAGGCGCACTAGCGCTGACCGGCGGCCTGGGCCTAATGGCCTTGGCAATCCGCAATACGTCGAGCAAGACGTTGATCAAGCACATCAGCCCCAGCACCATGATGACTGGCAATACCACTCAGTTCGGCATCGATTTGTACAATTTCATATGCACGCTCAGCCGCGAGCATGGGGTGGCCTTGCTGAAAAGCGGGAGCATCGTAGCTGGTTTCGTCCTGGGCGCGTTTCTTGGGGCAGTGCTTTACATGCGTGTTGGATTCTGGAGTGTGCTGCCCTTCACGCTGGTAATTTTATATCTGGCCAGTCTTTCCTTTCGTAAACAATTCATCTGAGGGAGGCCATGACCATAAACAAAAGYCGGCTGGAATCTTTCAGTGATGGTGTCATTTCCGTGAGCCTGACGCTGATGCTCTATCAGATTCAGCTTCCTGCCGAATTTAACTGGAGCGGAGTGCGAGCGGAGGCCCATCATTTCTTCGGATATGTGCTCAGCTTTATTTATGTCGGTATTTACTGGAATAATCACCATCACTTGTTCCAAATGGTGAGTGGCATTAATGGGAGGGTTATGTGGGCCAATCTCAATCTATTGTTTTGGTTGACGATGATTCCCATAACCACCACTTGGACTGGAAAATCCGAATTCTCGGAAGTTCCAACTGCTTTGTATGCCTTTGTGCTGTTCATGTGTGCCATATCCTATTGGGTATTGCAGCGTGTCATCATGGTATTGGAGGGAAAGGGATCCTCGCTCGCGGGTGCGATTGGCAAAGATCTGAAGGGGAGGTTATCTCTTGTTGTGTACGCACTGGCGATCGTGGTAAGTTTTTACAGCAGTATTGCAGCCACATTTATTTTAGTTGCGATGGCCATATTTTGGTTTTTTCCCGATTCGCGAATCGAAAAATATCTCTTGAGGCGAGATGGCAAGAAGCCATAAGCTAGCGTTTTGTAGTCGCGCGATGCGCACGGTGAAGGCCGGCATCGCTGGAACCCGGAACTGCTGACGCTGGCCGAGCGCTACGGCTTCACGCCCAAGGTATACCGCCCCTATCGGGCCAAGACCAAGGACTATGCTTCACAATGCACCTCATGGGTCGGGTGGGATGATACTTACGCGGTGACTGCATGTTTACCGCGGGATTTGCATTGATGGCGATACTTCACTGGCGCATCCGCGCCAGGTTGTTCGAAGAGGCACTGCCCCTTGTCGTGACCATTACGTGGTGAAACGGTTTGCCCTGACCTGACGTGAGTCCCTGGCGATTGAGTAGCTCTGCCGTTTCACCGTCAGTGTGGTTTTCCAGGAGCCGGTCGATCTCAGCGACGACGGCTGGCGGGGTCTGCCGTAACATCCACGCGGGCTTGGATAGTGGCACGTGCAACGTGTGCGTTGCACCGCCATTGAAGCGTATCTGAGCGCTGACGTCCGTGCCTTTTAGCAGGGTCACGTCGGTGATGAGTAGGCGTGCCATGCGTTTGCGCTCACGATCTGGCGTGTGCGGATCGTTCCACAGGCGAGGAAAGTCCTTCGCAAGTGCCATGATGCTTTTGCGCTGTGTGTCGTCAACTCCGGCGCGATCGGCTTTGCGCTGCTTCTCGTAGCGTTCCTGTGCCTCAGTGAGAGCGCGCAGCGCATGGTTCCATTCCGCTTCCAGCGAGTCCGCAACCAATCTATGCTCCGGATCGACTTGCATATAACGACGGCGCGCCAGATCGGTCTCGTAGCGCGCTCGCTCGACCTCTCGACGGCGTAGTCGGTCGCTCTCCTCGGTACGGCTCTCAAGCTCGTTCTGCACGGCCAGAGCGACCTCAAGCGTTACCGGCGTGACCAATTCCACGAGCAACCTGCCAATTGCATCGTCAAGCTCACCACCATGGAGACTCTGGCACACAGGGTGCGCGTGCTGAATGCCCCGGCGCTGGCACATGTAATCCGGCACCCTACGCGTGCCTTGGATGTGATAGCGAACGGTCATTCGCTCGCCGCATTTGGCGCAGATCGCCAAGCCKTGCAGCAGCGCCGGCCCCTCGCGAGGCGCCCCTCTCTCACGGTCGAGGCCAAGTGCGTGGGCATTGTCGCGCAGGATTTGAACGTTCTGTTCGAACTCCTCCCAGCTCACGTAAGCCTCGTGCGCATCGCGAATCAGCGCGGTCCACTCCTCGGGCGGCAGTCGCAAGCAGACGTTCTGACCATTGGGATGCTTGCGTTGCCGCGTGCGCCCAAAGCAGAATGCACCGGCATAGCGCGGATGATGGAGAGCCCACAGCACGCGTGCGTGTTCGAGCTCGGTCCACAGCACATCGCCTTTGCGCTCTCCGCGGTGAATCCGGCGCGGGAACTGAAGACCCTGGTCACGAAAGGCCTTGACGGTCGCGGTGGCTGAGCCCGTGCGACGAAACGTGCGGAAGAGCTGACGAACACTCTCCTGGATACGTGCATCCGGGTCCAGGCGCACGCGCCCCTCGGTGTCGTAGACAAAGCCGATCGGTAGCCGCATCTCGAGTTCTCCGCGGCGCGCCTTGTTGAGGATGCCACCGCGTAGCCGTGCCCGCATGACGTGCAACTCTGCCTCGCTCATCGTACCCTTCAGGCCGAGCAGCAACCGATCATTGAAATGCGCGGGGTCGTAAATTCCATCTTCGTCGAGAATTAGGGAGTCGGCGAGTGCGCAAATCTCCAATAGCCGATGCCAGTCGGTTGAGTTGCGCGCCAGCCGAGACACCKCCAGACCCATTACGATCCCGGCCCGTCCCAGGCTCACCTCGGTGACGAGGCGCTGGAAGCCCTCCCGCTCGACCGCAGATGCACCGGATAAGCCGAGGTCCGAGTCGATGACCACGACTTGATCGTTGCGCCATCCGAGCGCGATGGCGCGCTGTCGCAGAGCATACTGGCGCTTGGTGCTCTCGGTATTCTCGAACATCTGCCGCAACGAGGACTGCCTCACGTACAGGTAGGCGTTCCTCTTGAGGTGTCTCGCCTGTACTTTCGAGTGGGTCTCTGCAGTCATGTCATCCCCTCTAGCGCTGTCGCGATCGCCATGGTTGCCACAATGTCAACCAGATTCTGTTCGATACCTACAGGCAGACTCAACCCGCTTCTCGGGGCTACGGGCTCCGGGCGAGGCGAGCAGTCTTCGGCCGCAGACTTCATCCAGGCGGCCATCCCCTTGAACATGACGAGTGCGCGACCGCGCATCATCGTGTGCCCGCGTCCGCCCAACTCGACTACGTCTTTGCGCAACGCCTCGTAGTATCCGGTCAGCGCATGAACATCGAGCGCTGCAGCGGGGACTTTTATGGCCGTTTTTTTTTCGATCGCGCCAGGGCGCGTTCCACGGTGCGTCGATGCACTGTCAAACCGAAGCGTTCCGCAATCCGCTCGACAACAACTTGAACATCGAGACCGTCCTCAGTGGCAAGTGCTTCTTCGATGAAGCGCATCACGTCGTCGGTGATCTTGTGTGGTCCGTGAGGGCCACGCTTGTCTGGCAGCAGCCCGACCAAGCCCTCTCGATCGAAGTCGGCCTGCGCCTTGTAGAACGTCGGTCGGCTGACCCCAAAGTGCGCGGCGGCATCGGCGATGGCCTGACCATCGACACGTACGCGACGCAGCATTTCGTAGCGTGCCTGTACCAGATCACGGGGGTCGAAGAAGTCGCTGGCAATAAAAGCGGAATCATCGATGCCCTGCGAGTGAGGATTCACCGTGCCGCTCTCTTCGAGCGCTTCAAGCTTGGGGTCGCGTTTTCGGATGCGGGTCATGTAATATAAATTATGCCCACGTATTGCAGATGTCAAGGATTTTATAGCGACGAAGATTAGGGGGGACCGTAAATCTAAGGTCGTAAGTCCCCGCATTTCAAGCGTRGTGCCAATGTATAGGTAGCGACACGGATATTAGGAAGGCATAAATATCTTTACATAGACGGCATTATTCCCTTGACACCTTGAGCTTGCGCGCTCGCGGCCCTCCAGATCCCTTAGCCTCTCGCTGTCGGGCAATCAGCGAAACAAGTTGCAACAGGTCCTCAGCCCGGAAATGCGATCGTCCGGCCGACGTTACCTCGAATGCGCTTGGCGCTGCTGCGCTCGTCCAGGTCGCCGGCATGCGTCTCAGGTTGCCCATTTCGTCGTAGAAATAGACGCGGTCCTCACCCCACGCATTGCGCCATTCCAGCAGCGCGAATTCTCGCCCGTAAAGCGGATGGAAGGGATGGGTAACCCGGAAGGATTGCATCCCACCGGTCAGATCACGTGTAGTTGACTGCTTTTGAGAAGCCCGGGTACATACCACCACCGCCGAGCGTCCCGCGGTACGTCTGGCCGCCGAGCAACAGGCCTTGCTGCCGCTGCCGACAAGGTCCAGGCCGTTCGGCGCGCGTCAAGCTAGTTGTCACCTCATTCATGCGGCCAAACGCTGATTTTCAGTGCCTGGGTTGACGCCGCTGGGCACCACAACATCGCGCTCGGGGTTGAGCGTGACCGTCTCGATTGGCGACCAATCTCGTGTGTGGCGTGACCAACGACGTGGGTTGCGCTCACGGGCCTGGGCATAGAGCGCATGACGAGCGGCGAGAATCCTGTCGTCTTCCCCGGCGTGACGCTGTGCTGGGGTCACGTAGCGGATGCCGCTATGCCGATGCTCGTGGTTGTACCAATGCACGAAGTGCGCTGCCCAGGTGCGCGCCGCCGCCAGATCGGCAAAGCCCCGGGACGGGAACTCCGGCCGGTACTTGGCCGTGCGGAACAGGCTTTCCACGAAAGCGTGATCGTCGCGCACGCGTGGACGCGAATACGAAGGCTTGACGCCCAGCCAGTGCAACATCGCCAGCACCGTAGTGGCCTTGAGCGTGGCGCCGTTGTCCCCATGCAGCACCGGCTTGGCTGCCATGGCGTGGATGCCCTCGGCCAGCGCCGTGCGCTTGACCAGATGCGCCGCGTGGTCGGCATCGTCGCGATCGTGGACCTCGAAGCCCGCCGTCTTGGGCCGCTTCCCCCAGAAAGACAACGGGCAGCCCGGCTTGCCCTTTAATTCTGGGCGGACGCTGCCAGATTTTCCTTGAGTGCGAGGTCCGTGTCTTGAGCGACTGGGGCGAGGCGGCATTCCGCCAGAGGGCGGGATTAGAACCCTCGGTCGGCTTGCACCTACGCCTGAATTCGAGCGGGTCCTGTTGGCGGCTTGCCCGGTGCGAGGTCATCCCTTTGCAGGTCGCTGTGCGTCCGGGACGCGGCGAAGGCTTTGCAGGTCGCTGTGCGTCCGGGACGCGGCGAAGGCTTTGCAGATGCACCCCATCGACCTCTCTCTGGTAGCAGGCGCACTGCCGCCGGATCTATCGCCGCCGGCCCGGCGGGAACCTACACGTTTTTCTCCCATATGAGCTACACTGTAGCTACAAATGTAGGAGCCATGCCATGTCCCATTCTGACGTTGTCCGCGCTCGGATCGACCACGATATCAAGATCGAAGCCACTGTTGTTCTGGCCTCCTTGGGCCTGTCCGTGTCCGATGCGCTGCGTATGCTGCTGACCCGCGTCGCACACGAGAAGGCGCTGCCCGTGGAGCTGCTCACCCCCAACCCCAAGACCATCGCCGCGATGCGGGAGGCGCGCGCCGGCAAGCTTGAGCCCGTGACGCTCGATCAGCTGCAGGCGGAGATCGATGCGGAGGATTGAGCAAACCGGCCAATTCAAGCGCGACCTGAAGCGCGAATCGAAAGGGCAGCACCGCGCCGCACTGTCAGCGGGCTTCACGGCCATCGTCTGGGCCTTGGCCAACGATGAGCCGCTGCCGGGGAGCTTGCGAGATCATGTGCTGGGCGGCCAGTGGAAGGACCACCGGGATTGCCATGTGAAGCCCGACCTGGTGCTGATCTATCGGAAGCCGGACGACACCACGCTGCAGCTCGTCCGCCTCGGGTCGCATAGTGAACTTGGGCTGTGACGGGCCTGCCGCGCGTAGCGCCCCGCTCCACCCCTCCGCGGTTCTTTGCTGGCTAGCCGCCTACGGGCGGCTCTTTGCTGCGCCGTCCTCGGCCTCGGTCGTGACGCAATTCCGAGTGCCGATCACATCTGAAGGCCACACGGAGGGGGCCGCGGTGGGCGATGTCCGAAAACGACCGTCTACGTACTCGGACTGAATGGGCGCAATGAAGACGAAATCGGGGAACAAGGCCGCATGCTCATCGCCGCGCGCTACTGTTTCAGGGCGGTGGCGCGTATTTCGGCTTAGCGTGACCAGTGATTCCGGATTATCGCGGCCGGTGATTCCGGCATCGTGACCAGCATTTCCGGCGATCGTGACCGACAGCGAATCCGGCCGTCTGGATCTCGGGTATCTGATTGTCGGTCGTCTGGTCCGCGGTGGAAACCCGGGCGTAGGCGAAGGCTCGGGGCATGGCTGCGTTCCTGATGTGTACATTCGCTATGTGAGGAGAATTCGGCGGTTACGCTGTTTCGGTGTTTCCGCTTTAGTCGCTCAGTCGTTTTGCAAAAGCGGCGCGCGGGAAGGGCGTCGGAAGCGCGCCTCCGCTGGGGCTCAAGCGTGCCTACCGGCGCTTGTCGGCTCCGAGCCACGCAGCATTAGCCGGCGTCCTTGTTAGCTCTTGCACGTTCCACCATGGCACGAACGCCTTCGCTCATGTTAATCGGTGTCAAATTAATTTCCGGATGTTCGTTTGCGAATACGCGGAAGATCTGATCCGCAAAAGCCTGGCCGATTTCTTCCACCTCGTTGAAGTCCAGGATCACCGCGCGGAAAAGATCTACCCGAGCCAACAAACGTTTCGCCTGAGATCGAGAAACTAGCTCGTCCTGTCCGTATTTCGCCAAATTGACTGGCACTACAGTCTTGCTGAACGTGTGATCGTCATCACCGGTGGTGTACTCATCAAACACCTTTCTCGTGGTCAGCGCTGTGTGGTTGTTCAATTCCATAAACACCGTCGTACCTTCCTCAGACTCCTTTCGCTCGACGAGCCAATCATACTGAGCTGCCTTCTGGTGATCGAATAGAAGCCCACCCGAAAGGATGGCGAACTTGTCAAACATTCTGGATGTAAAGAAGATGCCTTCACCCGAATGATTCTTGGGATCGGTCGTCAACTTTCCCTTGGCCAACTCGAAGAGCGCATGGCGCTCGTCTAGCAGGCCACAAGACATCTGGATCTTCTTAAAGATCCCAACCCCATCGTCTGATACAAGGACTTCCGTTGTGACGGCAGTCTTAGTTATGCGGAGATAGATCTGCTTTCCGGCTGAATGCTCGATAGCATTGTTGAACATCTCTGTGAATCCGTGATGCCAAATGTTCAGCACGTTTGCTGGGAGCGGCTCAATGACTGGGCGAACGTCGTTTCTCCAAACTACGTCCTCCTCTAGGCCCGTCGAGATTTCGTAGATGAAGTCAACCCGGTTCAGTGGTGCGAGCTTGTATTTCGGTGCGCGAGCACTCCCGTCCTTGACGACAGCACCTTGCTCCCTTAAGCGCAGCAGGTGTTTGTTGACTGCTTGCCGCGTTATTCCGAACTTTGCAGCAGCGAAATTGGCAATATCGCCGTCGTGCGACTCGATGTTTTCCAGAATGAATCGACGAATGGGTTCGCCACCTGCTCGTACATTGCTGACCATATTTTGCCCCTGATTGACAACCTTTGCTTCGTTTATTGTCAACTTATTGGCGGTTGTTTGTCAACCCGTTGCATGGTGATATGGGCTATACGGCTCTCCGTCATTGGCGGTTAGTTGAACCTGTACCGCACGATTGGCTCGCGCCCGACACCAACTCTCAAAGCGTCCAGATTGCTTTTCCTACCACGGTGTGGAGTGCCACGAGGCGCTCCGCATCGAACCCACTCCCAAAAACATCAAGTACGTCGAGCGCCTAAGCTCTCAGATCCTGCTCGAGATTGAGAAGGAAGGGCACGTTCAACTATGGTGTTCATTTCCCCGACTCCCCGAAAGCGAAGATGTTCGGTGGCGTGGCTGCCGGCAACAAGCTCTTGGGCGACTACCTTGACGAGTTCATGGGGACCCGGGACTCGACAATCGTGGGCTATGGACGATCAAGGTCGACCGGGCTGTGGCGGAAGGTGTCGCGAAGGATGGCGGCAAGACGGCGGCTGCGTTACGTGTGATCGAGCTGATCACCCCGGGGCGGGAAGCGATCCTGGCGCTGAAGAAGGTCAGCTTCGGAAAATCGAAGTACGTGATTACGAAGCCCAACAGCAAGGATCCGTATCCCTGCAGATAAGTCCCCTTATTTGGTGCTGGTGTCCCGTCAGTGTCCAGTCACCGGCGCGCCAGATTTTATCGATTCATCGCAGTTTGGTCGGCCCATCTTCCCCGGCACCGGGAACCTTCACCGGCGTTGACCGGCATTCCCGAAAAAACTACATGGTGCCTACATGGCTCCGGAAAAGAAAAAGAGGTTACAGGCTGATGCGCTGTAACCCCTTGATATTCTTGGTGCCGAAGAGAGGAATCGAACCCCCGACCTTCTCATTACGAATGAGCTGCTCTACCGACTGAGCTACTTCGGCCCACCGACCCTGGTGCAACTGGATCGAGCCCGCAATAATAGCAGCGTTTATTTTCCCTGTGAACCCCTGCGCCAAAAATCTCCGTTGGGCCGGCCGCAGCCAGCCCTGAGGTGGCTCCGCAGCCATTCGGGCGGCGTCCCTGGCGCCCAGCGGCTCCGGTTCGGCGCGCTGGCGGAACCAGGGCGACCGCGATTATTTCGATGGTGGTGGGGTAGCTGAACAACGAGACGATCACCGCCACCCATCAATGCAGCCGCCAGCTATCAGCCCGCCGCTTTCTCTTCCTGGTGGTAACGCGTAACCAGCTCCACCTCATTCTTCGATCCCAGGATCACCGACACGCGCTGGTGCAGCTTGTCCGGCTGGATGTCGAGGATGCGCTCATGGCCGTTGGTGGCGGCGCCGCCGGCTTGCTCGACCAGCATCGCCATCGGGTTGGCTTCGTACATCAGGCGCAGCTTGCCGGGCTTCTCCGGCTCGCGCTTGTCCCACGGGTACATGAAGATGCCGCCGCGCGTGAGGATGCGGTGCACGTCGGCCACCATGGAGGCGACCCAGCGCATATTGAAGTTCTTGCCGCGCGTGCCTTCGTCGCCGGCCAGGCATTCGTCGATATAGCGGCGCACGGGCGGGGCCCAGTGGCGCATATTGGACATGTTGATCGCGAATTCCTTGGTGTCTTCCGGGATCATCACGTCGGATTGCGTCAGCACGAAGCTGCCGGCTTCGCGGTCCAGCGTGAACATGTGCACGCCGTTGCCGACCGTGAGCACCAGCATGGTCTGCGGGCCGTACACGGCATAGCCGGCGGCGACCTGGCGGCTGCCGGCCTGCATGAAATCGGCTTCGGTCACGGTCTGTCCCGGCTTGGGCATGTGCAGCACCGAGAAGATGGTGCCGATCGACACGTTCACGTCGATATTGGACGAGCCGTCGAGCGGATCGAACAGCAGCAGGTATTCGCCCTTGGGATAGCGGTTCGGGATCTCGTAGATGCTGTCCATTTCCTCCGAGGCCATGGCGGCGAGGTGGCCGCCCCATTCATTGGCGTCGAGCAGGACTTCGTTGGCGATCACGTCCAGCTTTTGCTGGGTCTCGCCTTGCACGTTGCCGGTGCCGGCCGAGCCGAGGATGCCGGCAAGCGCGCCCTTGCTAACGGAATTCGAAATGGCCTTGCAGGCGCGCGCCACCACTTCGATCAGCAGCCGCAGTTCGGGCTCGATCGTGTTGTGCTTGCGCTGCTCCTCGACCAGATAGCGGGTGAGGCTGATGCGACTCATGGGGTTTCTCCTTGATTGGCCGCAATTCTACATGGGCGCCAGCCCGCCGGACCACGGGGGTGGCCCGGCGGCATCGTCCTAGCCTGCCAGCGCCTTGCTGACGATTTCTCGGACATCGCGGGACAGACCGGTGGCCGAGGCCACCTGCTCCAGCGCCGCGCGCATGCGGTCGCGCAGCGGCAGGGCGTATTTCTGCCAGCGGTCCATGACCCGCGCCAGGCGCGAGGCCACCTGCGGATTGATGGCGTCAAGCGCCAGCACCTGCTCGGCCCAGAAGGCGTAGCCGGAGCCATCCTCGGCATGGAACTGCGCCGGGTTGGCCGCGCAGAAGCTGAAGATCAGCGAGCGAGCCCGATTGGGGTTGCGCAGGTTGAAGGCCGGATGCTGCATCAGCGCGCGCACGGTATCGATGGTGTGCTTGCCTGCGTGGCCGGCGCCCTGCGGGCCGACGGTGCCGCGCTGCATGCCTTGCAGCGAGAACCATTTGTCGATCACCAGGGCGTCCTGCTCGAAGCGGTGGTAGAAATCGGCCAGCGCGGCTTCGCGCCCCGGGGCGAAGGTGTTGACCATCGCGCTCAGCGCGGCGTAGCGGTCGGTCATGTTGTCGGCGGCCTGGTACTGCGCCTCGGCCAGCGCCTGCAGGCCGGCGTCGCCGGTTTCGGCCAGGTAGCCCAGCGCCAGGTTGCGCAGCGCGCGCTTGCCCGCGGATATGGCATCCGGGCTGTAGTCGCCGGGCGTGGCGTTGGCCTGGAAAGCCGCCAGCCAGTCGGCCTTCAGCGCGCGTGCCAGCGCTTCGCGCATGAACTGGCGGGCACGGTGGATGGCGGCCGGATCGGCCACGCCCATGCGCTCGGCCAGGTAGGCTTCGGCCGGCAAGGTCAGCGCCTGTTCGCGGAAGGCCGGGTTGAGTTGCTGGTCGTTGAGCACGGTGCGCAGCGCCGCCAGCAGCGCTGGGTCGAGCTTGAGTTCGCGGCCGGCCTGGGAGTCCGCCACCAGTTGCAGCAGCGCGCGCGTGGTCAGGCGCTGGCCGGCTTCCCAGCGGTTGAACGGGTCGCTGTCGTGGGCCAGCAGGAAGGTGAGATGCGCCTCGCTGTAGTCGGCGTCGATAGTGACCGGCGCGGAGAAATCGCGCAGCAGCGAAGCCAGCGGCGGCTCGGCGCCGCGCGGCAGGTTGATAAAGCGGAAGCTCTGCTCGGCTTCGGTGAAGTCGAGCACGCGGGTGGTGGCACCGGGCTGGCTTTCGCCTTCGAGTTGCAGCGGCAGGTCCGCGCCGTCGGCGTCGATCAGGCCCAGGGCGAAGGGAATATGAAAGGGCAGCTTGTCGGGCGTGCCTGGACGCGTCTCGATGCCGACCTTGGGACAGCTTTGCGCCAGCGTCAGCGTGAGGCTGCCGTTGGCCCCGTCCCATGCGCCGCGCACCGCGACCACCGGCGTGCCGGCCTGGCTGTACCAGCGGCCGAACTGGGTCAGGTCGCGCCCGTTGGCATCGGCCATCGCGGCGCGGAAATCGTCGCAGGTCACGGCCTGGCCGTCATGGCGCTGGAAGTACAGGTCCATGCCCTTGCGAAAGCCCTCGCGGCCCAGCAGGGTCTGGTACATGCGCACGACCTCGGCGCCTTTTTCGTACACCGTCACGGTGTAGAAGTTGTTGATTTCCTCGTAGCTGTCGGGGCGCACCGGATGCGCCATGGGGCCGGCGTCCTCGGGGAACTGCACCTGGCGCAGCATGCGCACGTCCTCGATGCGCTTGACCGCGCGGCCGGATTCGGAGCCCATCATGTCGGCCGAGAATTCCTGGTCGCGGAACACCGTCAGGCCTTCCTTGAGCGAGAGCTGGAACCAGTCGCGGCAAGTTACCCGGTTGCCGGTCCAGTTGTGGAAATACTCGTGCCCGACCACCGACTCGATATTGCCGAAGTCGGCGTCGGTGGCGGTGTGGGCGTTGGCCAGCACGTACTTGGTGTTGAAGATGTTGAGACCCTTGTTCTCCATCGCGCCCATATTGAAGTCGCCCACGGCGACAATCATGAAGCGGTCGAGATCGAGCTCCAGGCCGAAGCGCCGCTCATCCCAGCGGATCGAGTGGATCAGCGAATCCATGGCGTGGCGCGTCTTGGGCAGGTCCTGCGGCTCCACCCAGACCTGCAACAGTTTTTCCTTGCCGGAGGCGGACTGGATCCGCTCTTCGATGCATTCCAGCTTGCCGGCCACCAGCGCGAACAGGTAGGCAGGCTTCTTGAACGGGTCTTCCCAGACTGCCTCGTGGCGGCCGTCGGGCAGCTCGCGTTCGCTGATCAGGTTGCCGTTGGACAGCAGCACCGGGTAGGCTGCGCGCTGCGCGCGCAGCGTGACCCGGAAGGTCGACATCACGTCGGGGCGGTCCAGGTAGTAGGTGATCTTGCGGAAGCCCTCGGCTTCGCACTGGGTGAAGAAGTTGCCGTTGGAAACATAAAGTCCGGACAACGACGTGTTGGCGGCAGGCTGGCAGGCGGTGACGATTTCCAGCGTGCCTTGCGCGGGCAGTTCGGGCAAGGTCAGGCTGTCCGCTTCCTGGCGCGCACCCGCCATCGGCTTGCCGTCCAGGCTGACGCCGATCAGCTCCATCTCCTCGCCGGCCAGGACCAGCGGGCCGGGTTCCTGGCGGGTGAAGCGCAGGGTATTGGTGACCACCGTGCGTGCCGGATCGAGTTCAAGCACGAGGTCGACGTGCTCAAATGCGAAGGCCGGCGGAGTATAGTCTTTGCGATGGACGGTAACGGGCGTATCGGTGCGCAGCATGAAAGAATCCTGTCCTTTGTGAGCCACATTGTGAGCCACTTTGTGAGCCACTTTGGGTGTCATGGTGGCCGGGGGCTGGCAGCCGCAGCCGGGCACCATGTCCKGGCACTAAAGAACCCATTGTAGCCAAGCGGCGGGACGACGGCTGGGATGCGCCGCGCCGCGGTGGATTCCACCTGCCCTGCATGGTCTGAATCACGTGACTGACAGCAATCCGCGAGGGGCATCATGGCCGAACTGTGGCTTGGGAAGGCGTGGGGCCGGATAGCCGGCAAGGGCCTGCGCGGCGGCAGGCTGGTGGCGGGCATGGCGCTGCTGGGCGTGGCGCTGCTCTCCGGTTGCGCCAGCACTGTCACCACGGAGGTGACCGCCTTCAGCCAGGGCAACTGGCAGAACGATCTGCCGCGCACCTATGCTTTTGATCGGGCCGCGGGGCAGGACGGCCGGCTCGAGGACCAGACCTACGAGCGATGGCTGGCGCAGGCGCTCGCTGGTGTCGGCTACCAGCAGGTGGCGCGACCGCAGGCGCATTACCTCGTCAATATGGAGTACGACAGCAATTCCGGGCTGCTGCGGGTGCAGGAGACGGTCTACCCGGATCCCTGGTATGGCCCCTATGGCGGTCCGTACTGGGGACCTTATTACCGCCCCTGGGGACCCTGGGGCTGGGGCGGCCCGGGCTACTGGCCGCCGCAAACCATCGTGCGCGACGTGCCGGTGACGCAGTCCAGGCTGCGCGTTTTTTTCAAGGATGCCGCTACCGGGCGCCGGGTCTACCAGGTGACGGCGCAATACGGCGGCGAGGGCACGACGTTGCAGGCGGCGATGCCGTACCTGATCCGCAGCGCGTTCGCCCAGTTTCCGGCCGAGAGCGGCCGGGCCCGGCGGGTGACATTGCCGCTGGACCCGGATGACAAGTAACTATCACCATCGGACGGAAGGAGGAGACAGCGCATTTCCCGTGCGCGGGTAAAAACTGAATTGCCTGGCGAAGGGGCCTAAAAGCCGGATGCACCTGTGCAAGGGGCTTCCCGCCGGGCTTGCGTGAGCTAGAATGACGGCTCGATTTTTCGGCCCGAGCCGCCGGCGCCCGTTTCAAGAAAGTCGCAATGGAAGTGTCCGGCAAGCTTGCCGGATACCACCGGCGCGGCCTCGGCGGGCACTGGCTGGGCCACTTCCTGGACGAGCATAATGACCAGCAAGACCGGCGGTGATGCACCGCAACATGCCCCCAACAGCCCTGAAGCGCAATTGCGCCTGGCCGCGCTGGAATACCACCGCAGCCCGACCAAGGGCAAGATCCAGGTAAACGCGACCAAGGCACTGTCCAACCAGCGCGACCTGTCCCTTGCCTACTCGCCCGGCGTGGCTTACGCCTGCGAGGAAATAGCCAAGGACCCGGCGATGGCCGCCGAGTACACCTCGCGCGGCAACCTGGTGGCGGTGATCACCAACGGCACCGCTGTGCTCGGCATGGGCGATATCGGTCCCCTCGCCGGCAAGCCGGTGATGGAAGGCAAGGGCTGCCTGTTCAAGAAATTCGCCGGCATCGAYGTGTTCGACATCGAGCTCGATGCGCGCGATCCGGACAAGATCGTCGAGATCGTGGCCGCGCTGGAACCCACCATCGGCGGCGTGAACCTCGAGGACATCAAGGCGCCCGAATGCTTCTACATCGAGAAGAAGCTGCGCGAGCGCATGAACATCCCGGTCTTCCACGATGACCAGCACGGTACCGCCATCATCTCGGGCGCTGCGCTGCTCAACGGCCTGAAAGTGGTGGGCAAGGACATCGCCAAGGTCAAGCTGGCGGTGTCGGGCGCCGGCGCCGCTGCCATCGCCTGCCTGGACACCATGGTGAGCCTGGGCGTGACGCGCTCGAACGTCTCGGTGGTGGATTCGAAGGGCGTGATCTACGTTGGCCGCGATGCCAGCATGGAGCCCAACAAGGCCCGCTACGCGCAGGAGACCTCGAACCGCACCCTGGCCGACATCGTCAACGGCGCGGACGTGTTCCTGGGCTGCTCGACCGCCGGCGTGCTGACCGCCGAGATGGTCAAGACCATGGCCGACAAGCCCATCATCCTGGCGCTGGCCAACCCCGAGCCGGAAATCCGCCCGGAAGTGGCCAGGGCAGCGCGCCCGGACTGCATCATCGCCACCGGCCGTTCGGACTACCCGAACCAGGTCAACAACGTGCTGTGCTTCCCGTACATCTTCCGTGGCGCGCTCGATTGCGGCGCCAGCAAGATCACGGAAGAAATGAAGCTGGCCTGCGTCAAGGCCATCGCCGAGCTGGCCGAAGCCGAACTGAACGACGCCGTTGCCGCCGCCTACGGTGGGCAGGAGCTGAAGTTCGGCCCCGACTACATCATCCCGACGCCGTTCGACCAGCGCCTGATCGAGAAGATCGCGCCGGCGGTGGCCAAGGCCGCTGAAGAATCCGGCGTGGCCACGCGTCCCATCAAGGACCTGGAAGCCTATCGCCAGCAGCTCACCCAGTACGTCTACCATACTGGCCTGATCATGAAGCCGGTGTTCTCCGCAGCCAAGGCCGCGCCCAAGCGCGTGGTCTATGCCGAGGGCGAGGAAGAGCGCGTGCTGCGTGCGGTGCAGACGGTGGTGGACGAAGGCCTGGCGCGCCCGATCCTGATCGGCCGCCCGCACGTGATCCAGATGCGCATCGAGAAAGCCAGCCTGCGCCTGAAGGCGGGCACGGACTTCGAACTGATCAACCCGGAAGACGATCCGCGCTACCGCGCCTACCACGAGGCGTATCACGCGCTGCGCGGCCGCGACGGCGTGACGCCCGACATGGCCAAGGTGGCGCTGCGCCGCTCCAATACGCTGATCGGCACCATGCTGATGCATATGGGCGACGCGGACGCGCTGCTGTGCGGCACAGTGGGCCGCTTCGAAGCCCACCTGGAGCATGTGCGCGACGTGATCGGCCTGGCGCCGGGTGCCAAGGTGTTCGCGGCGATGAACGCGCTGATGCTCGAGAAGTACACGCTGTTCATCACCGACACCTTCGTCAACGACGATCCCACCGCCGAGGAACTGGCAGCCATCACCCAGCTGGCGGCCGAGGAAGTCGCGCGCTTCGGCCAGCATCCGAAGGTCGCGCTGATGTCGCACTCGATGTTCGGCTCGTCGAACCGGCCGTCGGCCCGGAAGATGCGCGCGGCCCAGGAGATCCTGGCGCGCGAGGCACCGCACCTGGAAGTGGAAGGCGAGATGCAGGGCGACGCCGCCCTGGTCGAGGACGTGCGCCGCCACTTCCTGCCCGGCACCAAGCTGGCTGGCAGCGCCAACCTGCTGGTGATGCCGACGCTGGACGCGGCCAATATCGCCTTCAACCTGCTCAAGATCACGGGCGGGCAGGGCGTCACCATCGGCCCGATCCTGCTGGGCGCGGCCAAGCCGGTGCACATCCTCAACCCGCAAGCCACCACGCGCCGCATCGTCAATATGACGGCGGTAGCGGTGGCGGAAGCCAACGCGGCGCGATGATCCGCGGTGCGGCGGCCTGGCGCCGTCGCCCGTGTGCGGGCATGCCGCCAGGCATCGCGCAATGAAAACGGGGCTCCGTGGGAGCCCCGTTTTTTGTGACCGGCTTGTGCTGCAGTTCCGCCGGCCCGGAAAAGCTGTCCTATCGGTCCTGCTGCATCATTGCAGCAGGTTGTACTGCTCGCGCATCACGACGATGATGGACTTCGCCGCTGCCAGCCGGGTTGGCAGGTGATCATCGGGCTCACGCGGGAAATCGACTTCCGCGCTCCAGTTGCAACCAGTGTGGTCGGGCTGGTGCCCACGCATGGCGTGAAGCTCGCATTCGCCGCACTCGGGATTGTTGTTGAGGAACTGGTTCAGGATGGCCATTAACTCCGACCGGGTCTTTGCATCACGACGCATGTATCACCTCGTCCGTTGCCGTCTCGTTGCCTGGATTCTTAATCTATGCGGGCATGGGCGCCGCCGCCAATTGAATCGGACTATTAAGTTGCGGCTTTCGATCCCGGATGGCCGGTAGTCTGTCTCTATCGCATCGCAGCAAATCGATATTGCGACGCGGCATCGCCAAGGCTGGTTGCACGGCGAAAACGGCCAGCACCAACAAGGCCGGTGCGATCGTGCACGGCACCACCTTAATCGTTTTCAGGCCAATGATCCTGAAACGCGCGGGCCTGAACCACATTCAGGGCGGATGATAGTATGTGCCTTCCTCGTCATCAAACAAGGAAGCCGCCATGCCCCCGCTCTCAGCATCCCAGCAGGAGCGCATCGAACGCGTGTTTGCCGCCCGGCAGCAGATGAGACCGGTTCCGGTCCTCTGGTACAGCTCTGCGCAAAAGCCAGCCCGGGGGCCGGAGTTTTTCGAGCTTCAGAGGTCGGGTGGCGACCACTATCACCTGCTGAGAACGAACTGGGTGACCCCTGAAGTACCGCCCCTTCATGGCAAATTCATCTTTGTCATCCTGGCGGACGACCCGGGCCGGATTTATTGTGGCGGGCTATTTTTGCCCGAGCCGTTCCAGATACACGGGCATACGTCGCTCACCGACCGGGGGGATGTGCTTTTTGCCGGCATGTTGCGTTTCGACGCTGGCCGGCTTCTGTCCTGGAACCATAGCAGTGGCCATTACCGGCCTGACGAGGAACTTCGGCACGTTAACCTTATTCCGGCTGTGCGGCTCATGTTGCCCGAGCGCCTGTTTAATGTTTAATCGCTGGTTGTTCGATGCGCTCAACGGCCGAAAGCTGTCACGGTGAAATAAATAAAAACCCCGCCACAAGGGCGGGTATCAAATCCCGTTGACAAGGGAAAAGCGTCAGAACTTGTGACGCAGGCCCACACCGAAGGTGTCGCCGTGCGACAGGTTGGTGATCTTGTCGTAGAAGTAAGCGGCGTAGACGTCGGTGCGCTTGGACAGGTTGTAGTCGTAAGCAAGCGCCACCGTGTTGCGCTTGAAGTCCGAGACCGAGTTCCTGGTCTTGTCGTAGGCGTAGGACGCCAGGACGCTGCCGGCGCCGACAGGCACCGAAACGCCGACCTGGCCGTTGGTGTGCTTGATGTTGCCGCTGGGGTTGTTGTTGATGTCCGACTTGATGTACTGGCCTTGCGCGAACAGCTTGACGATCTTGAAGTCGTAGGTCACGCCGCCCTGCACCGCGTTCTGCTTGTTGAAACCGGTCAGCATCGGGTTGCTCGAGGCGGTGACGTCACCCGGCGTGTTGTCGAACTTCACTTGCTGGAAGGCCAGCGTGGCTGCGAACGGGCCGTTGAAGTACGTCAGGTTGCCGCCCCACTTGTTCTGGCCGCTGGAACCTGCTTTCTCGCCGAAGGCGTAGATCACGTTGGCGGTCAGGCCGCCGAAGTTCGGCGTGGAGTACAGCAGCGAGTTGTTCCAGCCCGAATCGCCGATGATGCCTGGGTCGGTCACGGTGGACGTGGCGGCGCCGAAGTAGGTGTGGTACACCATCGGCGAGAACACGTAGGAGTCGATCAGCGGGTTGAACAGGATGGTCGACACGAAGTAGGGCGTGGTATTGCGGCCCAGCTTGATGGTGCCCAGCTTGTCGCTCTCCAGGCCGACAAAGGCATTGCGGCTGAACATCGAGTCGCCGTTGAAGCGGCCCTGGGAGCCGGTGTCGGTGCGGAAGAATCCGTTCAGGTCGAAGATGGCCCTGGTGCCGCCACCGAGGTCTTCGGTGCCCTTGATACCCCAGTACGAGGTTTGCATGCCGCCGGAATTGGCCACATAGGCGGTGCTGGCGTCGCCGGCGTTCTTGACGCCGCCGACGAACATGTCGGCCTGGCCGTACAGCGTGACGCTGGACTGCGCCATGGCCGCGCCACTGAAAAGGGCGGCGGACAGCGCTGCCAGCTTCAGGGCCGGCTTGATCTGCTTGTGCATTGGTGAGTTCTCCGTGGTTGATCCGTTGCGCTTGTTGCGTACTGGCCCCTGGCGGGTTCTATTTGTATTTTTCTTATTGTTCGAATTGTTCGAATTGTTCGTTTCGGCAATGCCCGGGCGGCTCGGCCCCGGGCATTGCCTGCTACAGCAATAATGGGGAATGCAAGCTGCTTTTTTTGCTCAGCCGGATACTAAGTCGTTCAGGCGGAACTGTGCAATCCGATGGATTTGTTTGATGCACGTTTGCAACTCCGTTGCCGGATCGTTGTCCACGCGCCTGGCGAATTCGCCGACGATGCCGGCACGGTCGTAGCCGCGCACGGCCAGGATGAAGGGAAAGCCGAATTTCTCGTTATAGCGGCGGTTGAGCGTCTGGAGTTGCTCGAATTCCTCGGCGGAGCACTGGTCGAGGCCGGCGCCGCTTTGCTCGCGGGTCGACTCGGCGGTCAGTTCGCCGCGCACGGCGGCCTTGCCCGCCAGTTCCGGGTGGGCGCGCACCAGCTTGAGCTGGGCAGCGTCGCCCGCGCCGTCCACGATGGCGCGCATGGCATCGGCCAGTGCGGCGGCGCTGGCGAAGGGGCGCTGCGCGGCGGCGGCCTCGGGCACCCACGGGGAGTGTTCATAGATGCCGCCGAGCACCTGGATAAAGTCGGCGGTGGGCAGGGTGTTGAGTTGATCGAGAGTGTATGGATTGCTCATGGCTTGGCTGATGCCCGGTTTAAGCGTGTTTCTTTGCGGTGTGGGGATGGGTCTCGGCCCAGTGGCGCGCGATATCCACGCGCCGGCAGATCCAGACCTTGTCGTGGCCCTGCACATGGTCGAGGAAGCGCTGCAGCCCGCGCATGCGCCCCGGCCGGCCCAGCAGGCGGCAGTGCATGCCGACCGAGAGCATCTTCGGCTGGTCGAGCCCCTGCGGGTCGCCTTCGGCGTACAGCACGTCGAAGGCGTCCTTGAGGTACTGGAAGAATTGCTCGCCGGTGTTGAAGCCTTGCGGCGTGGCGAAGCGCATGTCGTTCGAATCGAGCGTATAGGGCACCACCAGGTGGGGCTTCTTCTCGCCGCCGGTGACTTCCACCTCGGTCCAGAAGGGCAGGTCGTCGCCGTAGTAGTCCGAGTCGTACAGCAGGCCGCCGTGTTCCACCACCAGGCGGCGCGTGTTGGGGCTGTCGCGGCCGGTGTACCAGCCCAGCGGCAGCGAGCCGGTCAGTTCCTTGATGATCTGCATGCCGATGCGCATGTGCTCGCGCTCGGTGGCTTCATCCATGCCCTGGTAGTGGATCCAGCGCCAGCCGTGACAGGCGATCTCATGGCCGAGTTCGACAAACGCGCGGGTCAGCTCGGGGTGGCGCTGCAATGCCATCGACACGCCGAAGATCGTCAGCGGCAGCCCGCGCTGTTCGAACTCGCGCAGGATGCGCCAGACCCCGGCGCGGGAGCCGTACTCGTACACGCCCTCCATGCTCATGTGGCGCTCCGGATAGGCCGCCGCGCCGATGATCTCCGACAGGAATTGCTCGGAGCCGGCGTCGCCATGCAACACATTGTTCTCGCCGCCCTCTTCGTAGTTGAGGACGAACTGCAGCGCAATGCGCGCGCCGCCCGGCCAGCGGGCGTGCGGCGGCTGGCTGCCGTAGCCGATCAGGTCGCGTGGATAGTTGTTGCTTGTCATCAGGGTCATGATCTTTCAGGAGAACTGTGCCGGCCACCGCCGGCTGGACTTATTCCGTGCCGTGCGTGTTGGCCGCGGCGTTGCGCATCGCCTCTTCACGCGACTGGATGCCGTTGAAGAAGAGGTTGAGCACGACCGCGACGATGGTTCCCAACACGATGCCGCTGTGGGTGAACGGGCCGGTCCACTTGGGCAGGTACTGGAAGAAGGTCGGCGCCAGCGTCGGGATCATGCCGAAGCCGATCGCGATGGCGACGATGAACAGGTTGAAGCGGTTGCGGTTGAAGTCACAGGAGCCGAGGATGCGGATGCCGGTGGCTGCCACCATGCCGAACATCACGATGCCGGCGCCGCCGAGCACGAACTGCGGTACCGAGGCCACGATGTGCGCCATCTTCGGGAACAGGCCCAGCGCGATCAGGATGATGCCGCCGGCCGCCGCCACATAGCGCGAACGCACGCCGGTCACGGTCACCAGGCCCACGTTCTGCGAGAACGAGGTGTAGGGGAAGGTGTTGAACACCCCGCCGATCACGGTGCCCAGGCCGTCGGCGCGCAGGCCGCGGGTCAGCTCTTTATTGGACAGGCGCTTGCCGGTGATGTCGGCCAACGCGAGGAACATCCCGGTCGATTCCACCAGCGTGATCATCATCACCACGCACATCGAAAGAATGGCGGGAATGTCGAAGGTTGGGATGCCGAAATGCAGCGGCGTGACAAACGCGATCGCGCTGGCTTCATTGATGCCTTCGAACGAGACCTTGCCCAGCGCCATCGCCACCAGGGTGCCGATCACGATGCCGAGCAGCACCGCGCAGTTGGCGATCAGGCCGCGGCCGTATTTGCTCAGCAGCAGGATCGCCACCAGCACCAGCGCCGCGATACCGAGGCTGCCGAGGTCGCCGTAGGCGAGGTTAGGCACATCCTTGACCACGCCGTCGATCACGGCGCGCGTGGTGGGCTGGCCGCCGGCCGCCCAGTTGATCCCCACCCCCATCAGCGACACACCGATCAGCGTGATCACCGTGCCGGTCACCACCGGCGGGAACAGCCCGAGCATGCGCCCCATCAGTGGCGCCACCAGAATGCCGAACAATCCCGCGGCGATCACCGCGCCGTAGATGCCTAGCAGGCCCACGTTGGGATCGGAACCGATGGCGATCATCGGCGCCACCGAGGCGAAGGTCACACCCATCATCACCGGCATGCGGATGCCGAACTTCCAGAAGCCGAAGGCCTGGACCAGCGTGGCGAGACCCGCCGCGAACAGGTCGGCGTTGATCAGGAAGGCGAGTTGATCCTTGGGCAGCTTGAGCGCGCCGCCGATGATCAACGGCACTGCGACGGTACCGGCATACATCACCAGAACGTGTTGCAGGCCGAGCGCGAGCAGCCGGCCCGAAGGCAGCCGCTCGTTGGTCAGATCCGTGGGGACCGTGGTGCTGGCGCTAGTCATGAGTGTGTCTCCTCTCCATTGGATTTGATGGGAACGCTGCCGGGCGGGGTGGCTCTCGGTATGTGATTCCGGCGGCGCGCCTCATCGGGGACGCGTTTCTCATTAGCAGGAATCAGGCCTTGGCCGCTGGATGGCAGCGGGAACAACTTGCTAGGTGGAGTGACCCAGCACGCTGCGAAGATCGAAATTACCGGGTTCGTCGGGCTGGACGCGGTCGGCGCAGGCGCCGAGATGGTGCGCCATGCGGCTCTGGGCGAGGGCGGCATCGCCTTGTTCCAGTGCATCAAGAATCTCTTCGTGCTCATCGAAGGAGCAGGCGTTATTGCCCGGCGCCTCGACGCTGGCGATCATCAGCGTGGTGCGCGACACCAGCCGGCGCATCATGGTGACCAGCAGCGCGTTGCCCGAAAGCTCGGCCAGCGCGGTATGGAATTCGGCCGACAGGCGGATCCATTTGGGCCGCGCGTTGGTGCGAAAGGCCTCGCGTTCGGCCTCCACCATCTTGCGCAGCGGCGCGATCACGCGCTTGACGTCGCGCATCCCGGCGAGCTTCTCCAGCACCGCGCGCTCCAGCATCTGGCGCAGCTCGAACATGTCGTGCGCTTCGTCGGTGGACGGGCTGGCGATAAAGGCGCCGCGGTTGGGTTCCAGGTCGACCATGCCGTCGGCGGCCAGGTGCGCCAGCACCTTGCGCACGGTGTGGCGCGCGGTGGCATAGATTTCGCAAAGCGAGAGCTCGGTCAGCTTGGTGCGCGGCGGCAGCCGGTGCTCCATGATCGCGTCATAGATCTCGTGATACATGCGCTCCTCGACGGAGCCCTTGCGGGCGGGCTTGATTTCGGTCGGGGCGGCGGTGTCATTGGCACCGGCGATCAGCTTGAGACTCTTGGACATCTTGGCACCAGCGTATCGGTGAGGAGGGGATCGGCGCGCCACCGCTAAGCGGCTAAAGCCAGGTGGCGTACCCCAAAAATTGTTGACAATTATTTGGTTGTGGCGGCAATATTGTCAACAAAACCGAGCTAGGTTTTCGACAACTCAGGGTAATTCCCGAGTTGCCATACGGTCCGGTGCAAAGCATTGTCGCCCTGCACCAGTCCAGCGCCGGGATGCGTTAGAAATACGTACCGAGCGGGCACCATTCCCACAAATGGTGCTAGTGAAGGCAGCGGCGCCTCTCACAACCCAAAGCCCTAAGGAAGAACAGGATGGGACGCTTGACCACGCATGTACTCGACACCGCAGCCGGCACCCCCGGTGCCGGCATGTCGATTACCCTGCATAAAATTGTCGACAATCACAAGGAGGCGCTGAAGACAGTCGTCACCAACCACGATGGCCGTTGCGACCAGCCCCTGCTGGATGGCGACACCATGGCGGCAGGCGTGTACGAACTCGAATTCGGCGCCGGCGATTATTTCCGCGCGCAAGGGACCAAGTTGCCCGAACCGGCTTTCCTGGACGTGGTGACGCTGCGTTTCGGCATTGCCGACACCGCCGCGCACTACCACGTGCCGCTGCTGGTCTCCCCCTGGTCGTACTCGACCTACCGCGGCAGTTGAGCGCGGTACGGGCAATCAAGGAGACAAGACATGGAAGGCTATATCCTCGACTGGGCCAATATGCTGCTGCGGTGGGTGCACGTCATCACCGCCATCGCGTGGATCGGGTCCTCGTTTTATTTCGTCTGGCTCGACAACAGCCTGACCCGTCCCGATGATCCCGACCTGCAGGAGAGGGGCGTGGGCGGCGAGCTGTGGGCGGTGCACGGCGGCGGTTTCTACAACCCGCAGAAATACCTGACCGCGCCCAAGACACTGCCGGAGAACCTGCACTGGTTCTACTGGGAGTCGTATTCCACCTGGATGACGGGTTTCGGCCTGCTGGTGGTGCTGTACCTGTTCAACGCCAGCACGTTCCTGATCGACAAGAACGTGATGGACATGTCGCCGGGCGCGGCGATCGGGTTTGCGCTGTCCTATCTGGCCGTGGGCTGGGTGGTGTATGACTGCATCTGCCGCGTGTTCGGCAAGAGCGACCGCACCGTCGGCATCCTGGTGGCGATCTACGTCGCGCTGGCCGCCTACGTGGCCTGCCATGTGTTCGCGGGCCGCGCCGCGTTCCTGCTGACCGGCGCGATGATCGCCACCATCATGAGCGCCAACGTGCTGGTGTGGATCATCCCGGGGCAGCGCAAGGTGGTTGCCGCGCTGCGCGCCGGCGAGCCGGTGGATCCGGTGCATGGCAAGAACGCCAAGCAGCGCAGCGTGCATAACACCTATTTCACGCTGCCGGTGCTGTTCGCCATGCTGTCGAACCACTACAGCATGACCTACAGCTACAAGTACAACTGGGCAGCGCTGGTGCTGATCATGCTGGCCGGCGTGCTGATCCGCCAGTTCTTCATCCTGAAGCACAAGGGCAGGATCAACGTGGCCTGGCCGGCTGCCGGTGTCGCGGTGCTGGCCGTGGTTGCGGTCATGATCGCGCCGCAGCCGCGCGAGGCGATGGCGAACAAGGATGGCGCTGCCACGCAGGTCAGCTTCACCAAGGTGCAGGAAGTCATCAACTCGCGTTGCATCCAGTGCCATGCCGCCGCGCCGAAGCTGATGCCGACGGCCGCCAAGGGCATCAAGCTGGACACGGCCGACGAGATCAAGGCGCACGCGCAGCTGATCTATCAGCAAGCGGTGCAGCAGAAGGCCATGCCGCTTGGCAATGTCACGCAGATCACGGATGACGAGCGGGCGCTGCTGGGCCAGTGGTTCGAGTCCGGCGCCAAGACCACTAACTGATTGACGGGGATCCTCGCGGATCCCCCTTGACCGGGCATCGGTGATCGACGCTCCGGTGGCCGTGCCGCTTGCGGGCCGGAGGTCCGGCCTGGCGAGGGTTTGAACGGGGCGCATGCCCCTTTTTTTGTTTTTGCCCGGCGAGCCAAGGGCTTGTTGCAGATTCGCTTGTAGTTGGCGAGATTCTGGATATCCGCGCCGGACAGGCCGACAGGCCGACAGGCCACGCGCCACGCTGGTCATGCTGCCGGCGGCCGGCATCCTGCGTTCCCCCGGTCGACCCGCAATGCGCCGCAGTGCTGGTGGCGCCCGCAGGGCGCACGCCTGCGCATGCGACGTTGGACCAAAGTCCAATACCTGCTGCCATCCAACTGTCGTAGTCTAGATTGAGCGTCGAATCAGGTGGGCCCTGAGGTGCGTCTATGGGGAATTTCGCCATGAGCAAAGTCAAGCCGTTCGTCGCAGTGGTGGATGACGATGAATCGGTGCGTCGCGCCATCAAGAGGCTTCTACGTTCCATCGGGCTGTCATCGGAAACGTTCAAGACGGGAGACGAATTCCTGGACATGTTCGATTCCATACCGTCGTATCGCCCGGACTGCGTCGTGCTTGACATACAGATGCCTGGCCTGAACGGGCTGGAGGTCCAGCGGCGGCTCGCGGGCAGCGGCATCCCTGTGATCTTCATCACGGCACATGACGAAGCCGGCGTGCGCGAGCAGGCATTGGCGGCGGGCGCTGCCGCCTATCTGCGCAAGCCGTTCAACGATGAGATTCTGATCAAGGCCGTGCGTACGGCCATCAGTCCGCCTCCCGGTACGTGAGATGCACGAACCGGGATCGAGCGGTCGGCGAGCGGCTATTGGACCAAAGTCCCATTGTTTTAGCGGGGTCCGGATATCACTATGAATCCAACCCGGGAAGAACGTTGAGCGGGAACGCGCTTGGAATGCGCTTTTACACCATGTCACCATGTCGTCATTTTCTGAATGGAGCACGCATCATGATCAAGAACCTTCGGCTCATTCTCGCGATACCGCTCCTGTTGGTGGCGGTAGCCTGCTCGACGCAGAAGACTTCGTCCGTGGGAGGCGACCCGCAACTGGAAGCGAGCGCACGTGCGGCCCTGCAAAAACTGAATGACACGACACCGAAGAGCAAGGAACTCATGGAGAAGGCGACGGCGATTCTTGTGTTCCCGGACATCATGAAGGCTGGCTTTCTCGTGGGCGCGCAGGGTGGCAACGGGGTGATGTTCGGTCCCGACGGAAAAACCGTGCTTGGCTATTACAACGCCACGGCGCTTTCGTATGGCCTGCAGGCAGGCGTCCAGACCTTCTCTGAGGCCATGTTCCTCATGACCGACTCAGCCCAGAGCTATCTCGCCAGCAGCGACGGGTGGTCGGTGGGGGTCGGTCCGAGCATCGTGGTGGTGGATGAGGGCATGGGGAGATCGTTGACCACCACGACGCTGAAATCGGATGTCTACGCATTCATCTTTGGGCAGCAAGGGCTGATGGCCGGCATGGGTGTGCAGGGCCAGAAGATCACCAAGCTCAATCGCTGAAACGGTTGATGGCGCCGGTCGGCCCGGCGCCCATTTCAGCTGGCGCGTGTCGTGCCTGTCAGGCGCGGCACGCGCCAGGTTCGCGTGATCGGGGCAGTGGAGGGGGGAGTCTCAAGCGATGCATCAAATGCAGCGAGTCTCGATAGGCCTGATGATGTGCGCCCTGGCGTGCGCTGCCGTCGCGCAGCAACCCATCTTCTATCCCGCCAAAGGGCAGGGGGCGCAGAAGCAAAACTCGGACACCGCCGAATGCCAGCTGTGGGCGAAGCAGAACACCGGGGTGGATCCGGTCGCCATTGCGCAGCAATCCGGTCAACCGAGCGCGCCGCCGCAGCAAGGCGGCCGGCTCCGGGGCGCGGCCGGTGGTGCCGCCGCAGGTGCGGCGATTGGTGCGATCGCAGGCGATGCCGGGAAGGGTGCGGCGATTGGTGCCGTGACGGGGACAGCCGCCGGCGGCATACGCCAGCGCCGCAGCAACGAGGCTACGGCCGGACAGCAGCAAGCGGGCCAGCAACAGGCCGCCCAGCAGATGGCCACGTTCAACCGGGCGGTGGCGGCGTGCATGACGGGCAGGGGGTATTCGGTGCAGTAGTGGATAGTGGGTAGTGGGCAGAGGGCAGAGGGCAGAGGGCAGAGGGCAGAGGGCAGAGGGCAGAGGGCAGGACAGTTGGGAATCCAAAGATGACGACGAAACCAAGGCGAGGCGCGTGTGCGACCGTATGGCTCAGTCTCGCGTGCGCAATTGCGCTCGACAAAATCCACGGCGCGATGCCACTGGCGCTGGTGAATCGCGCAAGCGTGCACGCGCTGTCTGGCTACTGCATACCGCCGTAGCCGGCCGCGGATCCGGGCGTGCCTGCTTAGTGTTCCACGAGTCCGAGTTCCCAATGGGAGACTCACATGGCGATTTCATCTTCGCGGATCGTAGCCGTCGGTTCCAGGCGCGCGCGTAGCCGCGCCTGCTTGCTGTGCGCGCTGGCCAGCACGACGTTAGTGCTGCTTGCCGCCTGCCACAAGTCGGCGAACGAGTTGCCGCGCGCGCCCATTGACGTGACGGTCATGACTGTCACACAGCGTGATACGCCGGTCGACTACGAGTTCACCGCCCAGACGCAAAGCTCACGCGAGGTCGAGATTCGCGCGCGCGTCGATGGCTTCCTGGAAAAGCGCGTCTATACCGAGGGGTCGCTGGTGCAGGCCGGGCAGACGCTCTTCCTGATGGATAAAGCGCCATTCGAAGCGGCGCTCCAGTCGGCCAAGGGCCAGCTCGCGCAGCAGCAGGCCAGGCTTACCGTGACCAAGGCCAATCTCGCACGCGTGGTTCCGCTCGCCGCCCAGAACGCACTCAGCCAGAAGGACCTTGATAACGCAACGGGTAACGAAAAGGAGGCGGAAGCCGCCGTGATCGCCGCCCAAGGCCAGGTCCGGACCGCGGAACTCAACCTGAGCTACACGACCATCAAGTCCCCGCTGAAGGGCTTGTCGAGCTTTGCAAGGCAGCAGGACGGCAGCTACGTGACGGCGAGCGCATCGGGGCTGCTTACCTACGTCTACCAGCTTGATCCGATGTGGGTGAACTTCAGCATCTCCGAGAACGAGTTGCTCTCATACCGCGACCAGGAGGCCAAAGGCCAGATCAGGTTTCCCCCCGACAGTGACTTCGAGGTCACCGTCATCCTTGCCGACGGCACCGAGTTTCCGGGGCGCGGTCACATCAACTTCACCAATCCGGCGTTCAATACGCAGACCGGCACGTTCCTCGTGCGGGCTTCGTTCGCGAACCCGCAAGGCACCCTGCGTCCCGGACAGTTCGTGCGCGCACGCGTTGCGGGCGCGGTGCGCCCGAATGCGATCCTCGTCCCACGTCGTGCGGTGTTGCAGGGTTCGAAGAGCCATTTCGTCTGGGTCGTCGACAAAGACGCGAAAGGCCATCAACGGGTGGTCGAAGCCGGGGCGTGGCACGGCGAAGACTGGTTCATCAATGAGGGCCTGAAGCCGGGCGAGCGGATCGTCGTCGACGGCGCGATCCGCGTCATCGCCGATACGCCGCTGAAGATTACCCAGGCGCCCGCCAAGAATGCCGCCGTGGAACAGCACAGTGAAGGGCAGACCCTGTCGCAGCGCCAGTCTGCCCCTGGCGTGACGAACTGACCGGGCAGGCGAAATGAACATCTCCCATTTCTGCATCGACCGGCCGATCTTCGCATCGGTCATTTCGATCGTGATCACTCTCGGCGGTGCGCTGGCAATGCTCAGCCTGCCCATCGCGCAGTACCCCGACGTCACGCCGCCGCAGATCACGATCTCCGCCACGTACCCCGGCGCGACCGGGGATGTGGTCGCGAACAACGTAGCCGCACCGATCGAGCAGCAAGTCAATGGCGCGGACAACATGATCTATATGAACTCTTCGAGTTCATCGACCGGCAATTACACGCTGAACGTCTACTTCCAGATCGGCACCAACCCCGAACTTGCGCAGGTCGATGTGCAGAACCGCGTGAACCTGGCGCTACCGCAACTGCCTTCTTCGGTGCAGTCGCAGGGCATCCAGGTGCAGAAGAAATCCTCGGCGTTCATGATGGTCATCGCCGTCTATTCGCCCAGCGACCGCTACGATTCGACCTACATCGCCAACTACACCAACATCTACGTGCTCGACGCGCTAAAGCGCATACCCGGCGCCAATCAGTCGAGCATCTTCGGCACGCCTGACTACGCCATGCGCATCTGGCTCAAGCCTGACCGCATGGCGCAGCTCGGCATCACGGCTTCCGATGTGCAGAAGGCCGTCGCCAACCAGAACCAGCAGTTCGCGGTCGGCAGCATCGGCCAGTCGCCAACCGGCACCGCGGTCGAGCAGTCATTCGCGGTAACCACCACGGGCCGCCTGAGCGATCCAGCCGAATTCGAGAACATCATCCTGCGGGCGGCGAGCGGCGATGCGGCGATCGTCCGCCTCAAGGACATCGGCCGGGCCGAACTCGGCCGCAAGGACTATTCGATCCGCAGCAAGTTCCAGGGCAAGCCGGCGACGGTCATCGCGGTCTACCAGCAGCCGGGCGCCAATGCGCTCGACGTGTCCAAGCAGGTGCGCAAGACGCTGGAGGAGATGAAGAAGTCGTTTCCGGAAGGCCTTGATTACAGTATCGCAATGGACACGACCGAATTCACGCGCGCGTCCATCTCGGACGTCATTCATACGTTCTTCGAAGCGCTCGTGCTGGTGGTGATTGTCGTGTTCGTCTTCCTGCAGAGCTTGCGTGCCACCCTGATCCCGGTGCTTGCGGTGCCGGTGTCGATCGTCGGTACCTTCATGGGCATGCTCGCGCTCGGGTTCTCGATCAACATGCTGACCTTGTTCGGCATGGTGCTCGCGATCGGCATTGTGGTGGACGATGCCATCGTGGTGGTCGAGAACGTCGAGCGGAATATGACCGTCCACAAGCTGAGTCCGAAGGACGCCGCCAAGCGAGCCATGGACGAAGTCTCGGGCCCGGTGGTCGCGATCGTGCTGGTGATGTGCGCTGTGTTCGTGCCGGTCGCTTTCCTTGCGGGCATCACCGGACAGCTGTACAAGCAGTTCGCCATCACCATTGCGATCTCGGTGGTGTTCTCCGGGCTGGTTGCTCTCACGCTGTCGCCTGCGCTGGCGGCGTTGCTGCTGAAGCCCGGACACCATGAAAAGAAGGGGTTCTTCAAGTGGTTCGACAATGCCTTCGGGCGGATGACCGAGGGCTATACGGGCATGGTGAAGCTGGTCATCAAGCGCTTTGCGGTGGCCCTGATCCTGTTCGTCGGCATGATTGCGCTCGCGGTTGTCATGATGCGGTCGATCCCGACCTCGTTTCTCCCGCCGGAGGACCAGGGCTATCTGCTTGGCGCGGTGATCATGCCGGACGCGGCGAGCCTGGATCGCACCGGGGCGGTATCCCAGCACGTCACCGACTATTTCCTGAAGCAGCCGGCCGTGAGCAGCGTCACGGTGGTCGACGGATACAGCCTGCTCGACAGCCAGAACAAGAATAACGCGGGGGCGTTCTTCATCGGCTTCAAGAGCTTCGACGAGCGCTACAAATTCGCCAACATCAAGACGCAGAACGCGCGCGCCGTGCTGATCGGCGCGTACGAGAACCTCTCCAAGGTAAAGGAGGGGATCATCCTGCCGGTCAATCCGCCGTCGATCCCGGGGCTCGGAACCACCGGCGGCACGGAGATGTGGATCCAGAGCAAGGGGGATGCCACCATCCCGCAACTCGCCGGCGTGGTGAATGACTTCATGGCCAAGGCGAAGCAGCGGCCCGAACTGGCCCGCGTTACGTCGACCTTCAACGCAGCGTCCCAGCAACTGCTGGTCAACGTGGACCGTGACAAGGCGGAGACGCTGGGGGTGCCGATCGAGGAAGTCTACGGCGCGATGCAGACCATGTTCGGCTCGCTGTACGTCTCGCAGTTCAATCGCTCCAGCCGGCTGTGGCAGGTGATCCTGCAAGCTGAGCCCTCTTATCGGCTCAAGCCCGGGGATCTCGACCAGATCTTCGTGCGCGGCAGGACTGGCAGCATGGTCCCGCTCAAGGCTATGGTGACCACCAAGTTCGTCACCGGTCCGGACCTGGTCACGCGCTTCAACAATTTCCCGGCGGTCAAGATTACGGCCAATGCGGCCCCGGGCTACAGCTCGGGACAGGTCCTGTCCACGCTGGAAGAAGTCGCCGAGGCGGTGATGCCCCCCGGCTATGGGGTGGGGTGGAGCGGCGAGGCATACGAGGCAAGACAGGCTGGCGGCACCTCCGGGCTGGTGTTCGTGTTCGGCCTGATCATGGTGTTCCTGATTCTCGCCGCGCAGTACGAGAAATGGAGCTTGCCGGTGGGGGTGCTGATGGCGGTGCCGTTTGCGCTCTTTGGCGCGCTGCTTGCCATCCTGCTGCGCGGCCTCGAGAACGACGTCTACTTCCAGATCGGCCTGACCATGCTGGTCGCACTGGCGGCCAAGAACGCGATCCTGATCTTCGAGTTTGCCGTGCTCAACCGTGAAGCGGGCGAGTCGGTCTACGACGCCGCGGTGACGGCGGCGACGGAACGGCTGCGCCCGATCGTGATGACTTCCCTGGCCTTTATCCTTGGCTGCGTCCCGCTGGCGATTGCGCTCGGCGCATCGGCCAACAGCCGCCATTCGATCGGCACCGGCGTCATTGGCGGCATGCTTGGCGCGACGGTGATCGCCGTGTTCTTCATCCCGATGTTCTTCTATGTGCTGGAAACGATGTCGGAGAAGAGGGGCGGGGGCAAAGAGACCCCCGGACCGGAAGGCGGTGCGCCGGGCGCGCCGCCAGCGGGCTCCATCGGCGCGGGTTCGGGCGGCCCTGCGGCCACGCCGTCCGCCAGACGCGAGGGCGAATGACATGCGCACCCCGGCTCTTTCGCTGATGGCCTTGCTCACGCTTGGCGGCTGCCTGCTCGGGCCGAACTACCAGCGGCAGGCCGTCGATACGCCACCCGCCTTCCGCTTCGCCGACGCGGAGGCGAAGGATCTCGTCAATACGGCATGGTGGGTGCAGTTCGACGATCCGGCGCTCAACGACCTGATCGCCACCGCGCTGGCCGAGAACAAGGATGTGAAGATCGCGTCGGCGCGCGTCGAGCAGTTCCTCGGGCAGTTCCAGAGCACGCGCTCGCAGTTGTTCCCGCAGCTCGCCGCGGGCGCCAATGCGCGGCGTGAGCGCGTGCCGGGGGGATCGGGGCTATTGCCGTCCAACATCGGCCCGGTCCTCAACCAGTACCAGGCGACACTTTCGGCATCGTGGGAAATCGATGTATTCGGCAAACTGCGCCGTCAGACCGAAGCCGCGCGGGCGAGCCTGCTGGCGAGCGAGGAGGGGCGGCGCGCGACGATCCTGACGCTGGTGGCTTCCGTGGCGTCGTCATACGTCAACCTGCTTTCGCTCGACCGGCAACTGGTCATTGCCAAGGCCACCGTGGCAAGCCGGGAAGATTCGGTGCACGTATTCCAGCTGCGCTATAAGGGCGGGGAAGTGTCGCAGATGGAGCTGGCGCAGAGCGAGTCCGAATACGAGTCCTCGCTGGCCACGGTTCCGCAGATCGAACTTCTGATTGCGCAGCAGGAGGATGCACTGTCCATCCTCCTTGGAAAAAATCCGCAGCCGATTCCGCGCGGCCGCAATCTGGAAGACCTGGTCATGCCATCGGTGCCGGCGGGGCTGCCATCCGAACTGCTCACTCGCCGCCCCGACTTGCGGCAGGCCGAGCAGAACCTGATCGCCGCCAACGCCCTGATAGGCGCGGCGCGCGCGCTCTACTTCCCGTCCATCTCGCTGACCGGCGTGTTCGGCACGGCCAGCAGCCAGTTCTCGTCGCTCTTCACCGGCCCGGCCAGGTTGTGGTCGTACGCCGGCGCGGTGACGATGCCGATCTTCACCGCGGGCAACATCGGCGGGCAGGTCAAGCAGGCCGAGGCGCAGCAGCAGCAAGCGCTGTTCGCGTACCAGAAGGCGATCCAGGTGGCGTTCCAGGAGGTCGACGACGCCTTGGTGTCGCTGCAGAAGACGCGCGAGAAGCTTGTCGTGCAGGGCCGCCAGGTCGACGCGCTGGCGACCTACGCGCGGCTCGCACGGTTGCGCTACGAGGGCGGATACACGAGCTACATCGAAGTGCTGGACGCCGAGCGCAGTCTTTTCAACGCGCAACTGAACTACGCGCAGGAGCAGGGGGCGGTCTTTACCTCGAGCGTGGATCTCTATAAGGCGATGGGCGGCGGCTGGGTGGTTGATGCCGAACGCATGACCTCCGTGGTGTATGGCGACGGCGCCGCATCCGCGAAGCAGGGCGGGTCCGTCGCCACGCCGGACCAGCCGCAGCCATGACATCCGCGCGCCTGATCGCCTGCCACGAGTGCGACCTGCTGCAGCGCGAAACGGCGCTGCCGGCCGGCGGCGTCGCGCACTGCCGGCGCTGCGGCGCGGAACTCTATCGCAGCCGCCCGGAGGGCCTGGATCGCGCGCTCGCCTTCACGCTCGCGGCGCTGGTGTTGTTCGCGGTGGCGAACATGTTTCCCGTCGTGGGATTGGCGGTAAATGGCGATCTGGTCCAGAGCACGCTGTTCGGGGCGGTTCGTATCCTCTATCGCGACGGCATGTGGCCGCTCGCCGGTCTCGTGTTCGTCACCACGCTCATGATGCCGCTGCTGAGAATGGCGGCGATGACGTATCTGCTGGTGCCGCTGTGGATGCAACGGCTCCCGCGCCGCCCGGACGTGGCATTTCGTGTCCTGGAACTGGCGGCGCCGTGGGGCATGACCGAAGTCCTGATCCTCGGCATGCTGGTCGCCCTGGTCAAGCTCGCGCATATCGCTACCGTGGTGCCCGGCGTTGCACTGTGGGCGTTCGGGGCGGTGATGCTCCTGCTTGCCGCCGCGGCCTCCGCGTTCGATCCTCGCGACCTGTGGGCGCGGATGGATGCGGCATCGGCCGTGCACGCGGAAGGCGGCGGCGTGATCACTGCGTCGGCTGCCACGGCGGCCCGCGCGGGCCTTCTCGTCTGCCATAGCTGCGGGCTGTTGTCGCGGCCGCCGCCGCGCGCCCATGAAGGCAGCTGCCCGCGCTGCGGGGCGCACCTGCACTTTCGCAAGCCGGCCAGCATCGCACGCACGTGGGCGTTCCTGATTGCCGCGATGATCCTGTATATCCCGGCCAATGCGCTGCCCGTGATGGACACAAGCTCGCTGTTCGGCGCGCAGGAAGACACGATCCTGAGCGGCGTGGTCTATCTCTGGACCTCGGGATCCAGGTTGCTGGCGAGCGTTGTGTTCATCGCAAGTATCGCGGTCCCGATGCTCAAGATCATCGCGCTGCTGTTTCTCGTCATCTCGGTGCAGTTCCACTCGCCGTGGCTGCTCGAGAAAAAGACGCGCATCTATCGCCTGGTGGAACTGGTCGGGCGCTGGTCGATGCTCGATATCTACGTCATCACCCTGCTGGTTGCGCTCGTGCAGTTCAGCGCTCTGGCGACGATCAAGGCCGGTCCGGCCTCGGTGGCTTTTGGCGCGGTGGTGGTGCTGACCATGTTCGCCGCGATGTCGTTCGATCCGCGTCTGATCTGGGACGCCGTGGAGAAGGATCATGGCTGAGCCTCCCGAACGTCGCGAGCAGCCCGGTTCGCCCGGTTCGCCCGATTTCCCCGAGGCGGTCGTCAAGCCGCGCTCGCGCTGGCGCCTGCAGCTTGTCTGGCTGGTGCCGCTGGTGGCGGTGCTGATCGGTGGCTGGCTCGCGGTGCAGGCGGTCCTGGAAAAAGGCCCGACCATTACCATTGGCTTCAAGACTGGCGAAGGACTCGACGCGGGCAAGACCAAGATCAAGTACAAGGATGTCGAGATCGGCGTGGTCAAGAGCGTTGCCCTGTCGAAGGACCGCCGCAGCGTCGTTGCAAAGGCTGAACTGGCCAAGGATGCTACGCCCCTGCTGGTCGACGACACCCGCTTCTGGGTGGTACGGCCGCGTATTTCCGGTGGCACCGTGTCCGGGCTCGGTACGTTGCTGTCCGGCTCGTATATCGGCATGGATGTCGGTACCCAGGCCAAGGCGCGACGTGACTTCGTCGGCCTCGAGACCCCGCCTGTCTTCGCGCAGGATGTCCCCGGGCGGGAGTTCGTACTCAAGAGCGAAGACATGGGCTCGGTCGACATCGGGACTCCCGTTTTCTACAGGCGCTTGCAGGTTGGCCAGATTACCTCCTACGTCATGGACGCCGATGGCAACGGAGTCACGCTGCGCGCATTCATCAACGCGCCCTACGACAAGTATGTGCGGGCCGATACCCGCTTCTGGCACGCAAGCGGCGTCGATGTCTCGCTGGACACCAGCGGTGTGAAGGTCGATACGCAATCGATGGTGGCGATCCTCATTGGCGGCGTCGCCTTTCAAACGCCTRCGGACACGGCGGATGGACCGCAGGCCGCGGCGAACGCCCAATTCGATCTGTTCCACGACCGTGCCGAGGCAATGAAACGCCATGACCGCTTTTACGATACTTACGTGCTGAACTTCAAGGAATCGGTCCGAGGGCTGGCGGTAGGCGCACCTGTTGATTTCCGGGGCATCGTGGTGGGTGAGATCACGGCGATCAATACACGCTTCGATCCGGTCAAGAAGGAGTTCAGCATTCCGGTCGAAGTGCGACTCTATCCGGAGCGCTTCACATCGCGCTACGAGTCGGGAAGGACGGGGAAGGGCGGCAGGCTCACGGCGGACCCCCACGCGCTTGCACAATGGCTGGTTGAGCATGGCTTCCGCGGCCAGTTGAGAACAGGCAACCTGCTGACCGGGCAGCTCTACGTCGCACTGGATTTCTTCCCTGCGGCTCCCAAGGTCGAGATTGACTGGAAGGCGAAGCCGCCTGAACTGCCGACAGTTCCGGGTGGCCTGCAGTCGCTTCAGGATTCCGTGACGAGTCTGGTTGCCAAGCTCAACAAGATTCCGTTCGAAGGCATCGGCAAGGATGTCAGCCAGACCCTGCGGGAAGCGGACGCGCTGCTCAAGACGCTGAATACCGAACTGGCACCGGAGGCCCGCGCCGCGATAGCGTCTGCGCGCACGACGCTCGACTCGGCCAATAGTGCTATCCAGCCGGATTCCACGCTCACGCAGAGTACCGCCGATACCATGCGGGAACTGTCACGCATGGCAACATCGTTTCGCGTGCTCGCGGACTATCTCGAGCGCCATCCGGAAGCACTGCTTCGCGGCAAGACGGAGGACAAGAAGTGAAGCGCTCTCTTCTTCTGATAGCCGCGGCCCTTGGGGTTGCGGTGCTGGGGGGCTGTGCGACGTCGCCTCAGGCGGCCTTCTATACGCTGAGCCCGGAGCGCCCGCGGGAGGCCGTTGGCACCGGTGGTGCTTCCCTTGCCGTCGCGATTGAGCTTGTGGCGGTGCCGGAAATGGTCGACCGGCCGCAATTGGTGTTGCGGGTCAATGACACGCAGGTAAGGATTGACGAGTTCGCGCGCTGGGCCGAGCCGCTGAAGCGGCAGATTGCGAACGTCATCGCTGCCGACCTTGCGCAGCTTCTTCCCGATGCGCATGTTTCGAGCTATCCGCAATGGGCGGACCGGATGGCGGCGTACCAGGTGTCGCTCGACGTACAGGGCTTCGACTCCGCGCCGGGCGATGCGGCGGCAGTCTCGGTGCTATGGCTGGTGCGGCCACCCAGGCAGGGGACGCCGGTGAGTGGCCGCAGTGTCGTGCGCGAGCCCGCCGGCGGTCCGGGTTACGATGCGCTCGTCGCCGCGCACAGCCGGGCACTGGCCGCGGTCAGCCGCGATATTGCCGCGGCGATTCGGGCGGCACGCGGGGATTGACATCAGGGATCCGGCTTCTGCGCGTGCCGGCTTTTTCCCGGCAGGCGCTCGCCCAGCGAATCATAGATCGGCGGACAGCGCAGCATGACAGGCACGACCATGGCGGTGAAGCAGGCTGTGAGCATCGGCAACAGCAGTGCAAAGCTCGCCGTCATCTCCGTCACCAGGACGATGCCGGTCACCGGAGCGCGAACCACAGCCGTGAAGATTCACGCATGCGGAACAAGGGATACGCGCAAGGCATGATGATCCGTACGCGGCGGACTGATGGCCAGCGCGATGGCGCGAAGCCGCGTCGCCCGGGGCGGGGGAGGCGACGCCCAAACCGGGGCGGCGAGCGAACTACAACGGCGTGCAGGCGCCAAATAGCACGAACACATCCTCGCGGTTCACCAGTGCCGCGGACATCGCGCCGCTCTTGGTGTCGAGCGCAATGCTCCAGTTGTAGCCCAGTTCGGTGCCTTGAAGCAGGATCTGGCCATCGCTCGGCTCCATGAGGCGGATGTTGGTGGAGCGCTGGGGCCCGGATACGGTCTTTTTCGCGAAATTGATTCTCATGAACTGCGGTGCGCCCAGGATCGCCGGGAGCGTCCGGTAGCAGGTCTCCCCGATATCGCAGAAGTGCGCATCGACGGTGGCGCACAGGAGCGGCTTGCTGCCGTCGAAGTCCGCACCGAGCACCCATGAGGGCGTCGCGCAAACCAGCGTTGCGAGGGCGGTTACCCGCAATGTCTTCAACATGGCTCTTCCTCCTGCCTGTCGTGGAGCGGCGAGCAAACCGGCGGGCAACGGACGGGGTGGCCGACGTGATGACGCTGGCACGACCGCTACTCGACTGTGTAGCCTCGGCCCGTCATGCATGCCGCCACCGCTCGGTTGTACGTCGAAAGCTGACCTGATGCCTGTTGCTGCATGCCTTGCTGCTGCATGTCCATTTGCTGTTGTTCGCGCCGCATCCGCATGCGGGTTCCCATCGTGCCGACGAGCGCACCGATCCCCGCTCCCTCGCCCCAGTGGCCGCCCGCGGCCCCGCCGATCAGCGTCCCGAACAACGCACCGCCCCCTGCGCCGCGCAGGTACTGGCCTTGCTGCTGTTCGGGAGGCGGGCTGCTGGCCATGCGTTGCGCGAGCGCGACAGGATCGACGCCGGTGGATTGCTGCGCCCATGAATGGCATTCGGCGGTATCGGTTCGCTGGCGTTCCGGACTCTGTCCCCTTGCGGGATAGATGATGGGTTGCTGCGCGGCCGCGGCCGATGCCAGCGCCGCGATGACCAGGCCGATCAGATTTTTAACAGTGCGTTGCATGGCGCCAAGTCCCGGGAGTCTTCCGCTACCGCTTCACCGTTGCATGGTTCGGGCACGTGAGTACATCGGTGAGAACATTGCTCCGGCGTCAGGCCGGAACCAGGGGTGTGCTCGTTGCCAACGCCGGGGTCGAGCTGCTTATATTGTTCAGAGGCGGGCTGCGGCTACCGAAAGCGTATGAGGATCAAGGCGTCCACGACGCTACGCGGTTCGCCACGGCTACAGGGGAATATTGGTGCCGCTTGCATTCAAAGGCAATGGGACCTTGGTCCAATAGTGCCTCGCCGCGTCAAGGCAAGCCGCATGGCGGCAGGGTACGACGAAGGATTGCCACCGCTGAAGAGTCGGTACTATGGGACCTTGGTCCAATTGCGTCATGCCGGGCGGCGGGCAAGATAGGAGCGGGCCCCTCCTTCCGCATGCCGGTCCACGTACGTGCGTTCCGTCATGATGTATCGTGCCAGCCATTCGGGGAAAATGCTCAGTGAAGCAAGGGCCGGATGGCCAAGCGCGACAATGGGGGCTATGGGGATTTTATGACCGCCTGCGGAGGGCTGCAGCATGAACCACTTCGTCATCGCCCTGATCGTGTTCGTGTGTGTATTCGGCAGTTCGCTACTCGGCATGTGGGCGCGCGCCATGCTGCCGGAACACCACCTCAGCGATCAATCGATCAATGTCGTCAAAATGGCGACCGGCCTGATCGCGACGATGGCCGCGCTGGTGCTTGGGTTGCTGGTTTCGTCGGCAAAAGGCACGTTCGACACCATGAGTGCCGAGATCGTGCAGAATTCGGCCAGCGTCATCCAGCTTGATCGCATACTGGCCAGATATGGACCGGAAACGCAGGAGGTCCGGGCCTCGCTCAAGCGTATCTACGCCGAAAAGGTCCGGACTCTCGCTTCCGGCGACCCGGCGCAAATGGCGGGGCTGGGTAACGCCGAGTCAGTCAACCAGCTGGACGAATTTCAGCGCAAGGTGGAGGCACTTGCGCCGCGCAACGATGAGCAGCGGACGCTGAAGGCCAAGGCCCTCGAGGTCATCGATAGCGCGCTTGCCGCGCGCTGGCTGGCATTGCTGCAGATGAAAGCGTCGACCCCGATATCCCTGCTGATGGTCCTGGTGCTGTGGCTCTCCATTGTGTTCGGCACCTTTGGCCTGTTTGCCGACCGCAATGGGACCATCGTTGCCGCCTTGATGCTGTGCGCACTCTCGACTTCCGGGGCGATTTTCCTGATCGAGGAAATGAGCACGCCGCTCTACGGCGTGGTCAGCGTGTCGCTTGAGCCCATGCACGGCGCGCTCGCCCGTCTCGGGCAGTAGGCGCCAGCGCCGTCGTGCGCATACCGGATCAGCGGTCGAACCACCGGTATTGAAGCGTGATGGAGAAGGTCTGGAAGTTGCCGCCGATGCTTGCTGTCAGTCCACGCGACCATGCCAGCTTCGCCGACCATTGCGTCGCTAGCGGAACGGACAGCGTGGCGCCATAGCGCACGCTGCGTTGCAGATCCTGGTCCTGGATGCCATTGACGCTGGTCCGGCCGCCCGTGTAGTAGGTCACGTCGGTAGCGAGCCAGAACCCCGGCCGCCAGTTGTAGCCTCCGTGCCATTGGAACGTGGGCAGCGGATCCTGGCTGCGCCGCCGGCCGCCGAAAAAATCGTTGTTGTCGGTGAAGAACCACACGCCAGCCGTGCCCTCCACAAACCAGTTACCAAGCGGCTGGGACAACCCGATCTCGGGCTTGAACGCCCAACGGTTCGAACCCACGTTGACCAGGCGCGCCGGCAGGTACTGGCCGGTGGGCGCCACCACGCTCAGGCTGGCACCGAGCGAAGCGGTAGGGCTGTGCTGCGCGAACTGCTCCGGCGTGAGCGCCTCGCCACCGAGCAGAATCACTGCGAATCTCATGCGAAGGTCTCCGAGTCCTGACCGGTAGGCTTGCCCCGGCGCCCCCTCCACGTTGCCGGTCAGGTTCGCATTGGCGTAAGGAACCAGCACCGCGATGCTCCCGGTCCGGCCCGCAATCCCGAAGCTATGGGAATAGCCGGCCGAGGAGGCATTGATCCTGGCCTGCAGGTCGGTAACCGGGAGTGAAGGATCGAGTGCGACATCGCCGCTCGATCGCGCATAGTTCAGCAGCAGGAAGTTGGTTCCGATCGGCACGGCGGAATAGGCGCGCGGCTCCATTTCCTGCGCCGGCGTGGGCGATGCCCAGAGCAGGATCATGCCGGCACTCGCGTACCGTAGGCGCCGCGTGAGCCGTGTCGTCAATGGTGTGCATGCCGCGCGCCGTTTGCGTGCTTCAGCGGACTCTGGCTGGAGGCAGGACGAATCGATCGGCACGGGTTTGCCCCATGCGCGGGAAGCCGGCGGAAATGACCTACTCTGTAGTGGAGGACGGGCGGGCTCGAAGTGTTCGTGCTGGCCATGACAAGGAGTGACCATGAGAATGCTGGCTTTGTTGGCGTGCGTGATGCTCTGTTCGAACGCGTTTGCCGAATGCGCCACGAACGCGCGCGGCGTTGTCGTTTGCAATAACGGAGAATCGGCCGGTGGTTATAACAAGAACACGGGTACCGCCTGGAAGTCCGAGAAGAATCAGAATGGCGTGACGACGACAGAGACAAGCAAGGGCGGAGAGGCCAAGACCAAGAACGGCAAGGGCGTATACGTCAGCCCGAGCGGGAAGACATGCGCCAGGACGGCCCGCCATCAGGGATGCAACTGAAGCGCCGTGGATGGGGCCGGGCCGGGCGGGCGCTGTCATGTTCCCGTAGCGGTCGCGGCGCTCCGCGGCTAGTGCGCGGGCGGATGCTGGATGCCCGCCTTATCGGTGACGCGCACCAGTTCTGCCACTGAGTGCGCCTCCATCTTCTTCATCACGCGGGCACGGTGGACCTTGATGGTCTTCTCGGCGGTGCCCAGTTCGCAAGCCATTTGCTTGTTCAGGCGGCCTTCGACGACCAGCGCCAGCACTTCCCGCTCGCGCGGCGTGAGTCGCCCGATGCGATGGTGAATCGATTCGATTTCGGTGCGGTTCGCGAGCGCTTGCGACGCGTTCCCCAATGCGGTCCCGATGGCATTGAGCAGATCGGTGTCGCTGACCGGCTTCACCAGGAAGTCCGTCGCCCCCGCTTTCATCGCGCTGACGCTCATCGGGATGTCGCCGTGTCCGGTGATGAAGATGATCGACAGCGGCCGGCCCGCGCCGCTCAACGCACGCTGCAACTCCAGTCCGTTCAGGTCGGGGAGTTGCACGTCGAGCACCAGGCAGGCGTTGTAGTCCGCGCACGGATCGCATTCGAGGAACTCACGTGCCGATGCGAACCCTTCGGCGCGGTAGCCTGCGGAGCGGATCAGGCGCGTCAACGCCCGGCGTACCGCATCGTCGTCGTCCACCACGAAGACGGTTGGTGTGGCGTTATTCATGGTCGTGGTCCGGAATGGAGGGATTCTGTCTCGGCGGCGACGGGCAAGGTGAAATGGAAAGTGGCGCCTTTCTCACTATTGTTTTCGGCCCAGATACGTCCGCCGTGCATTTCAACAATGGTGCGGCTGATCGAGAGTCCGAGACCGAGCCCCTCGCGCTTTGACGTGAAAAATGGCTTGAAGAGCTGGTCCAGCTTGTCGGCAGCGAGGCCAGGTCCGCGATCGCACACCGAGACGCGCACCATGCCGGCGCCATCGAGCGTGGCGCCGACCACGATCACGCGATCTTGCGCCGGGCCGGACTCCGTCGCGTGGAATGCGTTAAGCAACAGATTCAGTACGACCTGCTGCACCTGCACGCTGTCGCCCTGCACCGGGGGCAGCCCGGGATCGAGGCTCAGGAGCACGCGGATGCCGCGCACGATCGCGTCGCTATGCACCACCAGTAGCACGTCGCCGATGACGCGGGCAAGACTGAGGGGCGCGGCCTCGAGTTCGCCTTTCTTGACGAGCGCACGGATCCTGCGCAGTACTTCGCTCGCGCGGCGGTTGTCTTCGACGAGGTCCTGCAGGATCTCGCGCACTTCGGCAAGATTGATCGGCTGCGTCGCCATGAAACGCTGGGCTGCCTGCGCGTTGCTCAGGATGGCCGTGAGCGGCTGATTCAACTCGTGCGCGAGCGAACTCGCCAACTCTCCGAGCGTGGAGACCCGCGTCAGATGGGCGAGCTCCTGCCTGTTACGCTGCAATTCATAGTGTTCCGTCCGGTCAATGACAACTGTCAGCGTAAGTGGATCGCCGTCGGACGAGGCGTGATTGGCGGTGATTTCCGCCGGAAACTCGGTGCCATCCTTGCGCCGCGCGGACAGGTCACGCGTACTGCCGATCGCGCGTGGCGGCGGAGCGGCCACGGCTTCGCCCTGGCGGGCGGGATTGGCGTCGCCGTGCAATCCAGGCACGAGTGCGTTAGCCGGCGCGCCGATCAACTCGTCCTGGCTATAACCAAAGAGCTTCTGCACGGCAGTATTGGCCAGCACGATCCGTCCAAGCGCATTTGTCAACAGGATGGCGAACGGCAGTCGTTCCAGTACGCAGCGCAAGGTCTCATCGCGCTGCAGTTGCCGGGTGGTGTCGCGGGATGCTTCAGGCATATTGTCCCGTGTTTCCCCGGCGGCATCATGCGCCTCATGGTCAGCGGCGGAGAGCCGGAAGCCGCCGGCTGCCGCGAGGCGTGTGCGGATGGGGTGCCTGCCGTGCCGCCAGGGCTGGCAGCTTTCTGGCGCGTCGCGAGGATGTGGCTGTTCCGGAGGCGCGCCTGGCGCCTGGTGCGCCCACGTTGCGTTGGCTACACGCGCGAAACGGATAAAAAGGAAGTGAAGCGCCCGGTGTGCCGGCATGGAGGAGGGGGTGCCAGGGTTCAACGGCTCATCCCTGGTTTTCGTGCGTCGGAACTGCAGTTTCAGCAGCAGTGCGATGACGGCAGCTGTGAGAATGAGGGTCATGGCGCCCTGCTCCCTGTCAGTGGCTCGCTTGGCCTGCGCGAACCCGGTGCCACCGGCATGCCGGCAGACAGACGAGCAATTCAGCGCACATACGGTCATATGAGGTGGCCGCGCCTACGCAATGAGGTGCTTGCCACCGGACATTTCCGCCGGGCCATGTAACGAACCTGTCCATATGCTGGTTTGATTTATTGTTGCATTGCATCGCCGGAATGCGACGTCAATCCGATTCCGTCGGCGGACACTGGCTTGCAATAGAGCGCCTGGGTGTGTGAAGCATCACTGGCGCCACAAAGTAGCCGGGTATCTGGGGCATATAGGCAAAAAAAGTTTAGGCGTTGAAGTCCCTTTGTAAAAGGCATTAGTCTCGATCGTACAAGTTACAACGGCGGTTTTGCACAAATGGGCGGGTGCAGCCGCAGGCGCGATGTCGCGATCGAATGGGACCAAGGTCCAATTGCCGGTGTCTTGCACGCGGGCTATTTTTAGTTGAGTGGTACCTGGTCGCCGGCATGCGCCGGTTTCCGGTTTTTCGTGCCAGCTGTGGCAACGGCGTGCCGGGCCGGCGCCGAGGAGCCCGGCTGCACGCGCGGGCTGGAGCGACGCAATCGTCGCGGATCATGCATTCCGCTGTCTCACCACAGAGTCCATTGCCCGGGAACCAACATGGCGCGGCCAAGCAAAGCGTTACCCTCGGATGCAGCGGCGCATGCTGGGAAGTTCGATCATACGGTTTTTGTCCTGCAAGGCGGCGGTGCGCTGGGCGCGTACCAGGCGGGCATCTACGCGGGTCTCGCGGAAGTCGGCGTGACGCCTGATTGGGTTGCCGGCGTATCGATCGGGGCAATCAACGCCGCCCTCATCGCCGGCAATGCCCCCGAGCGCCGCGTGGAGCGCCTGCGTGAATTCTGGGACCGGATGTCGGCGCGTGCGCCTCTTATCCCGCCTTCCATCTTCGACACGCTGCGTCCGATGATGAATGCCTTTAGCGCGGGATCCGCGGTAACGTTCGGTATACCGGGCTTCTTCGTGCCAAGGGTTCCGCCGCCGTTCCTCGCACCCGACGGCGCCATCGAAGCGCTGAGTTTCTATGACACGTCGCCACTCAGGGAAACACTTGAGGAACTGGTCGACTTCGAGATGATCAACCGCAAGGATGTGCGGCTCTCGCTGGGGGCGGTCAATCTGCGCTCCGGGAACTCGGTTTATTTCGACAACCAGCAGATGCAGCTCGGGCCCGAGCACGTGATGGCGAGCGGCGCGTTGCCGCCGGGATTCCCTCCCGTGGAAGTGAACGGGGAGTTGTATTGGGACGGCGGCATCGTCTCGAATACGCCGCTGTGGTACGTCGTCGACGAAAACTACCGGTTGGGTGCGCTGGTCTTGCAGGTCGATCTGTTCAGCGGGGCGGGCGAAACGCCGCAGAACCTGCGCCAGGTCCAGGAGCGCGTCAAGGACATCCAGTATGCGAGCAAGACGCGCTTCAACTCGACACGCGTCAAGGAAATCGAAGACCTTCGCGGCGCACTGCGCCGTCTCATCGGCAAGCTGCCCAAGGCACTCCAGTCGGACCCGGACGTGGCGCAACTCACGGCGGTCAGTACGCGCGGCACCGTCGCGCTGATGCACTTCATCAACCGGCACAACACGCAATCCTCGGATTTCAAGGACTACGAGTTCTCGCGCGCCACGGTGACCGATCTATGGAACGGCGGGCTTGAAGACGCGCGCCGCGCCGTCGCGGGTCCGAAGTGGAAAGAAGCCATGGCGCAGACCAGCGGGATCGGCATTTACGACATGACCACGTAGTGTCCCGAGGACAGGAGCAAATGACATGACGGAAGACGAGATCAAAAGGCAAGCCTTTGCGATGCCGTTCACGAGTCCTGCGTTTCCGCCCGGACCCTATCGTTTTATCAATCGCGAGTTTCTGATCGTTACCTACCGTACCGATCCCGACGCGCTGGCTGCCGTCATTCCCGCTCCGCTGGAGATGATCGATCCCATCGTGAAATTCGAGTTCATCCGGATGCCGGATTCGACCGGCTTTGGCGACTATACGGAAAGCGGCCAGGTGATCCCGGTACGATTTCGCGGCGAAACCGGCGGCTACGTGCATGCCATGTATCTCGACGATGGATCGCCGATTGCGGCGGGCCGCGAACTCTGGGGCTTTCCCAAAAAGCTGGCGTCGCCACAGTTGCGCGTAGAGAAGGATACGATCGGCGGGGTGCTGCGGTACGGGCCGGTGCCGGTTGCCGTGGCGACGATGGGCTACAAGCATAGTGCGCTGGCCCACGACAAGATCCTGGCATCGCTGTCGGCACCCAGTTTCCTGCTCAAGATCATCCCGCATGTGGACGGGACGGCACGCATCTGCGAGCTGGTGCGTTACTTCTGCGAAGATATCACCGTGAAGGGCGCCTGGGCGGGGCCGGCCGGCCTCGAGCTATTTCATCATGCGCTCGCGCCGGTCGCGTCGCTTCCGGTGCGCGAAGTGATATCGGGCGTGCATATCCTGACCGACCTGACGCTTGGGTTGGGGACTGTCGTTCACGACTATCTCGCCGCGTAGCGGCGCTCGCGCCCCATTGGACCAAAGTCCAATATCGGCGTCCCTGCGCCTTGCATAGGCTATGGATTGGGCGGCTTCTCTTGATCGTTCGGTCTTGGCCCGCCCATCATCGATTCGACGAAACGAGGAAGATCATGACCAGGCGTCCACTGTGGTTTGCATTGATGCCGGCGCTGCTGTTCGCGGGTGTCGCAAAGGCGCAGTACCCGATCATGAACGAGGTCGCCGACAAGGTCGTTCAAAAGTACCAGCGCTCGTCCTGTGAGCAGCTATGGCAGGAGAAAGCCCAGAAACAGGGGCAACCGAAGCCGGAGAGGGAACAGGAGGCCCTGAGGGTGCTGCGCGACGATCCGCAGATGCGTGCTGCGTTCATCAACAAGGTGGCAGGGCCGATTGTCAACAAGATGTTCGAGTGCGGCATGATTCCGTGATCGCCCTCGGTGGCCACGCTGGACTGAACGACGCACGGAGACCGCGATGACCTACGAGAAAGTGCTGCTGCGCGCAAGCCTCGTCGCGCTGGGACTGTTGCTTTCCACGAATGGCATCGCTCAGCAGCCCCAGCGAGCACAGAAAGCAACAAGCGCCACCGCCAAACGGTCGGACAAGGCGGCGCTCACGTTCCAGGCCGGGATCGAGCCACGCGCGGTAGACATCCTCAAGGGGGCGAGTGCCCGCCTGGCCGCAGCCAGATCGATGACCTTCACGGCGGTCGTCTCCTACGAGAGTCCGAGCCGCCTCGGTCCTCCGCTTGTCTATTCCACCAAGTCGCAGGTGACCCTGCAGCGGCCGGACAAGCTCAAGGTCGTCACGAGCGGCGACGGGCCGCCCTCGGAGTTCTACTACGACGGCAAGGCCATGATGGCACTTGCGCCGGCGGAGAACCTGGTCGCCGTCGCCGACGCGCCGCCGACCATCGACGCCGCGCTACAGAAGGCCTACGATACCGCGGCAATCTATTTTCCGTTTACCGATGTGATCGTCACGGATCCCTACAAAGACATCGCCGAGGGACTGAAGACCGCTTTCTATATCGGCCAGTCCATCGTTGTCGGGAATACGACGACGGACATGGTGGCCTATGTCACCGGAGACGTGTTCGTGCAGGCCTGGATCGGTACGCAGGACAAGCTGCCGCGCCGCATCTACGCCGTGTATCTCAATGACCGCACCCGGCTGCGCCATGTGCTGGAACTCTCCAACTGGGAACTGGACGCCGCCATTCCCGCGACCGCCTTTGTATCGGCCAGCGCCGCGAGCGCGGCACGCATAGCGTTCGAGCCCCCGGACTCGACGGGTGGGCCAGGCATGAAGCCGCCTCCGAAGACCAAGGCTGCCAAGAGGCAATGAGGAGGCGCATGATGAAAAAGGCCGTCATCCATCTGATCGGGTTGCTGATCCCGGCGCTCGCCGCCAGTCCCGCGGGCGCGTGGTCGCACGCCAACTATCGCGGCGGCTTCACATCGCACACGCCCGGTTCGGATTCCACGACCCGAAGCAACGCCTGGGGCGGCAGCGAAACGCACACCTACGGGGAGGGCACGACCGCGACCGGACGCTACGGCGGCACGGCAACGCATGCGGAAGGCTCGGGGCAGACGACGGCTACAGGCCGCTACGGCGGGACTGCGACCCACACCTACGGCCAGGGTACCAGCGCCACGGGTGCGTACGGTGGCACGGCGTATCACGCCACGGGCTCCGGCTATACGAGCTATACAAGCGCTTCGGGCGCCACGGCGTACCACAGCCCCTACTATGGCGCGAGGTATCCCGCATACCATCCGCCGGTCGTCGTGAACAACTACGGGTCCGGCTGCTACAACTGCGGCGGCTGGTCCACCGCCGGTGCCGTCGCGGCGGGCGCGGTGGTCGGCGTGGCAGCCGGTGCGGCCGTGGCATCGGCCAATACGGCTGCCGCTACCGCCAATGCGTACAACGCCGGCGTGGTCGCCGGGGCGACGGCTGCCGCCCCTGTCGGCGGGTACTTCGCGATGGGTGCGATCTACCCGACGCTGCCAGCCGGGTGCATTACGCCAAGGGTGCAGGGCGGCACTTACTATCTGTGCGGAAACACGTGGTTCAAGCCTTCCTACGGCGCCAACGGCGTCTACTATCGCGTGGTGCCAACGCCGGCCTGATTGTCCGCGCGGTATCCGAACGCCCATCCAAACGCCCATCCGAACGCCCATACCGTGCCGTCAGCGCATCAGCCGCGACAGCACGATGACGTAGATCGCCGACGCCGTGAGCTGGGCCACGGTGATTGGCAGTCCGTAGCGCATATACGTGGCGAATGTCACCGGCTTGCCGTGGCGCGCGCAGATGCCGGCGGCCACGATGTTGGCCGATGCGCCGATCAGGGTAGCGTTACCGCCGAGCGTTGCGCCGAACATCATGCCGACGAACACCGGAATCGTGGCCGCGGGCCACTGGGTGAAATGCGCGCCAAGCGCTGCGTCGGGCACCACCTCCGCTGCCACCAGGTAGCCCTTGACCATCAGGATCGACGCCGCCGCCACCGGGACGTTTGCCAGCAGGCTCGAGAGCAGGCCGATTGCTGCAATCATGGTCAGTGCAACGAGCGTCAGCTCGATGCCGAACGACGCATTGAGCTTTAGCGCCATGATCTGGAGCAGCCCCGTCTTGGTCACCGCCTGCACCAGGCAGAAGATGCACCCCAGGAACAGCAGCGTTTTCCAGTCGACGTCCCGCAGCACGTCGTCGGTCGGCTCGAAGCGGGCTTCATACCCGACCAGCAGGGCCAGGGCACCGGCGATCAGCGCTACCGTGGGCGGCACGAGCCGCGTGGGCAGTTGATCGCCGAAGATGAACAGCGCCACCATCGTCAGGAGCACGGCGAGCGAGAGCACCGCGTAGATGGGGTGCTCGAGCTTTCTGGGCGGCACGCGCGGCGGCAACGGACGCCGCAGCCGCCACAGGTCCGGCATCAGCAGCGGCAGCAGCGGGACGATGATGAGCAGGGCGACGACACCGCCCAGGCTCACGCGGTGGAGGTACTCGCCAAAGGTCATGCCGATCGAGCTGCCGACGAGAAATGTCGCCGGGTCGCCCACGAGCGTCAGCAGGCCGGCGGAGTTGCTGACGATGGCGGTCAGCACCAGCGGTCCGACAAAGTCCACTTCCAGGGCGCCGGCAACCCGGATGATGATGGGGGCGAGCAGGATGACCGTGGTCGCGTTCGGCAGGAAGGCGCACAGGGGCGCAACGATCGCGATCAGCAGCAACAGGTACCGCCTGCCGCTTCCCCCCGTGGCGCTCAGGTACAGGTCGCCGAGGCGGTCGAAAAGACCGGTGGTGGACAGGATGCGCGCCACCACCATGCCGCCGAACAGCAGACTGATGGGGCCGGCGGCGGTGCGGGTGGCGCCCAGCAGATCCTGCTCGTCGAGGATCCCCAGCGAGATCAGCACGCATACGCCGATCAGCGCGGCCACCGCCATATCCAGCAGGTTGAAGGCGATGGCCAGGATCACGGCCCCGAACACGCCGAGGACGATATAGATCTGCAGTTCGCTCATGCGGTGACCTCCGCGGTCCGTCGCTTCGTTGGCACCTGTCGCAACGAATACGGCGGCTATCGCACCGGCGGCGCGTACATCAGGCCGCCCTGCGTCCAGAGCCGGTTGAGGCCGCGATCGAAATTCAGCGGGCTTTGCGGGCCGAGATTGCGCTCGAACATCTCGCCGTAGTTGCCCACGCTCTGCACTGCGCGCGTGGCCCAGCCGGGCTCGACGCCGAGCGACTTGCTGGCGTCTTCACCGGCTTCGAATGCGTGGGCCAGCGCCGGATCGCGCAAGCGTTCGCGCGCGTTGGCCTGCGTGATCCCGGCTTCTTCCGCGGCAATCAGCGAGAACAGGACCCACCGGACCAGCGTCAGCCAGGGCTGGTCGTCGTTGCGCACGACTGGCCCGAGCGGCTCCTTCGATATCCGCTCGGGCAGGATGACATAGGCTTGCGATCCATTGCGGACCCGCAGGCGCGCGGCTGCAAGGTGCGAGGCGTCCGCGGTATAGGCGCCGCAGCGTCCCGCGAAAAAGGCGTCGGCCACTTCGGTGGCGGAGTCTATGGCGAGCGGAATCACGCTTAACCGCTTGGCCGCGAAATAGGCCGCCAGATGGACTTCGCTTGACGTTCCCTTCTCGACGCAGACGGTGGCCCCGTCGAGTCCCGCGACTGCCTGCGCAGCGCTCTGCTTCGGCACCATGAACGCCTGGCCATCATAGAAGATCGTGCCCGCGAACTGCACGCCCAGCGTGCTCTCGCGCACCAGGGTCCACGTGGTGTTGCGGCTGATCAAGTCCACCACGCCCGTGCGCAGTGCTGGAAACCTTGCGGAAGCCTTCAGCGGAACGAAGGTGACCTTGTCCGCCCGCCCCAGGGCGGCTGCCGCTACGGCGCGGCAGAAATCGACGTCGATCCCGGACCAGCGGCCGGCGGCGTCCTTCGCCGAGAACCCGGCAATCCCCTCGCTGACGCCGCAGCGCAGCGTGCCGCGCGACCTGGCCTGCGCCAGCGTATCGCCATCCGCGGCATGGGCCGGCAGCGCGGTGGCCGTGAGCAACGGCAATGTACCCAGCAACAACCCTTTGACGATGCGCCGAAGGTGGATCATGCATGCCCCCAAGCCCGACCCGGCATCGAATCGCCGCTGCCGACAAATTCACTCTGGCAGCGATTCCCGATTGCGTCAATTGGCCTTTCGTCGTACATCCATGAGCGCATCGCCTCGTGTTCGGGTCTGGCTACTGCGCATGCGCATCGTGGTGTTCCTCCACCGGTGCCGGCGCATCGGGGGGCCTCATGCTCATACCGGTGCCGCCGCTCGATGTCGTCCTGCGCTGGCTCGTGAGGATGCCGTTTTCGTCGAACTCGAACACGACGGTGGCCGATCGCGTGTCGGCGCCACCGAAGAACGGACCGATGAACGGGATGAAGCTCTCGGGACGCGGCCTGGAGGTGACGAACGAATAGATCAGGATGGTCGATCCGTTGCTCAGCGACGTTTGAGCGGTTGGCGATCCGAGTTCGCCGACGACCTCTTCAAGGGTGGCCTTGCCCTGCCTGAAGCTGGATAGCTGCTCCGGCTTGACATCGACGCCTGCGGATATGCAGGCGGCCAGCGCGCAGCAGAGCACCATCAGTACGTGAACACGCTTCATGTCGTCACCGCCAGGATGCCAGGCCCTGCGCCAGGGTTCGCCGAACGCACGTGCGGTCGGCGCCCGTGCGCGCAAGCTTGGTATGCCTACCATTGTAGTTCGCGGATTGCGGGGGGCGGCACAAGTCCGGGACGAGGGCCGCGCGGTGCCGGGGCGGGGGCAGTCATGCAGCCCGGCGGCGCGCGCCGTATTTTTCGCCTAGAGTTTGAAGGTGTTTCACTGTGCGCCACACACGTTTCCCGAACGTCGTGGCGCACAGGGTTGCCGTATCGCAGCACCATGATTGCCATCGGATCGAGGAGTTCGCCATGCCGTTTTCCGGTCGTCCCGTGTTCGCGCCCAACCGTGCGGATTGCACTGCCGGGCAGCCTGGAACGATTGACCGGCGCCGCCGCTTGCTAACTGGTAGCGCCGGCTTTGCCTTGCTGGCGATGGCGCTCGGGATGTCGCCCGCGCGCTTGCGCGCGCAGGGCAGGCGGGACGCCGGCCCGATGCCGATTGGCGTGATCGGTGCGGGCCGCATCGGCGGGACGATCGGCGGCCTGTGGGTGCAGGCGGGACACCCTGTCCTGTTCTCCTCGCGCCATCCTGAAGAGATCAAGCCCCTCGTCGACAAGCTCGGCCGGCTCGCCCGCGCCGGCACGGTGGCTGACGCACTGGCCTTTTCCAAGGTGATTTTTCTGGCCGTCCCGTACAAGGCCTTGCCCGATCTCGCCGCGGAATATCGCCAGTCCTTTGCCGGCAAGATCGTCGTGGATGCGACCAATGCCGTGCCCGCGCGCGATGGCGCCATCGCCGAGGAGGCAATCCGCAAGGGCATCGGCATTACCACGGCAAAGTACCTGCGCGGCGCGCACATTGTCCGGGCTTTCAATTTCATGGGCGCGGCCGACTTCGCGAGCATGCATCACCGGGCCAAGGGGCTGATTGCCGTGCCGATCGCCGCGGACGATCCTGCCGCGCTGCGCGTCGGCGAGCAACTGGTGCGCGATGCCGGCTTTGAACCGGTGGTGATCGGGCGGCTGGCCACGGCCGACAGTTTTGCCCCGGGCGGCCCACTGTTCCACCAGATCGGTTCGGCAGACGCCATGCGCGCGCGCATGGCGGAGGTCAGTGGCAAGGCAGGCGCGGCGCCGAAATAAGATCGGCGCCTGCTGCTGCACCCGGCGGCCACGCCCCCGATCCGATTCGCGCCAGGGCGAGGCGCCGCGCTCAGGCCGGCACCGGCGCGTTGGCGCTGGTCTGCCGGCCGCGGAAGTCGGTCCAGCATAGCGCCTTGAAGTCATACAGCTTGCAGCGGCGCGCGGTGTCGAAATACCAGCGCCAGGTGAAGTCCTGGATGATGATGCGGCCCGGCAGCGCATGTTCGAGCAGGGCCTGCGCGCGCTTGAGGCGATACAGCGGCACGCTCATGTCCACGTGATGGGCGGTGTGCTCCATGATGTGATGCAGTGCCGCGCCGATGCCATAGCGCAAGCGCAGGTGCACGGTGGTGGAGACGAAAGGCTGGGCGCGCGCCCACATGGTCTTGGATTCGTACCAGGCCACGCTGGTGTGGGTGTGGTGCAGATAGAGCACGAAGCCCACGGTGAGATTCCATACCAGGAAAGGCACGACGAAGCCCAGTCCCGCCAGCAGCGCGACCGACTGGCCGCTGGCCAGCGCCAGCCAGGCCAGCGCGCCGATCCAGGTGGCGCCGAAGATGGCCACCAGCGTGCAGTCCCACATGAAGACGGCCCGGCGCGTCGGCATCTGGCGGCGGCTGGGAAAGAACATCTTGAACCACCAGATTTCGACCAGGTAGTACAGGCCCGCGCCAAAGCCGGTGCGGTACAGGCGCTCCAGCGCACGGCGCCAGCGCGGCAGCGCCTGGAATTCCTCCAGCGAGTAGGGCGCCCAGACGAAATCGAAGCCCTTGAGGTTGGAGTAGCCGTGGTGGACCACGTTATGGCCGACTTCCCACAGGCTGTAGGGCGTCAGCGATGGCAGGAAGGTCAGCCGCCCCAGCCATTTGTTCAGGCCGCGCCGGGGCGTCAGGCTCTGGTGGCAGGCGTCGTGGCCGATGATGAACAGGCGCGCGATGGTCAGGCCGGCCAGCACGCCGGCGGCCAGCTTGGCGAGCCAGTGGGAGAGCATCACCACCCCGGCCAGCGCGGACAGGAACAGCGCGGTGTCCAGCGCGAACAGCGCCAGCGCGCGCGGGGTGCTGCGCTGGCCCAGCGGGATCAGCCAGCCGCGGATGATCTTGCGCGATGGCAGGGGCGCTTCAGGGGAAACGGGCTCCGGAAAGGGAGTCGGGGCTTGCTGCGTGGCAATCATGCAAAAACCTTCAGTTGTCGAACGCGGGGGCGGGCGCTCGGGTGCGCCCGGGACTGGCGATGCTCGGCCACAGGCCGGCCACAGGCCGGCCAACGATGCGACAGCTTAGAAGGATTGCGTGACAGGGGTGTTGATCCGGGTCAAGCCGGCAGGGCCGGACCCGGTGTTGCGTGGCGAAAAGTGATGATTAATGCGCGACGGAAGCCGCCACGCTCGCCGCTTCGCCCATCACATAGACTTCGCCGATCACGCGGTCGTCGCCCAGCATGGCGAAGGCGAACAGTTGCTCTTCCAGCGATGCCGAACGCTCGCTGCGGCGGGCGATCAGCGGCGTGGCCTGCGGATCGAGCACGATGAAGTCGGCCTCGCAGCCCGGCGTGAAGCTGCCCACGCGTTCGCTCCAGCCCAGCGCGTCGGCGGCGGCGCGGGTGGCCAGGTAGAACATGCGCAGCGCGGTGAGGTGGTAGCCGCCCATGCGCGCCACCTTGTGCGCGGCATTCATGGTGCGCAGCATCGAGAACGAGGTGCCGCCGCCCACGTCGGTGGCCAGCGTCACGTTGAGGCGATGGGCGTCGGACTGGTGGAAGTCATAGAAACCGCTGCCCAGGAACAGGTTGGAGGTGGGACAGTGCGCCACCGCCGCGCCGCTGTCGGCCAGGCGCTTGCGATCGTCCTGGTCGAGGTAGATGGCGTGGCCATAGAGCGCGCCCGGGCGCAGCAGGCCATAGTGATCGTAGATATCGAGATAGCTGCGCGCCTGCGGGAACAACTCGGCCACCCACTTCACTTCATCGCGGTTTTCCGCCACGTGGGTCTGGATAAAGGCGTCGGGGTAGGCCTTGGCCAGTTCGCCGCAGGCGGCCAGTTGCGCCTCGCTGGAAGTGGGCGCGAAGCGCGGCGTGATGGCGTACGACAGGCGGTTCCTGCCGTGCCAGCGCGCGATCAGGTCGGCCGAGTCGCGCGCGCCGGACTCGGCGGTGTCGCGCAGGAATTCGGGGCAGTTGCGGTCCATCAGCACCTTGCCGGTGACCAGGCGCAGGTTGCGGCGGTCCGCTTCGGCGAACAGCGCGTCGGCCGAGGCCGTGTGCACGGTGCTCCAGGCCACCGCGCTGGTGGTGCCGTTGCGCAGCAGTTCGTCGGCGAAGAAGCCCGCCACCGCCGCCGCGTACTCCGGCTCGGCAAAGCGGCGCTCCTCGGGGAAGGTATAGGTCTCCAGCCAGTGCAGCAGGCCGGGCGAGGGCGAGGCAATGATGTCGGTCTGCGGGTAATGCACGTGCGTGTCGATAAAGCCCGGCACGATCAGCTTGCCGCAGCGGTCGATCACTTCGGCGCCGGCCGGGATCTGCGCGGCCAGCGCGGTGTAGTCGCCCACCGCTGCGACATGCCCGGCGGTGACGATCAGCACCCCGTCTTCCCAATACTGATACGCGTCTTCATGGAACTGCGGATCGCGCAGGAAGTGCAGCACGCGGCCACGGATGGCGCGGGTGATGGACGGTTTGGGGGGCGTGGTCGTCATAGCGATGTCTCGTCATGCGCCGGCGCACGCGTGGTGCACCGGCTTCTTGGTGTGAGCCGCGCTCAGGCCGTGGAGGCCGTCGCGGGCAAGGGGGATTGCCAGAAGTGGTCGACTTCGGCGAGGAAGGCCGTCTTTTGCGAGGCGGGCAGGAACGATGCCTCGAAACTATTGCGCGCCAGCTTGTGGCCATCGTCCGCGGTCAGCGGCATGGCTTCGAAGGTGGCTTCCCAGTTGGCGTTCATATAGCCGCCGAAATAGGCGGGGTCGTCCGAGTGCAGCGTCACTGCCACGCCGGCATCGAGCAGGCGCTTGAGCGAGTGGTCGCGCAGGTCGGGATAGACCTTGAGTTTCTGGTTCGATAGTGGGCACACGGTCAGCGCCACGCGTTCGCGGGCCAGCCGTTCGACCAGTGCCGGGTCGTCGATGGCGCGCACGCCGTGGTCGATGCGCTCCACCTTGAGGATGTCCAGCGCATCGGTGACGTACTGCGCGGGGCCTTCCTCGCCAGCGTGCGCCACCAGGTGCAGCCCCAGTTCGCGGGCGCGGGCAAAGACGCGGGCGAACTTCTCCGGCGGGTTGCCCTGCTCGGAGGAATCCAGCCCCACGCCGACGAAGCGGTCGCGGTAGGGCAGCGCCGCTTCCAGCGTGGCGAAGGCGTCCTCCTCGGACAGGTGGCGCAGGAAGCAGAGGATCAGGCTGCTGGAGAAATCGAACTGCGTGCGGGCCTGGGCCAGGGCGTCGGAGATCCCGTCGATCACCACGCCGATGGGCACGCCGCGCGCGGTGTGGGTCTGGGGATCGAAGAAGATCTCGGCGTGGCGCACGTTGTCGGCGACGGCGCGCTGCACATAGGCCATCGTCATGTCGAAGAAATCGTCCTCGGTCAGCAGCACGCTGGCACCGGCGTAGTAGATGTCCAGGAAGGATTGCAGGTCGGTGAAGGCGTAGGCGTCACGCAGGGCTTCCACGCTGGCATACGGCAGCTTGACCTTGTTGTGCTGGGCGAGCCGGAAGATCAGCTCGGGCTCCAGCGTGCCTTCGATATGGACGTGCAGTTCGGCCTTGGGCGTCAGGCGGATACGGTCGGCGAGCGCGGCATCGAGCGTCATGGGGTTCCTTTTGCGGTCGTGGTTTGCGTCGTGTTCGCCGCTTGGCCGCCGCGGTTCGCGCTCAGCGCGCCCAGATGGGCGAGGCGCTGGTCGCGAACCTGCAGCAGTTGGGCGACGATGGCAACCGCAATCATAGCCGGAGCCTTGTCCGTGATGCCGGAGATACCCATCGGGCACGTCATTTCCGCGAAGCGGGCAGGGTCAATCCCATGCTCCGCCATGCGATGCTCGAAGCGCGCGCGCTTGGTCTTGGAACCGATCAGGCCGAAATAGGCAAAGTCATCGCGCCGCAGGATCCGCTCGCAAAGCGCCTGGTCCAGGGCGTGGCTGTGCGTCATCACCAGGAAGTAGCTGCCGGGGGCAGCATGGTCGACCACGGCTTCGGGGGTGTCGGTGGCTTCCGGGGTGACGTTGCCGGGCAGGCCGGGCGGGAACAAGGTGTCGCGCTCGTCCACCCAGTGCACGTGGCACGGCAGGTTGGCCAGCACCTTGACCAGCGCATGGCCGACATGGCCGGCGCCGAACAGCACCACCTGCAGTTCATCGGGGACCATGGTGTCGGTCCAGGAACCATCCTGTTGCAAGACCACCGTGGGCGTGACCGCCTGTGTGGCGGCGTGCCGCACCGGACCAGTCGCCGGCACGGTGCGCGTGAGCGCGCGTCCGCTGGCAAAGGCGGCCTGCACCGCATCGAGCCAGGGCAGGTCGGCCTCGCCCAGCACCTCGAAGGCGAGCTGGACYGCGCCACCGCAGCATTGGCCCAGGGCCGGACCCAACGGGATGCGCACGATCTGCCGTGCCACTGCGTGTTCGGCCAGCATGCTGCGCGCAATCTCCATGCCGCGCCATTCGAGATGGCCGCCGCCGATGGTGCCCACCAGGTCGTCGGCGGTCACCAGCATGCGCACGCCCGCCTCGCGCGGGGCCGAGCCCTTTACCTCGGCGATGGTGACCATCGCCACCGGCACGCCGGCGCGCACCAGGCGGCTGGCGTCGGCGAAACGGAAGGGTTTGAGGGGCGCGTCCTGCATGGTGATGCCTTTTCAGGTTGATGCTTTGCTTTGGATAAAGCGCGTTACATTGAGCGCGTTACATTGAGCGCGTTACGTTGAGCTCGTTACATTGCGGTCTTCAGCGACGGTGGTCGATGCGCAGCGGTGGCTCCGCCGGCTACCGCCTGTCACTGCACCACCGGCGCAGCCACCCGCACCGCATCCACCGCATCCACCGCATCCAGGATCGCCTCGCTCGTGGCGGGCGCCACCAGCGGCGGATTCACCTTGTAATCCGCCACGCTGGCCACCGCATCGCGAATCGCGAAGAACACCGAGAACGGCAGCAGCAGCGGTGGCTCGCCCACCGCCTTGGAGCGATGGATGCTGTCCTCGGCATTGTCGTTCTGGAACAGCCGCACGTAGAAGTCTTCCGGGCAGTCGTTGACCGTCGGGATCTTGTAGGTGGACGGCGCATGCGTCATCAGCTTGCCGTCCTTGTTCCACCACAACTCCTCGGTGGTCAGCCAGCCCATGCCCTGGATAAAGCCGCCTTCGACCTGGCCGATATCGATGGCCGGGTTGAGCGAGCGCCCGGCATCGTGCAGCACGTCCGCGCGCAACAGGCGCCATTCGCCGGTCAGCGTGTCCACCAGCACTTCCGAGCAGGCCGCGCCGTAGGCGTAGTAGTAGAACGGCCGGCCCTGCAGCCTGGACTGGTCCCAGTACAGCTTGGGCGTGGTGTAGAAACCATCGGACCACAACTGCACGCGCGACACGTAAGCCTGGCGCGCCAGGTCGCTGAAGTCCAGGCGCAGTTCGCCCGCCACCACCAGGTCGTCGCCGAACTGCACGCTGTGCGCATCCACGCCAGCCAGGCGCGCGGCAAATGCAGCCAGCCGCTCGCGGATCTGCCGCGCCGCGTCCTGGGCGGCCTTGCCGTTCAGGTCGGTGCCGGTGGAAGCCGCGGTGGCCGAGGTATTGGCGACCTTGCTGGTATCGGTGGCGGTAACGCGCACGCGCTCCAGGCGGATGCCGAGCTCGTGCGCCACCACCATCGCCACCTTGGTGTTCAGGCCCTGGCCCATTTCGGTGCCGCCGTGGTTCACCAGCACCGAGCCGTCGTTGTACACATGCACCAGCGCGCCGGCCTGGTTGAAGTGCGCCACGTTAAAGGAGATGCCGAACTTCACCGGGGTGATGGCGATGCCCTTCTTCAGCACCGGGCTGCCCGCGTTGAACACGCGCGTCGCCTCGCGGCGCTCGCGGTAGGCGCTGCTCGCTTCCAGTTCGTCGAGCAGTTCGTGGATGACGTTGTCCTCCACGGTCTGGCCGTAAGGCGTGACATTGCGCTCGGTCTTGCCATACAGGTTGGCGCGGCGCACGTCGAGCGAATCGCGGCCCACGGTGCGCGCCACGTCGTCGAGGATGTACTCGATGGCGAAGGCGCCCTGCGGGCCGCCGAAGCCACGGAACGCGGTATTGCTCTGCGTGTTGGTCTTGCCGCAGTAGCCGTCGATCTGCACGTTCGGCAGCCAGTAGGCGTTGTCGAAGTGGCAGATGGCGCGGGTCATCACCGGGCCGGACAGGTCGGCCGAAAAACCGGCGCGCGAGACCATCTCCACCGATACGCCGTCGATGCGGCCCTCGGCATCGTGTCCGACTTCGTAGTCGAACACGAAGTCATGGCGCTTGCCGGTGATCATCATGTCGTCGTCGCGGTCCGGACGCAGCTTGACCGGGCACAGCAGCTTCCAGGCAGCCAGCGCGGCGCAGCAGGCGAACATCGCCGACTGCGATTCCTTGCCGCCGAAGCCGCCGCCCATGCGGCGGCATTCCACCAGCACCTGGTGCGCATGCCAGCCCAGCATATGCGCCACCGCATGCTGCATTTCGGTGGGATGCTGGGTCGAGCACCACACGTGCATGCCGTCGTTTTCCTTGGGCGCGGCGTAGGCGATCTGGCCTTCCAGGTAGAACTGCTCCTGGCCGCCCAGGCGGATATTGCCCTTGTCCCGATGCAAGGCCGAGGCGATATGGCTGGCCGGCTCGCCGCGTGTCAGGTGCATCGGCGGCAGCACATAGCTGCCGGCCTGGTGGGCCGCCTCGGGCGACAGCACCGGCGCCAGGTCTTCGTATTCGACAGCGCCCAGGCGTGCGGCGCGGCGCGCGGCGTCGTGCGAGGTAGCCACCACCACGAACATCGGCTGGCCAATGAACTGCACCAGGCCGTTGGCCAGGATGGGGTCGTCGTGGATGATCGGGCCGCATTCGTTGGCGGCGGGGATGTCCTCGGCGGTCAGTACTGCCACCACGCCGGGCGCGGCGCGCACCTTGTCGAGGGACATCGACCTGATGCGGGCGTGGGCGCGGGTGCTCATGCCGAGCGCGGCGTGCAGCGTACCGGCCAGCTCGGGGATGTCGTCGGTGTAGGTGGCCGTGCCGGCTACATGCAGGTGGGCGGATTCGTGCGGGCGCGAGATGCCCACTTGCGGCGTGGAGACGGCGGCCTTGGCCTCGATCCCGGCGTCGAGCAGGAAGGGTTCGGTTTGCTTGTTCATGCCGATCTCTCCTTACGCGATGGCGACGGGTTGGCCCGCGCCGATGGCGCGCACATTGACGGCGGAGGCGGGTAGCGCGTCGGCGCGCGTTTCCAGCCAGAAGCGGTACAGCAGGTTGGCGGCGCCACGGCTGCGGTAGGCGGCGGTGGAGCGCATATCGGTCAGCGGTGTGAAGTCCTGCGACAGCGCGCGCATGGCGGCCCGGGCGATGGCCTCGGTCCAGGGCTGGCCGACCAGGGCGGCTTCGGTGAGGGCGCCGCGCTTGGGCGTGGCGGCCATGCCGCCGAAGGCAATGCGTGCATGCCGGATCACGCCGTCCTCCAGCGTCAGCGCAAAGGCTGCGCACACCGCGGAAATGTCTTCGTCAAAGCGTTTTGACAGCTTGTAGGTACGGAAGTGCTCCGGCCCCGCCAGCGGCACGCGCAGCGCCGCGACGAATTCGCCCTCGGCCATGGCGGTCTTCTGGTAGGCCAGGTAGAGATCTTCCAGCGGCAGCTTGCGGCGCACTTCGCCGCGCTGCAGCACCACTTCCGTGCCAAGTGCGATCAGCGCCGGCATGGAGTCGCCGATCGGCGAGCCGTTGGCGATATTGCCACCCAGCGTGCCGGCGTTGCGGATCGGCAGCGAGGCAAAGCGCTTCCACAGCTCTTCCAGTTCGGGGTGCGTAGCGTTGAGCGCCGCGTAGGCGCGCTCCAGCGAGACCGCCGCGCCGATTTCCACGGCGCCGCCTGCTTCCCCGATGCTGTTCAGGTCAGCCACCTGGCCCACGTACAGCAGGTTGCCGAGTTCGCGGAACTGCTTGGTCACCCACAGGCCCACGTCGGTGCTGCCGGCCAGGATGCGCACGCCAGGTTCGGCGGCCTTGATGGCGGCGAAAGCCGATGCCGTGCGGGGCGCGTAGAAGTGCTGGCCGCCGGCGCTGTAGTGGAACGTGTCGTCGCGCTGCAGCGAGCGCAGCGTATCGGCGATCTTGACGGGATCCAGCTTGCTGGCCTGCGGCGCCGGCAGCGCCATCATGCGCTGGCCTGCCTCGATGATGGGGCGGTAGCCGGTGCAGCGGCACAGGTTGCCGGTGAGGGCGTCGCAGATGGTCTCGCGGGCCGGCGCGCGGCCGGTGCCGGCGTCCTCGGCTTTTTGCTGGTACAACGCCCACAGCGACATCACGAAGCCGGGGGTGCAGAAGCCGCACTGCGAGCCATGGGACTCCACCATCGCCTGCTGCACCGGATGCAGCGCGCCGTCGGCCTGGCGCAGGTCTTCCACGGTGATCAGCGCGCGGCCGTCAAGCGTGGGCAGGAACTGGATGCAGGAGTTCACGGCCTTGAACCCGACCTGGCCGTTCTCGTCCAGTTCGCCGAGCACCACGGTGCATGCACCGCAATCGCCTTCGGCGCAGCCCTCCTTGGTGCCCGTGCAGCGCGCGTCCTCGCGCAGGTACTGCAGCACGGTGCGGGTCACGGGGGCGTCAGCGACCTCCTGGACCTGGCCGCGGTGGTAAAAGCGGATGGTTTGCGTCTCCATGGTGTCTTCTCTCTTTATGATGGTGACAAACATAGCACTGGTGTCGATGATGCAATATTCGACCCAGGTGATATGCCCCATCAGGGGAGGAAGCGTTACCCGGCTGGCCGGAGGAGAGCGGCAGCCGGATTTGACCAATGACGGGGTGCCTGACATACACTATGCGCCGTCCCCACCTCCCACGCCACTGGCCGCCATGCGCGCCTGGCTCCCCTCGCCATGCACGGACGCGACCATCTCGATACCTATTTGCTGCGGGTACTGCACACCCTGCTCACCGAGCAGAGCGTGACCCGCACCGCGGTCCGGCTCGGCCAGTCGCAGCCGGCCATCAGCAATACGCTCAAGCGACTAAGGGAAATCACTGGCGACGCCATCCTGGTGCGCGGCAAGAGCGGCATGGTGCCCACCGAGCGCGGCCGCGAGCTGCTGCAGCTGGCCGAGCAGAGCCTGGCAGCGATGGACCGCATCGCCCGGCCGCCCCAGCATTTCGATCCCGCCACCACCACCCGCACCTTCCACCTGGGCGCGCCGGACTACCTGGACGCCTTTTTCCTGCCCAATATCGTCGAGCGCGTGCGCCGGCTGGCGCCCGGGGCCAAGCTGTTCGTGCACCCGATGACGTCGTCCAGCGATTTCCTGGAGAGCCTGGAGCAGGGGCAGCTCGATCTGGTGGTCGGCAACTGGCTGTCGCCGCCCGAGCACCTGCATATTTCGCCGCTGTTCGACGATGAAGTGGTGTGCATGCTGGGGGCGCAGCATCCGCTGGCGCGCAAGGGGCTGACGCTCAAGCATTACCTCGAGATGCCGCATCTGGCGCCAGCGCCTTATGCGTCGATGCAGCGCAGCATGATTGACCAGGCACTGGCCGAGCAGGGGTACAAGCGCAATATCCAGGTTACCTTGCCGTATTTCGGGTTGGTGCCGTATGTGTTGATGAAGACCGATATGGTGTTCACCACGGGGCGGCAGTTTGCTGCGCATTACGCGCAATATCTGCCGCTGAAGATGGTGCCTTCGCCGGTGGTGTTTCCGCGCATGCGGTTTTATCAGCTGTGGCATGAGCGGTGCCATGCGGCGCCGGATGTCCTGTGGATGCGGAGGATGATTGCGGAAGTGGCGGCGGAGTTGCCGGTTTTGCCGAAGTTGGCTWGGGTGGGGGAGGGGCAGGGGTGAAGTGGGTGGTCTTTTAGGTCAAGGGCAGAACACTTGGCTCTCGTAGAGTACCCTGGATTGGGATTTGGCGGTGTTGGTTTTTGGACCCAACAGCCATACGACAACCCCCTGCGGGGGCTGCCGGTCACTTTTCTTTGCGCGGCAAAGAAAACTAACGAAAAGAAAGCCGCCCTGCCGGGAGCAGAGCAATAAGGCTATTCGGCGGCGGTGATTGCGTCGTACGGCCCGGAGTGTTGGCTGGCGTGTCCTACCGGCTTGAAAGGCATCGCAATTGCATTAGCCGGCGGTTTCGTGGTGGTGCCCGCGGTAGCATCGCCATTGCCCATCCGGCCATCTGCCGTTCGCGGTGCAAAGGGCTGCGCTATCTCGCACCTCACTGGTTTCGTGGTTTTGTCTCTGACGGTACGCGCGGTGATCATTCGGTCCCTGCCGTTCGCCGTGCGGAGCGCCGCGCAGCTTCGTACTGATGGGTTTCGTGGTGGGATTGGTGGATCGAACGTACTCGCCTGCGGCCTCGCCGTTACGTCGGTTGGCGAGCGGAGCAGCACCTTCCCGGTTTGAGCATCTTTTCGCATCAGCCGACCGGGCCACCGCGCCCACCACGAAACGAGGACGGCCGAGAATCCGGTCACGGCCAGAGCCGGTACGGCAGGGTCTCCAATGGCAGGGTGTTTGCCGTCAGAGACAAAACCACGAAACCAGCAAGGCGCGAAATGCCGCGGCCCTTTGCACCGCGAACGGCAGATGGCCGGATGGGCGCGGCGCATGCTATCAGGGGCCGCACCACGAAACCACTGGGAGAAGCAGTGGCGCCGCCATTGGCGCCGGTGGGACACGCCAGCCAACACCCAGGGCCGTACGACGAAACCACCGCCCCACATAAGCCTTATTGCTCTGCTCCCGGCAGGGCGGCTTTCTTTTCGTTAGTTTTCTTTGCCGCGCAAAGAAAAGTGACCGGCAGCCCCCGCAGGGGGTTGTCGTATGGCTGTTGGGTCCAAAAACCAACACCGCCAAATTCAAATCCCAAGCACGCGACAAGAGCCAATTGTTCTGCTCCCAGGCCACCCCACCCCCCACCTTCACTTCCCCTTATAACTCGGAAAAAACAACTGCTCCCCCTCCACCTTGTAGGCAGTAATGGTGTCCTGCCCTTCCTTCGAAGTGATCCAGTCCACCAGCTTCATCGCATCCGCATAATTGGTGCCCGGCTGCCTGGCCGGATTGACGGCAATCACCCCGTACGGATTGAACATCCTGGGATCTCCCTCCAGCACGATAGCCAACCCGGTCTTGGCCCGGTAGGCACCATACGTAGCCCGATCCGACAGCGTATAGCCCGGCAGCTGCGCCGCCATGGTCAGCACCTCGCCCATGCCAAGTCCGGCGCTCACGTACCACGGCTGGCCCTTGGGCGCGATGCCGGCCTGCTTCCAGTAGTCCTTCTCCATCACGTCGGTGCCGGAGTTGTCGCCGCGCGAGATGAATTTGCTGCCGCTGGCGGAGATCGTCTTGAAGCCGGCGATAACGTCTTTCCCGCCCTTCAGCCTGGCCGGGTCGCTGGCCGGGCCGACCACGATGAAATCGTTGTACATCACGTCGCGGCGGTTGACCCCGTAGCCGGCGGCCATGAATTCGTCTTCCAGCTTGCGCGCGTGCACCAGCAGCACATCGACGTCGCCCATCTCTCCCATCTTCATCGCCTTGCCCGAGCCCACCGCGATCACCTTCACCGTGACGCCGCTGCGTTGCTCGAACTTTGGCAGCAGGAATTTGAGCAGGCCGGAGTTCTCGGTGCTGGTGGTGGTCGCCAGCTTGAGTTCGCCGGCGAACGCCGTATTGGCGCCTGCCAGCGTGACCAGGCAAACCAGGCCCAGGAAGCCGCAGGTTCGCCGGAAAAAATGACGCAACAGGCTGGAAACGGGGATGCCCCGCATGGTCGCTCCTTGTTTTATGTTTTTAGAAACATAAAACCACAGACTTAAAGAATCGGTGAAAATGCGGCGAGATCCGTGGACATAATGGCATTCTATTGTCGTTGAGTCACATCTCTAAAGTAAATATATCCGGCACTGCGCAGGAACGACCAGCTCGCGCCCTGGGCGCACGCGGTATTGGCGCTCATGTCGGACCCGGCCTTGGCGCGCCGCATCGAGGCGCTGCCGGGATACGTCATGGCCTGGTCCGAAGGCATTCCTGCGCCCCGGCAGGCACTTCCCTGGTACGGCCCGGGCGGCAAGGAAGCCAACCGATCCCCGAGCACGGCCGGGGCAGCATTCCGACCGTATGTGCGCTCGCGTATTACACTGGTTGCATCGGCGGGGCTGCCTGCCTGCCGCCCTGACCCTGCAAGGAGCGCCACATGCTAGAAACGGCCGCGTTGGCCGCGGGCTTGTCCTGGACCAGCGGATACCGCCTTTACCTGGCCGTCTTTGCGGCCGGCGCGCTGGGCCGCGCGGGCTGGCTGCACCTGCCGCCCGGCCTGCAGGCGCTGGAGTCCTGGTGGGTGATCGCGCTGGCCGCGGTGCTGGCGCTTGCCGAATTCGTGGCCGACAAGGTGCCTGGCTTCGATTCCTTCTGGGACAGCATCCAGACCTTTATCCGCATTCCCGCCGGCGCGATCCTGGCCGCCGCGGCGTTCGGGCAGCTCGATCCGCAATGGATGGTCGCCGCCGGCCTGGTGGGCGGCACCCTGGCCGGCACCGCCCACGCCGCCAAGGCCGGCACGCGCGCGCTGATCAACGTGTCCCCGGAACCGTTTTCGAATTGGGCTGCCTCACTGAGCGAGGACGTTGCCGCCAGCAGCGGCTTGCTGCTGGCGTTCTTCCTGCCGGTGGCCTTCCTGGTGGTGCTGGTCCTGTTGCTGCTGGTGGCGGGTTGGTTGCTGCCCAAGCTGTGGCGCGGCGTGCGGCGCTTGCGCGACGCCCTGGCCAAGCGTGCGCCGGCTGCGGCGCCGGCCGGGCGCCAGCCCAGGCATTAGTGCGGCCGTCATCCGGGCCTGAACCGGTTGGCGAGTATCCACCAGCGGTTCGCGGGCGGCGGCGATTCGCCAGGGCTTGCTGTTTTGCCGGTGTCACCGGTTGTCACCGGTTGTCACCCGTTGTCACCAATACGCGCGCGGTCTGCCCGGCAGGCCGCCACCATGCATGTGCACGGACAAGAGATAAGAGATAACAGACCCAATGTCTTCGGAACCCGCCTCTCAGCCAGTTCATCAGCCAGCTCGCCAGCCAGTAACCGCCATCGCCACCCCCGCGGCCACGCCGTCCGGCGCCCGCCCGGCACGCTTCTCGCCGTGGCGCCAGGCGCTGCGCATGGCGCGGCGCGACTGGCGCGCCGGCGAGTTGAGCCTGTTGCTGTTCGCGCTGGTGCTGGCTGTCGCGGCACTCAGCAGCGTGGGCTTCCTGGCCGACCGCATGCGCCTGGGACTGGAGCGCGATGCGCGCCAATTGATCGCCTCCGATGTGCTGATCGTCTCCGACCAGCCGTTCGATGCCGTCTTCGCCCGCCATGCCGCCCAGGCCGGCCTGGCCACGACGCAGACCGTCACTTTCCCTAGCATGGCGAGCGCGCGCGCGCCGGGCAAGGCCGGCACGCAGGCTTCGGCTGGCGCGGCGCCGGCCGAGGCCGGCTCGCAACTGGCCGCGCTCAAGGCTGTCGGCCCGGGCTACCCGCTGCGCGGGCAACTGAAGGTGGCGGCCGAGCGTGGCGCAACGGAAGGCCCCGCCACCGGCATTCCCGCCGCGGGCACCGTCTGGGTGGACGAGGCCTTGCTGGACACGCTTGGCGTTGCCATCGGCGACATCATCCAGCTGGGCAGCCGAGGCTTTCGCATCGAACGCATCATCACGCAGGAGATGGACCGCGGCACCGGCTTCATGAATTTCGCGCCGCGCGTGATGCTGCCGCTGTCGGACCTGGATTCCACCGGCCTGGTGGGCTGGGGCAGCCGGGTCACTTACCACCTGCTGGTTGCCGGCCCGGACGCCGCCGCCCAGGCCTACCAGCAGTGGGCCGAGGCCGAGATCGGCAAGCGCGCGCTGCGCAACACCCGCGTCGAGTCGCTCGAATCCGGCCAGCCGCAAATGCGCGCCACGCTGGATCGCGCCGAGCGCTTCCTGTCGCTGGTGGCGGTGCTGTCGTCGATGATCGCCGCGGTGGCCATCGCGATGTCGGCGCGGCGCTATATGCAGCGCCATACCGACGCCTGCGCGGTCTACAAGTGCATGGGCCTGTCGCGCCGCGAGATCCTGCTGGCCTTCGGGCTGGAGTTCATGCTGCTGGGCGTCGGCGGCGCGCTTGCCGGCGTGGCGTTGGGCTACCTGGCGCACTACGGGCTGCTGCTTTCGCTGGGCAATCTGCTGACCGTGACGTTGCCGCAGCCCTCCATCCTGCCGGCCATGGTGGGCCTGCTGGCGGGCATTGTCCTGCTGGCCGGCTTTGCGTTGCCGCCGCTCCTGGCGCTGACCCGGGTGCCGCCGCTGCGCGTGCTGCGGCGCGACATCGGCGCACCGCCGGTGTCGACCTGGATCGCCTACGGGCTCGGCCTGGGCGCCTTCGTGGCGCTGCTGCTGGTGGCCGCTCGGGATCTCAGGCTGGGCCTGACCACCGCCGGCGGATTTGCCGCCGCCGGCATCCTGTTCGCGCTGCTGGCGCTTGGCCTGCTGACCCTGCTGGGGCGGGTGACGCGCGGTGGCCGCCTGGCGCGCGGCAGCGTGGGCTGGCGCTTTGCGCTGGCGGTGCTGGAGCGCCGCCGCGGCGTCACGGTGCTGCAGACGGTGGCGCTGGCGGTGGGCCTGATGGCGCTGCTGCTGCTCGGCATGACCCGCAACGACCTGATCGCCTCGTGGCGCAACGCCACGCCGGCGGACGCGCCAAACCGCTTCATCATCAACATCCAGCCCGATCAGCGCGCGCCGCTGGCCGGCATGCTGGCGCACGCCGGCATCGACGACCTGCTGTACCCGATGGTGCGCGGCCGCCTGACGCACATCGCCGGCCAGCCCGTGCGCGCGGAGCGCTTCTCCGACGGCCGGGCCCGTAACCTGGTCGAGCGCGAGTTCAACCTGTCCTATACCGATGCGCTGCCGGCCGGCAATCGCGTGGTGGCGGGCCGCTGGCTCGGCGGCGGCAGGGCCGGGGCCTCGGTGGAGGAGGGCATCGCCAAGACGCTGGGGATCCGGCTGGGCGATACCCTGCGCTTCGATGTGGCGGGGCAGGCAGTGGAAGCGCCGGTCACCTCGCTGCGCAAACTGGACTGGGGTTCGATGCGGGTGAACTTCTTCGTGATCCTGCCGCCCGCCGCCATGCAGGGCCTGCCGCAGACCTATATCACCGCCTTCCACCTGCCGGCCCGGCAGGCAGCGCTGGGCAACCGGCTGGTGGCGGCTTTCCCGAATATCACGGTGGTCAATACCGACCTGATCCTGCGCCAGATCCAGGACGTGCTCGACCAGGTCATTGYCGCCGTCGAGTTCCTGTTCGTGTTCACCCTGGCGGCTGGTGTCACCGTGCTTTACGCGGCGCTCTCCGGCGCGCGCGACGAGCGCAAGCGCGACGCGGGCCTGCTCAAGGCACTGGGCGCTTCGGCAGCGATGGTGCGGCAGTCGCAGTACGCCGAGTTCCTGGTTGTTGGCGGGCTGGCGGGCTTGCTGGCCAGCCTCGGCGCGATCGCGGTGGGCTGGGGCCTGTCGCAGTTCGCGTTCGATTTCCCCTACCGCTTCAATGGCTGGATCGTGCCGGCCGGCGTGCTTTCTGGCATGCTGTGCGCTTTCGCGGGCGGGTGGCTGGGTTTGCGCGAGGTGCTGCGGCAACCTGCGCTGGCCACGCTGCGTGAAGCCTGAGCGGCTTTCGTGCCGTTGATGCTGCCCGTGTTTCAGGAATTTACAAGTGTCTTATGAGTACCGAATCCAAACCTGAAGAATCCGCCCCTAACGAAATCACCGCTTATGCGCTGATCGGCGGCGAGGCGCGCGTGCGCGAGCTGGTCGACCGTTTCTACGACCTGATGGATCTCGAGGCCGAATTCAAGGGGCTGCGTTCGCTGCATCCCGCTTCGCTGGACGGCTCGCGCGACAAGCTGTTCTGGTTCCTGTGCGGCTGGCTGGGCGGCCCCAATCACTTTATCGACCGCTTTGGCCACCCGCGCCTGCGCGCGCGCCACATGCCGTTCGAGATCGGGACCAGCGAGCGCGACCAGTGGATGCGCTGCATGGCGCTGGCCATGCAGGATGTGGGCCTGCCCGAAGACCTGCAACTGCGCCTGATGCAAGCCTTTTTCGGCACTGCGGACTGGATGCGCAACGTGCCGCGCTGACGCCCCCCATGCCCATGCCCATGACCAGGACGAATCTCCACACTGCCACGGATCTGCCTGCCGACGCCCGGCGTGTCCTCGATTTCTGGTTCGGCGCGCCCGGCTCACCGGCGTGGAACAATTCACGCCGGGAGTGGTTCACCAAGTCGGATGGCTTTGACGCCGCCGTGCGCGCGGCCTTCCTGCCGCTGTGGGAAGCCACGCAAGCAGGCGCCAACGCCGACTGGGAGCAAAGTCCCGAGGGCGCCTGCGCGCGCATCGTGCTGCTCGACCAGATGCCGCGCAACATCTTTCGCAACGAGCCGCGCAGCTTCGCCTCCGACGCGCAGGCGCTGGCGGCGGCCCGGCAGGTCGTGCGGAGCGGTGCGGAGCGCCTGCTGCCTACGCCATACCACCGCAAGTTCTGCTACATGCCGTTCGAGCATTCGGAAGCGCTTGCCGACCAGGACGAGGCCGTACGTCTGATGACGGCACTGCGCGACGAAAGCGGGGGCAGGGTGGACGACGTCGAGTGGGCGGTCAGGCACCGCTTGGTGATCGAGCGCTTCGGGCGCTTTCCGCACCGCAATGCCGTGCTGGGGCGGCCGAATACGGCGCAAGAGAGCGCTTTCCTGCGGGAACCCGGCTCGTCGTTCTGAACCGCGCCGGCCGGGAGCGCGATCAGGTTTCCGCGCGCTTTTCCTGCCATTTGTCCACCAGCACGCGCGGCGCTTTGGCGAGCTTGTCGAGGATGCCTTCGGGCGTGGCATCCGTCATCAGCAGTTCGTTGTGAACCTGCTTCAGGAAGCCTTCATCCACCGCATGCTGCAGGAAGCCCCGCATGCCGTCGTAGAAACCGGCCACATTGAGCAGCCCCACCGGCTTGGCGTGATAGCCCAGCTGCAGCCAGGTGAAGGTCTCGAACAGCTCCTCGAAGGTGCCGACCCCGCCCGGCATGGCGATAAAGGCATCGGCGCGGTCGGCCATCATCTGCTTGCGCTCGTGCATGTTGCGCACCACGTGCAGCTCGGTCAGGCCGCGGTGGCCGACTTCCTTCTGCATCAGCGCATCCGGAATGATGCCGATGGCGGTGCCGCCGTGCGCCAGCACGGCATCGGCCACGATGCCCATCAGCCCGACCTTGCCCCCGCCGTAGACCAGCGCCAGGCCGCGCTCGGCCAGGAGCTTGCCCATGGTGCGCGCCGCGGCGGCGTATTCGGGGCGGTTGCCGGGGCTGGAGCCGCAATAGATGCAAACTGACTTCATTTTATTTCCTTTGCTGTCTGCGTCCCCTTGGCGGCGTATTCCTGGGCCAGCACGTCGAACGCATGGCGGGCCGAGCCGCGCAGGTAAGGGGCCAGGATCGAGAAGATATGATGGCTGGCGCCGTGCAGGTAGCCGCGGATCTGTTCGGCATCGTTGTACTGGCGCGGATGCTGGACGAACTGGAAAGACAGCCAGTAAGTGGCTACCACCACCATATTGGTACAGATGACATCCACCTGCTCGGGCGTGGCTTCCATCTCGCCGTCTTCCTGGAACTGCCGGCAGATCTCCATCGCAAAGCGCTTCTTCTGCTCGACGATGCGCTTGAAGTTGGTCTCCAGCATGCGGTTGCGCGCCAGCAGGTCGTTGATGTCGCGGTACAGGAAGCGGTAGGTCCACATGAACTCCGCCATGTACTGCATGTAGCCCCAGCTTTCGTCCAGCGTGGCCTTGCGGTTTGCGGGCATCTTGAGGCGGCGCTCCATCTCCTGCTCGAACAGCACGAAGATGGAGCTGATGATGTCGTCCTTGTTGCGGAAGTGATAGTAGAGATTGCCGGGACTGATCGCCATGGCTTCCGCAATGGTCGTGGTCGTGACGTTGGGTTCGCCCAGTTCGTTGAACAGGCGGAGCGAAGCGTCTAGGATGCGGTCCCGGGTGCGGCGGGGGCCGGTTTGCTGTTTGAGTTCCATGGGCGACCGGGCGAGCGGCAATTCGGTATGTTGACGGCGATTATAAGCAATCGCCGTCAGCCGCCATGCCGCATCGGCCCTGGACGCCCGGCTTGAGCGGTTTGAGTCCGTTCGAAACGGACCGATCGTGTTGGTCAGGCTGCCAGCGCCCACAGCCAGCCCGTCACGATCGGTCCGGCAATGGCGAGCCAGGTGCCGGCGCACAGCACCAGCGCCAGCATGACCGCGGCGCTGCCGAAATCCTTGGCGCGCTTGGACAGGCTATGGCGCTCCAGCGAGATGCGATCGACCGCGGCTTCCACGCTGGAGTTGAGCAGTTCCACGATCAGCACCAGCAGCAAGGTGCCCAGCAGCAGGATGCGCTCCACGATGCCAACCGGCAGCAGCAGGGCGCAGGGCGTCAGGATCGCGACCAGCGTCAGCTCCTGGCGGAATGCGCTTTCTTCCAGTACCGCGTAGCGCAGGCCGGACAGCGAATTGATGCCGGCATGCCAGGCCCGCGCCAGGCCGCGGTTGCCTTTGTGAGGATTCTGCTCAATCGTGTAGTCGCTGTTCGGCGAGTCCGGGGCCGGCGCCGAGATCTGCGGCGCTGGGCGGTGAGGGTCGGACGGCTTGAGATGCGGAGTCGGCATGTTCGGATGAGGTGCGGGCAGCGGTGCCGTCCGGAGCCGCGCATACGGCTGGCAGCGGCTGCAGGTGAGTCAGGAACTGCTCGGAGGCGGCACGCCACGAGAACCGCTCGGCATGGGCACGCGCGGTGGCGCGGTCGATGCGCAGCGCTTCCAGGCAAGCTTCGCGCAAGTCTTCGTGCATCACCCCGGCGTCACTGCCGCCGAGCACATCGATCGGCCCGGTCACCGGATAGGCCGCCACCGGCAGGCCGCTGGCCAGGGCTTCGAGCAAGACCAGACCGAACGTGTCGGTGCGGCTGGGGAATACGAAGACGTCTGCTGAAGCATACACCTTGGCCAGTTCCGGCTGGGTCAGCACGCCCAGGTAGCTGACGCCCGGATAGCGCGCGCGCAGTGACGCCAGCGCCGGCCCGTCGCCCACCACCCATTTGGAGCCCGGCAGGTCCAGTGCGAGGAAGGCTTCGACGTTCTTCTCCACGGCAACACGGCCAACGTAGAGAAAGATCGGGTGCGCCGTGTTAAGCACGTTGGCCTGCTGCGCGGTAAATACATCGAGGTCGACGCCGCGGGTCCACAGCACGCCGTGCGTGATGCCGAAGTGGGCCAGGTCCTTCAGCACCACGGGCGTGGGCGCCATCACCGCGCGCGCCGGGCCGTGGAACCAGTGCAGGAAGCGGTAGGTCCACGCCAGCGGGATGCCGAAGCGCGCCTGCACGTACTCGGGGAAACGCGTGTGGTACGCCGTGGTGAACGGCAGTTGCTCGCGGATCGCGAAGCGGCGTGCCGCCAGCCCGAGCGGCCCCTCGGTGGCGATATGCAGCGCATCCGGCGCGAAGGCACGGATGCGCTCCCTGACCTTGGCGCCGGCGAACAGCGATAGCGCGATTTCGGGGTAGGTCGGGCAGGGAATGGTGCGGAATTCCTGCGGCGTGATCAGTTCCACCGTGTGCCCCATCGCCATCAGCTCGCGGCGGGTCGACTTGAGCGTGCGCACCACGCCATTGACTTGCGGCTCCCAGGCATCGGTGACGATCAGGATCTTCATGCATGCTCCTTGCGGCCGGGGCCGCGTGGGTGACCGGCGTCGGCGACGCCAGGGCGATCGTGGCGATCGGCGACGGTGACGGCATCCCGCCCCTGGTCAGGCGGTGGCTGTAGCGCGGCGGCTGGCCGTGGCCGGCGCGTCGAGCATGGTGGTCCAGTACACGATCTGCAGCTCGCCTTCCTGGGTTTCCACCAGGGCGGACAGGCTTTCCACCCAGTCCCCGTCGTTGCAATAGAGCTGGCCGTCCACCTCACGGATCTCGGCCTTGTGGATATGGCCGCAGACCACGCCGTCGCAGCCGCGCCGGCGCGCTTCGTCCACCATCGCGTGCTCGAAGGAGTTGATGTAGTTGACGGCGTTCTTGACCTGGTGCTTCAGGTACTGCGAAAGCGACCAGTAGGGGAAGCCGAGGCGGGCACGAATGCGGTTGAAGTGGCGGTTGATGGCCAGGATCACGGTGTACAGCGAGTCGCCCAGGTAGGCGAGCCAGCGCGCGTGCTGCACCACGCCGTCGAACAGGTCGCCGTGCACTACCCACAGGCGCCGGCCGGCGGCGGTGACGTGGATGGTGTCTTCGCGCACCGTGATGTCGCCGAAGGCGAGGCCGTCGAACTGGCGCGCGGCTTCATCATGGTTGCCCGGCACGTAGATCACCTCGGTGCCCTTGCGCGCCTTGCGCAGCAGCTTCTGCACCACGTCGTTGTGGCTCTGCGGCCAGTACCAGCCGCGGCGCAGTTGCCAGCCATCGATGATGTCGCCGACCAGGTAAAGCTGGTCCGATTCATTGTGCTTGAGGAAGTCGAGCAGGTAGTCGGCCTCGCACCCAGGCGTGCCGAGGTGGATGTCGGACAGCCAGATGGCGCGGTAGTGGCGTGCCGGATGGGCGGAATGCGGGGTTTGGACGGTGGCGTCCGGCGGGGCGTGACCGGCAGGATTGGCGGGGCCGGGAGGGTTGGCGGACCGCGCTGGAGGCTGCAAAGGGCTGGCCGGTGGCATGAACGCGGCCAGCGCGGCGGACAAGGACAAGGGGCGAGGCAGGGATTGCGACCCGGCGGTGCGGCTGCGCAGCAGATGCATGGCCTTGGCCAGACGTCCGCAAGCAGAACGAAGAGCTTGAACCATGGCGGCCCCAGTAGCGACGATGGCTGCATTGGGCCTGTGGCGCGTGACGGAGCCGTGACAGAAACATGAATGTCATATGACCGTTGCGTCGCCGCCATGCTTGCGGCGATGCGCTCAGGCCGCGGGCGCCACCGCCGACAACTGCGCCAGCGCGAGCAGCGCGGCCTGCACGGCCAGCGGGTGTCGCAGCAAACCGACATGGCCGATGCCGGCCAGGGGGACGTGGTGGGTGCCTTCCAGCCATGCGGTGCCGACCGGCCCGGCGATGGAGTCGTGCCAGCTGAAGATCGACACCAGGGCGGCGCGCTGGCGAGGCGTTTCCCGTGCGGCCAGCGCGCGCAGCCAGGCACTGCCGCAGCGCATCTGGCGTGCGTTGAAGCCGCTGCCATAGCGCGCCAGCACGCAGCCGTGGTGCGGGGTGCCCAGCGTGACGATGCCGCGGCAGGGTGGCGGCGCGCCCCTGCCGGCCAGCGCGGCGCGCGCAGCCAGGCCGCCCATGCTGTGGCAGAGCAGCAGCGGAGGCTGACCGGTGGTGGCGGCGATGCGCGCCACGGCGGCGCGTACTTCGAGGGCGTATTGATCGATGTCGCCGAAGACCGGCTCCAGGTCGATCGCCTCGCAGTGATAGCCGGCCGCGGCCAGGGCCGGCTGCATATCGAGCCACACCGCATGGTTGCAGCCGTAGCCGTGCACCAGCAGCAGCGGCGGGCGCGAACTCGGCGCCTTGGCCGGATGCAAGCGCCGGTGCGAACAGAACGGCTGCAGCCAGTTGAACATGCGGAACACGGCAGCGTATTCGCGCAGGTAGCAGGCCAGCGCCTGGGGCAGCGTGAGCGACGCAGGCCGGGTGGCCTGCAAGGCGGGCGGAAACGGGGGGCGGGTCTCGGCGGGTTCGCCAAGACCGCGCAGGGAGATGGCAAAGGCGCCGGCGACGGAGAGTCCCAGCGCTGCCAGCACCGCCCCTGTGCCGGCCAGCAGGGCCAGAGGCCAGCCACACCAGGCGTGGAGCGCGGCGGCGCAGCCGAGCGCGGCGGCGGCCTGCAATGCCACCGCGATGCGGCGCAGGGCGGCGGCCGACAGGTTCATGGCTTGGGCGGTCGCAGGTCGCGAAGATCGCGAAGATCGCGCAGATCGGTAAGGCGGGTGCGGGCGAGCCGGTCGTGCAGGAACTGGCGCCTGGGGTCCAGCCAGGCCAGCATGAACCAGATCAGCAGCCCGGCACACAGCACGCCAACGAAGGGCCCCTTGGCAAGGCCGAGCAGGTGGCCGGCCGCTGCCGCGGGCGGCAGCCACAGCCATGCCAGCACGTAGCGCAGCGCGGCCTGCGGCCAGCGCGGGGGCGTGCCCGCCGCCGTCTCCACGCGCATGCGCCAGGTCTGCATGGCCAGGGTCTGGCCGTTGCGCTGCCAGAACCAGACGAAATAGCAGCCCAGCACCAGGAAGCTCCAGCATTGCATGGTGAAGCGGCCATCCAGGCCCAGTTGCTGCAGGCCCGGGCGCGCCAGCAGGTAGAGCCCGGTGGAGGCGCTCAGCACGCCGAACAGCAGCACGCCCTCGTACAGCATGCAGGCAAGGCGGCGGCGCAGCGTCGGCGCCGCGGGACTGGCTGGCGCCGCGGGACTGGCTGGCGCGGCGGATAGGGCCGGCTTGGCTTTGGATTGGGTCGTGGAGGCGGCAGGCATGGCGATCAGACGGGAAAGCGGCGAGGTCCGGGCGCCGGCACGGTGGTCATGCCGGAGCGGACGGCGGGCCGCCAGGTAAATAAGGCTGCCAGATGAGAGGGCCTGACGGCAATCCCGTGGTATCCCTGTCATGCGCGGCAGCGGCGTCCGCCGCGAGGCCGGGCGGCAACCGGCCGCGAGGCAGCTGACAAGCGCGGCTGGGCCAGCACAAGCGGCATTATGCCAAAGCCGGGATCGTCCGGGTATGGCAACCCGGGACAGCGGCACAGCAGGCGTTCAGCGGCGCACCGCGTCGTCGGGATTGGCGGGGCTGCTGGCAGTCGCTTCGGTGGCGGCTTCGCGCGGCGCAGGCAGCGCCGCGGGCGCGGTGGCTGGGGCAGCCTGGGGCTCGGGCGCCGGTGCGGAGGCCGGTGCCGGCGTGCGCTTGGCCGCGGCAGCGCCCGTGGCCGGCGCCTTCTTTTCCGGGTGCAGCTGGCGCGTGGTTTCGGCGGGCAGGCGCTTGCCCGAGGGCAGTGCGCTGACGGCGCCCGGGCGGCGCGGCACTTTCTCGGCCGCCGCCAGGTTCTTCTTCTGCTCTTCCGGCAACTGCTGGTATTCGTCCCAGGCCTCGGCCTTCTTCTTGGCCGGCAGCGATCGCGTGATCTGGTAGTTTTCGCGCGCCACGCGGCGCTGCTGGGGCGTCAGCTTGACCCATTCGGACATGCGGGTCTGCAGGCGTGCCTGATCCGCGGGCGAGAACTTCGGATAACGCTCGGCGATCTGCAGCCATTTCCGCCGGTTCAGTTCGGGGAAATTGTTCCACTCACCCGAGAGCGGCGCGAGAATCCGCTGCTGCACGGGGGTGAGTTCATCCCAGGTGGGGCGGGCGTTCGCGTTCACGGCGGCAGGCGCGCGGGTGTCGCCTTGCGCCTGGCACGCCAGCGGCGCCACGAGAAAGGTCGTGGCGGCAGCCACCGCGGACAGCAGCAAGGCTGCCAGCCGCCGGCGCTGCGCGTCGGGGTTGAAGTTGGCGCTGGTCATGCTACTGGCCGCGTTTCAGGAACACGTGGAAGCCTTGGTCGGCATAGGCTGTGGGCGGGAGGTCGTCGAGCAGCATGGCGGCATCCACGTCAGCGAGTTCATCGACGCGCTGCTGCTGTTGCCAGTGGTAGATGCCGAACAGCCCGGCGGCCAGGGCCACCAGCGTCCAAACCAGCCCGAGACGGCGAAGCCACGCGCCCGCGCGATGCAGTGGCGTGTCATCCTCGTCGAAGTAGACCGTGTGCATCCCGGCCGCGGCCAGTTGCGGCACGGTGACAGCGGCTTGCGCCTTCTTGCGGGCCAGCGCAATCCGCCGCGCGGCGGAAAGCCGATCGGTTACATTGTCCGGCAACGCATGGGCAGAGGCATCCAGTGCCGTGCGAATCTCATGTGCCAGGCGGCGTTCGTTGATTTCTTTTTCGTTTCTCGTGCTCATAATCGGACCCCCCGCGCTCGCAATGCCTGCGCCAGTGTGTGCGTGGCGCGGGAACAGTGCGTCTTGACGCTGCCTTCGGAGCATCCCATGACAGCAGCGGTTTCCGCGACGTCCATATCCTCCCAGTAACGCATCAGGAAGGCTTCGCGTTGACGTGCCGGCAGGCGCTGTATTTCCTGTTCGATGATGTGCATGGTCTGGGCGCGCTCCACCTTGTCGGCGCTGCTCTCGGCCGATTCGGTGCCGATTTCGGCCTCGAAAGTGTCGAGCAGGTCATTGTCCTCGCCTTCACGGTCGTCGCGCAGGTTGGAAAACAGCGTGACCCAGGTATTGCGTACTTTCTGGCGGCGGAACCAGTCGTGGATCGTGTTCTGCAGGATGCGCTGAAAAAGCGGCGCAAGCTCCGCGGCGCTCTTGTCGCCGTATTTTTCGGCGAGCTTGATCATTGCGTCCTGGACAATGTCCAGGGCAGCTTCGTCGTCGCGCACCGCAAATACGGCCTGTTTGAAGGCACGCCGCTCGACGCTGGCGAGAAAGTCGGATAGTTCCTGATCGGTAGCCATGCAGGCGGGGTACGGACGGTGGGGCCTTGGCCGACGGATGTGCAGAAAACGGCTTCTTGCACGTCCAAAATGCTGGGATGCTAGCAAATAACCCCCCCTGTGACCATCCTTGTTCTCTCTTGTGGTCATTCAGGCGCGCGATGGGCAGGATGCTGCCGATCTGGTGCGAAGCGCCCGGGATGCAATATGGCCGTAGACCACTCTGATGCAATGCAGTATCATCGCTGGTTCACACGACATCAGTGGTTGTCTCATTCGGCCGCTTATGAGGCGGTCTATCATGCAGACGCGCACCGCTTGAACCCGTGCCACAAGCCCGGCAGAGAGCATCCGAACAATTTTTTGCCGAAAATTGCAAAGGACTAATATGAACATGCCCAGCGCGGAATTCCACGCAGACAGCAATTCATCCGCCGCACCCGAAATGATCGGGGCGGAAATTCTCGTTCACGCACTTGCCGAAGAAGGCGTCGAGTACGTCTGGGGCTACCCCGGCGGCGCAGTGCTGTATATCTACGACGAGTTTTACAAGCAAAAGAAGATCGAGCACATCCTGGTGCGCCACGAGCAGGCCGCGGTTCACGCCGCAGACGGCTATGCACGTGCGACCGGCAAGGTGGGCTGCGCCCTGGTGACCTCCGGTCCCGGCGTCACCAATGCGGTGACGGGCATTGCCACGGCCTACCTGGACTCGATCCCGATGGTGATCATCACCGGTAACGTGCCGACGCACGCGATCGGGCAGGATGCTTTCCAGGAATGCGACACGGTCGGCATTACCCGCCCCATCGTCAAGCACAACTTCCTGGTCAAGGACGTCCGCGATCTCGCTTCGACCATCAAGAAGGCGTTCTATATCGCCGCGACCGGCCGCCCCGGCCCGGTTGTCGTCGATATTCCCAAGGACGTCTCCCGCAATTCCTGCAAGTACGAGTACCCCAAGTCGATCGACATGCGCTCGTACAGCCCGGTGAACAAGGGCCATTCGGGCCAGATCCGCAAGGCGCTTGCGCTGTTGCAGGGTGCCGAACGCCCGTACATCTACGCAGGCGGCGGGGTGGTGCTGGCCAATGCCAGCGAGGAGTTGCGCCAGCTGGCCGCGCTGACCGGCCATCCGGTCACCAACACGCTGATGGGCCTGGGCTCGTTCCCCGGCACCAGCAAGCAGTTCGTCGGCATGCTTGGCATGCACGGCACGTATGAAGCCAACATGGCCATGCAGCACTGCGACGTGCTGATTGCCATCGGCGCCCGTTTCGACGACCGCGTGATCGGCAATCCGGCGCACTTCACCTCGCAGCCGCGCAAGATCATCCATATCGACATCGATCCGTCTTCCATCTCGAAGCGCGTCAAGGTCGACATTCCCATCGTGGGCCACGTCAGGGATGTGCTGCAGGAGCTGATTGCGCAGCTGCAGGCCAGCGACGTCAAGCCCAAGCGCGAGGCCCTGGCCAAGTGGTGGGAACAGATCGAGCAGTGGCGTTCGGTGGACTGCCTCAAGTACGATCGCGAATCCGAGATCATCAAGCCGCAGTACGTGGTGGAAAAGATCTGGGAACTGACCCACGGCGATGCCTTTGTCTGCTCCGACGTGGGCCAGCACCAGATGTGGGCCGCGCAGTTCTACAAGTTCAACGAGCCGCGCCGCTGGATCAATTCCGGTGGCCTGGGCACGATGGGCGTGGGCCTGCCGTATGCGATGGGCATCAAGAAAGCCTTCCCCGAGAAGGAAGTGGTGACCATCACCGGCGAAGGCTCGATCCAGATGAACATCCAGGAACTGTCGACCTGCCTGCAGTACGACACCCCGGTGAAGATCTGCGCGCTCAACAACCGCTACCTCGGCATGGTGCGCCAGTGGCAGGAGATCGAGTACGACAACCGCTACTCGCATTCCTACATGGACGCGCTGCCCGACTTCGTCAAGCTGGCCGAGGCCTATGGCCACATCGGCATGCGCATCGAGAAGACGGCCGACGTCGAGCCCGCGCTGCGCGAAGCCTTCCGCCTGAAGGACCGTACCGTGTTCCTCGACTTCCAGACCGACCCGACTGAAAACGTGTGGCCGATGGTGCAGTCCGGCAAGGGTATCTCCGAAATGCTGCTTGGCGCGGAGGACCTGTAATGCGACATATCATTTCGGTCCTGCTGGAAAATGAACCCGGTGCGCTGTCGCGCGTGGTTGGTCTGTTCTCGGCGCGCGGCTACAACATCGAGACGCTGACGGTGGCCCCCACCGAAGACGCCTCGCTGTCGCGCATGACCATCGTCACCAGCGGGTCGGACGACGTGATCGAGCAGATCACCAAGCACCTGAACCGCCTGGTGGAAGTGGTCAAGGTGGTGGACCTGACCGAAGGCGCGCACATCGAGCGCGAGCTGATGCTCGTCAAGGTGCGCGCGGTGGGCAAGGAGCGCGAGGAAATGAAGCGCACCGCTGACATCTTCCGCGGCCGCATCATCGACGTCACCGAGAAGACCTACACCATTGAGCTGACCGGCAACGGCGTCAAGCTGGATGCCTTCCTGGACGCGATCGACCGCGCTGCCATCCTCGAGACCGTCCGTACCGGCGGCTCGGGCATTGGCCGCGGCGAGCGCATCCTGAAGGTCTGAACCTGATTGCAGTATCCAGAGGCGGCACCGGTGCCGGCGCTAGCCGGGTGGTAGCCGCCAACCCAACACACGAAAACGAAAGATCGAAGGAATCATCATGAAAGTGTTTTACGACAAGGACGCCGACCTCTCCCTGATCAAGGGCAAGAACGTCACCATCATCGGCTACGGCTCGCAAGGCCATGCTCACGCACAGAACCTGAACGACTCCGGCGTCAAGGTCACGGTCGGCCTGCGCAAGAGCGGCGCATCGTGGAACAAGGCGGTCAACGCCGGCCTGCAAGTCAAGGAAGTGGCCGACGCCGTCAAGGACGCCGACGTGGTCATGATCCTGCTGCCGGACGAGCAGATCGCCGACGTGTACAAGAACGAAGTGCACGACAACATCAAGCAAGGCGCAGCGCTGGCCTTCGCCCACGGTTTCAACGTGCACTACGGTGCCGTGATCCCGCGCGCCGACCTGGACGTGATCATGATCGCCCCGAAGGCCCCGGGCCACACGGTGCGTTCGACCTACGCACAAGGCGGCGGCGTGCCCCACCTGATCGCCGTGCACCAGGACAAGTCCGGCGCCGCCCGTGACATCGCCCTGTCGTACGCCACCGCCAACGGCGGCGGCCGTGCCGGCATCATCGAGACCAACTTCCGCGAAGAAACCGAAACCGACCTGTTCGGCGAGCAGGCCGTGCTGTGCGGCGGTACCGTGGAACTGATCAAGGCTGGCTTCGAAACGCTGGTGGAAGCCGGCTACGCGCCGGAAATGGCTTACTTCGAGTGCCTGCACGAACTCAAGCTGATCGTCGACCTGATCTATGAAGGCGGCATTGCCAACATGAACTACTCGATCTCCAACAACGCCGAATACGGCGAATACGTCACCGGCCCGCGCGTCGTGACCGAGGAGACCAAGAAGGCCATGAAGCAGTGCCTGACCGACATCCAGACCGGCGAATACGCCAAGAGCTTCCTGCTGGAAAACAAGGCCGGCGCCCCGACCCTGATCTCGCGCCGCCGCCTGACGGCCGAGCACCAGATCGAGGAAGTGGGTGCCAAGCTGCGCGCCATGATGCCCTGGATCGCCAAGAACAAGCTGGTCGACCAGTCGAAGAACTAAGCTGTACCGCAGTCCTACGGCCTGCCGCGGCTGACGGCGCGGGCCGCGGCCGTTCAGTTTCCCGCACGATTCCCCGCTTCGAGGGGTTATTCGGGCGGAGGCTGAACGGCTTTTTGTTATCCTTGTCAGACTCTATCCACCTAGCAAGCACTGCATGAACTATCCTCATCCGCTGATCGCCCGTGAAGGCTGGCCGTTCCTGGCCGGCGCCTTTGTCATCTCGCTGCTGGTGCAGGTCAGCGCCAGCTTCTGGTGGGCCTTGCCGCTGTGGATCATTACGCTGTTCGTGCTGCAGTTTTTCCGCGACCCGCCGCGGCCGATCCCGGCCCAGCCGAACGCCGTGCTGGCCCCGGCCGACGGCCGTATCGTGGTGGTCGAGAAGACCATGGATCCCTACGCGGGGCGCGAGGCGCTGAAGATCAGCGTCTTCATGAACGTGTTCAACGTACACTCCAACCGGGTGTCCGTGGACGGCAAGGTCGAGAAGGTCGAGTATTTTCCCGGCAAGTTCGTCAACGCCGACCTCGACAAGGCCTCGCTGGAAAACGAACGCAACGCCGTGGTCATCCACCGTGCCGCTGACGGCAAGGTGGTGACACTGGTACAGGTGGCCGGCCTGGTGGCCCGCCGCATCCTCTGCTACACCCGGGTTGGCGAGACGCTGTCGCGTGGCCAGCGCTACGGTTTCATCCGCTTCGGCTCGCGCGTCGACGTCTACTTGCCGGTGGATGCGCGTCCGCGCGTCACCATCGGCGAAAAAGTGTCGGCCTCGTCGACCATCCTGGCCGAGCTGGACTGATCCGGCCACGCCGGAAACCACCGGACCCAATGGAGAACAGGCATGGGTGCTTTCAACCGACGCAACAAGCGTGCTAGCAATAGCAATGTGACGAACTTGCGTCCTTTCCGCCACAACCAGCTGCGCGGCAATGATCCCGCCGACTTCGACGACGAAGCCGGCGACGATCACGATATCGAATACGTGCGCCCGCGCCGGCGCGGCATCTACCTGCTGCCCAACGCGTTCACCACGGCAGCGCTGTTCGCCGGCTTCTTCGCCATCGTGCAGGCCATGAACATGCGCTTCGACACCGCGGCCATCGCCATCTTCGCCGCCATGGTGCTGGATGGCATGGACGGCCGCGTGGCGCGCATCACCAATACGCAGAGCGCGTTCGGCGAGCAATACGATTCGCTCTCGGACATGACGTCGTTCGGGGTTGCGCCCGCACTGGTGATGTACGAGTGGATCCTGCACGACCTGGGCAAATGGGGGTGGATTGCCGCCTTTGTCTACTGCACATGCGCGGCGCTGCGGCTGGCGCGTTTCAACGCCAATATCGGCGTGGTCGACAAGCGCTTCTTCCAGGGGCTGCCCAGCCCCGCGGCGGCGGCGCTGGTAGCCGGCTTCGTGTGGCTTGTGATCGACAACAAGCTGCCGGTGAAGGAGCTGTGGATGCCGTGGGTAGCCTTCGGTATCACGCTGTACGCGGGGCTGTCGATGGTGTCCAACGCGCCGTTCTACAGCGGCAAGGCGCTCGATGTGCGCTACCGCGTGCCCTTCGGCATGATGGTGCTGGTACTGGTGCTGTTCGTGGTGGTTTCGACGGACCCGCCAGTTGCGCTGTTCGGGTTGTTCGTGGCCTATGCGATTTCCGGCTACCTGCTGTGGGGCTGGCATGCGCTGCATGGCAAGCCGGAAAGCATCCGCAAGGTGCGCGACGGCGGGAACGAACGTTCCTGATGGCTGGTAGGTAAAAAGGCGCTGCGGCGCCTTTTTACTTTTTGTTTTTGTGTTGTCCGTTGTTGTCCGTTGTTGTCCACTTTTCACTGACCAACTGGAGGTTCTCATGGGCATGCTCGATTTCATCAAGGAAGCAGGAGAGAAACTGTTTGGCGGTAGCGCAGCCCAGGCTGCGCCGGCTCCGGATGCCGCGCCGTCGGCGGACGTCGACGCGGCCAACCGCGCCGCCGGCGATGCCATCGAGGGCTACATCAAGCAGATGAACCTGGATGCCACCGGGCTGATGGTGCAGGTGGACGGCGCGCAGGGACTGGTGACGGTATTCGGCGTGGCGCCGGACCAGGCCACCCGCGAGAAGATCATTCTGTGTTGCGGCAATGTGCAGGGCGTGGAAAAGGTCGAGGACAAGATGTCGGTCAATGTTGACTCGGTCGAGTCGACATGGCAGACCGTGGTCAAGGGCGATACGCTGTGGGCGATTTCCCAGGCGGCCTACGGCAACGGCGCGTTGTACACCGTCATCTTCGAGGCCAACCAGCCCATGTTGTCGCATCCGGACAAGATCTATCCCGGCCAGAAGCTGCGCATCCCGCCCAAGCCCTGACGTCCGTTGCCATCCGGTAGCCGGGGGCATGGCGCCCCTGGGCCTTCCTTTCCGGCTATCGAACCGATTGACGCGTCCATATTGCACACGCCCGGCATCTCGGCTATAGTCGCTCACATGATTTCGCGCCAAGCCCTACTCGCCCGCACCATTCTAGGTGGCCTACTAGGCCATCAGGTCGGGACGCGTTCGCGCTGAGGGAAGCCAAGACCCTCGCGCAAAGTCACACAGGATTTATAAACGCCCCGGCCTGCATCACTGCACGCCGGGGCGTTTTGCATTCAGCGCGGCAGAAAACAAGACGGCGAAGGCCGAGACAGCAACTTGATTCGCCAAGTACAAAGATAAGCCCAGGAGCCTCACCCATGTCCGACAAACTCATTATTTTCGACACCACCTTGCGCGACGGCGAACAGTCGCCCGGCGCCTCCATGACCCGCGATGAAAAAGTCCGCATCGCGCGCCAGCTGGAGCGCCTGAAGGTCGACGTGATCGAAGCCGGCTTCGCGGCCAGCTCCAACGGCGACTTCGAAGCGATCCGCTCCATTGCCCAGGTCGTCAAGGATTCGACCATCTGCTCGCTGGCACGCGCCAACGACCGCGATATCGCGCGCGCTGCCGAGGCGCTGAAGCCCGCCAATGCCTTCCGCATCCATACCTTTATCGCCACCTCGGCGCTGCATATGGAAAAGAAGTTGCGCATGACGCCGGACCAGGTCTATGAACAGRCCGTCCTCGCCGTGCGTTTTGCGCGCCAGTTCACCGACGATATCGAGTTTTCGCCCGAAGACGGCAGCCGCTCGGACATGGATTTCCTGTGCCGCGTGCTCGAAGGCGTGATCCGGGAAGGGGCTACCACCATTAACCTGCCGGATACGGTGGGTTACGCCGTGCCGGAAGGCTACGCCGGGCTGATCCGCTCGGTGCGTGAGCGCATCCCCAATTCCGACAAGGCCATCTGGTCCGTGCATTGCCATAATGACCTCGGCATGGCCGTGGCCAATTCGCTGGCGGCGGTCAAGCTCGGCGGCGCGCGCCAGATCGAGTGCACCATCAACGGCCTCGGCGAACGCGCCGGCAATACCAGCCTGGAAGAAGTGGTCATGGCAGTGAAGACGCGCCGCGACTACTTCGACATGGACGTCGGGGTGGACACCACGCAGATCGTGCCGGCCTCCAAGCTGGTATCGCAGATCACCGGCTTCGTGGTGCAGCCCAACAAGGCCGTGGTCGGCGCCAACGCGTTCGCCCATGCGTCCGGCATCCACCAGGATGGCGTGCTCAAGGCGCGCGATACCTACGAGATCATGCGCGCCGAAGACGTGGGCTGGACCGCCAACAAGATCGTGCTGGGCAAGCTCTCGGGCCGCAATGCTTTCAAGCAGCGCTTGCAGGAACTCGGCATCGAGCTGGAAAGCGAGAGCGAGGTCAATGCCGCGTTCACCCGCTTCAAGGAACTGGCCGACCAGAAGTCCGAGATCTTCGACGAAGACATCATGGCCATCGTTTCCGACGAAGCGCACGACGTCAACGAGCACTTCCGCTTTATCTCGCTGTCGCAGCACTCCGAAACCGGCGAACGTCCGCATGCGCGGGTCGTGTTCAACATGGACGGAAACGAGCTGACCGGCGAAGGGGAGGGCAACGGCCCGGTCGATGCCACGCTGCATGCCATCGAGGGCAAGGTCGCGAGCGGCGCCGAACTGGTGCTGTATTCGGTCAATGCCATCACCGCCGGCACGCAGGCCCAGGGGGAAGTCACGGTCCGTTTGTCCAAGGGCGGGCGCATCGTCAACGGCGTGGGCACCGATCCCGATATCGTGGCCGCTTCGGCCAAGGCCTACCTGGCCGCATTGAACAAGCTGCACGACAAGGCCGTGCAGAAGATCAACCCGCAGATCTGATCCCGATCTGACCGGTAAGCCCGCGGCCTATCCCGCCGCCGGCTTTGAATCGGCCCGCCGCGTTCCCACGAGGACGACGGCGGGCGTTTTGCGTTCTCCGCGCTCGCCCTTCGATCCTGCCGCGTCCGCGCTTCAGCGACGCCGTCTGTCAGGGTCGGCGAGCGGGTCCGGTGTGATCTGGGTCTGGCGCAGCACGCCACCGTCGTCGAAATAGAAATTGAACATCGACGGCCAGGTGTCCTCATGACGGAAGCGGTAAGACCACACCTCGCGCTTCATCAGCGGGAAATACTGCGTGGGCTCGCGGGGCTTGCCGAAGTGCTGCTCCACATCCAGCCTGGTCCAGACATCGACCTTGGCCTTATAGAGTTCGCTGGTCTGCAGCATCTGGCGGAACGCGGTGAGATGGCCGCTGCGGTCGAAATCCGCCGCATAGGCCTGCTGCCCGAAAGGCTGCTTCGAATAGATCCAGCGCTGCGTGCCATCGGCTAGCCGATACGTATCGGTCGGCGTGCCGAAGCGGGCCTGTACGGCCGCTTCCGGCGCGCCCGCCATCTTCTCGCCTTCCTGCACGGGCTGCAGTACGGAGCAGGCCGCCAGCGCGGCAGAGGCTGCCGCGAGCGCGATGCATCTGACAGCACCTGGCAATGGGGTTTTCATGCGTCGTGCCTCGAATCATTGACTGCGATAAGGATCAAGAGTGTAGCTGTGCGCAAAAAGTTGTGCGCGGTCCACTCGCTCTGATTCTCTAGTCACAAACGTATGATAGATTCGCGGCACGTCATAAAAAAGAGCACTAAAAGAGCGCCGATATCCATGTTGTTGCACCCGCGCCATGACCGGCGCCTTCGCGAATCCACTCCCATGCATGGCAAATCCATAGTCCCACCCGAGCTTCAAAGGCTTGGGCTCGACGGTATCCTGATCATCAACGTCCGTTCCTTCGTGGAACGGCGCAAGCATATCGAGGCGCAACTTGCCCGCTTCGGCCTGGCAGGCGACTTCGTCCACGAGTTCGATGCCGAAGATGTTGACCCGGACACCGATCGCGCTTATTTCAGGGGCACAGGGCTGCGCCCCGGGCAGAAGTCCTGCTCGCTCAAGCACGCCGTCGCGCTCAAGCGCATCCAGGAGCGCGGATGGCGGCGCGCCCTGGTGCTGGAAGACGACGCGGTGCTGTCCGACGACTTCGTGGCCGGCCTGGCGCAAGCGCTGAACGAGGCCGCTGCCCACGCGAGCCCGCATGTGATCTATCTGGGGTGCGGTGCGAACCAATACACGCCGCGCAGCAAGCGGGTGGCAGGGCAGCACCTGTACTTCAATACCCGCGGCCGCCTTACCGATTCCTATCTGATCGGTACCAGGGAGGCCGGCCTCAGGCTCGGCTGGATGGCGCGCAACCCGACTGAACTGCCGATCGACCTCGCATTCGACAAAATGGATCAGGAGCTGGGTATCGCCATCCTCTGGTTCGAGAATCCGGTGGTGGAGCAGGGCAGCAAGAACGGCGTGTTTCGTAACACGCTCGAGCCCGTTGCCCGCGACCGCCTTGTGCAACGGTTGCATTTCAACTGGAAAAAACTCTGGCAAAAGCGCGTGCGCCAGATCTGGCGCTAGATCTGGCGCTAGTGTCCTTTCGGTCATCGGACTGCACCTGTGTTCGGGTCGGCATCCTCGCTCAACGCCTGGCTTTGACGCATGGCGGTGCCATTTGCCTCCGTCTGGCCCGTGGCTTACCATGCAGCGCTTTGGCGGGAGAAGCGCAGATGTGGGTTAAACGATGGCTGGCCGGCTGTTTGCTGGCGATAGCGGCAAGCGCCGGCGCGCAGGAGCCGATCCGTCTTGGCATGATCGAGGGCTTGTCCGGCCCCTTCGCCAACGCGGGCGATGCCGTTGTGCGCAACCTGCGCATCGCCATCGACCGCGTCAATGCGCGTGGCGGCGTCAAGACCGCGGAGGGGCCGCGTTCCTTCGAACTCGTCACTTTCGACAGCAAGGGCAATGTCGACGAGAGCCTGATCCAGTTGCGCGGCCTGGTCGACCGCCACATCCCCTTTGTCCTGCAAGGCAACAGCTCGGCGGTGGCTGGCGCGCTGGTGGGTGCCATCAACCGGCACAACGCGCGCCAGCCCGACGCGCGCGTGCTGTTCCTCAACTATTCCGCGGTCGATCCCGTGCTGACCAACGAAGGCTGCAGCTTCTGGCATTTCCGCTTCGATGCCAGCGCCGACATGCGCATGCAGGCGCTGACCGAGGTGATCCGCGCCGACACCAGCGTGCGGCGCGTCTACCTGATCGACCAGGATTACAGTTTCGGCCATCAGGTGGCCCGCTCGGCGCGCGAGATGCTGGCCGCCAAGCGTCCTGGGCTGCGCATTGTGGGTGATGAATTCCACCCGATCGGCAAGATCAAGGACTTCGCCCCGTATATCGCCAAGATCAAGGCCAGTGGCGCGGACGCCGTGATTACGGGCAACTGGGGCAACGATCTCACACTGATGGTCAAGGCTGCGCGCGAGGGTGGGTTGACGGCCAGGTTCTACACATTCTATGGGAATGGCCTGGGCGCCCCGGCGGCCATGGGCGACGCCGGGGTAGGGCGGGTGCTGGCGGTGGCCGAATGGCATCCGAATGTTGGCGGCGCTGCGTCGGATGCGTTCTATCAGGCCTTCCGGACGCGCTACCCGGAACCAAAGGACGACTATGTGCACCTGCGCATGCAGATGATGGTGGAGATGCTGGCCAGGGCGATCGAGACGGCGGGGTCCACGGACGCGATCAAGGTGGCGCGGGCGCTGGAGGGCATGCGGTATGTCAACGATTTCCATGATGCGACGATTCGCGCCGATGACCATCAGGTGCTGCAGCCGCTTTACGTTTCCGTGATGGCGCGGCAGGGTGGGGATGTGCGGTTTGATAACGAAGGGTCGGGGTATGGATTCCGGACCGTCAGGAAGTTGAAGGCTGCGCAGACTACTTTGCCTACTACTTGCAAGATGGAGAGGCTTTAGGGGGAGACCCTGCCAAAGACCGGCGCCACCCAAACTCCAGCTCCGCCATTCCCGATTTCCGCTATAATCGCCGCCTGTCGCAGCCAACCGGTTCTCCAACCGACCCTGGCCAGGACAGAAAATTGCCTGACAGCAACCGCAAGGGCACGACGCATACGGCACATTCCGCGCTGTAGCGTTCGCAAGTGAAAAGGAAATCACCATGGCAGTCGCCGAAATCAATAGCAAGACCGAAGTCATCAAGCAGTTCGCACGTGCAGCCAACGACACCGGCAGCCCGGAAGTCCAGGTCGCCCTGCTGACCAACCGCATCAACGAACTGACCCCCCACTTCAAGGCCAACATGAAGGATCACCACAGCCGCCGCGGCCTGCTGCGCATGGTGAGCCGTCGTCGTCGCCTGCTGGACTACCTCAAGGCCAACGACGCCGATCGTTATCGTTCGCTGATCGAGAAGCTCGGCCTGCGTAAGTAAGCAGCCAGGATCGTCCGGATGGCAGCACGAATGGATGCACTGCACGCCTTCGCGTGAGCCACGAATGCCTGTGTCAGCCCCGCTGATGCAGGCATTTTGTTTTTGCGGCCGGGAGGTCCATGCTCGAAACGCTTCGGGTGATTTTTATTTCAGTTGATGGCGCCATGCCCCCCGGGATGGCGCCCGTTGCGCCAAGACGTGCAACGGAGTAAGTTACTTCGTTCTTTAGCCTTTTTAGCTCTTTTACCGTAATCCATACCGGAGTCGGGCAAGGAAACAGGGCTTTGTGTCATTCCAGCGCGGTATCTGCCAGGCAGGCCTGACAGGTGCCGCGCTGGAATGGCATAGCACTTCCCTGTAACTGCGACCGGCGATGATCCGGCAGTTCGCCCGCGGCTGCTAACGCGGGCGTTGCACAAGCGTGCAAGCGCGAATTAAAGGAACGCTCATGACCATGTTCAACAAGATCGTCAAGGAATTCCAGTGGGGTCAGCACAAGGTGCGCCTGGAAACTGGCGAAATTGCCCGCCAGGCTGGTGGTGCCGTGATCGTCGACATTGAAGACACCGTGGTGCTCGCCACCGTCGTCGCAGCCAAGTCGCCCAAGGCCGGCCAGGACTTCTTCCCGCTGACCGTCGACTACATCGAAAAGACCTACGCTGCCGGCAAGATCCCCGGTGGCTTCTTCAAGCGTGAAGGCCGTCCCTCGGAAAACGAGACGCTGACCTCGCGCCTGATCGACCGTCCGCTGCGGCCGCTGTTCCCGGAAGGCTTCTATAACGAAGTGCAGGTGGTCATCCACGTGCTGTCGCTGAATCCGGAAGTACCGGCCGACATCCCCGCCCTGATCGGCGCCTCGGCTGCCCTGGCAGTGTCGGGCATTCCGTTCAGCGGCCCGGTGGGCGCTGCCCGCATCGGCTACAAGGATGGCCAGTACCTGCTGAACCCGACCCGTTCGCAGATCGCCGCTTCGGAACTGGATCTCGTGGTTGCAGGTACCGAGCGCGCCGTGCTGATGGTGGAATCGGAGGCCCGCCAGCTGTCGGAAGAAGTGATGCTGGGCGCGGTGGTCTATGGCCACGAGCAGATGCAGACCGCCATCAACGCCATCCATGACCTGGTGCGCGACGGCGGCAAGCCGGAGTGGGACTGGACCGCGGCACCGAAGAACGAAGCGCTGATCGCCAAGGTTGGCGAGATCGCCTTGCCGCTGCTGCAGGACGCTTACCAGCTGCGCCAGAAGTCGGCCCGCAGCCAGAAGCTGAAGGAAGTCTACGCCACCGTGACGGCCCAGCTGGCCGAAGCCGGCGTCGAAGCCGACAAGGTCGAAGTGGGCAACGTGCTGTTCGACATCGAAGCCAGGATCGTGCGCGGCCAGGTGCTGTCGGGCGAGCCGCGCATCGACGGCCGCGACACCCGCACCGTGCGCCCGATCGAGATCCGCTCGTCGGTGCTGCCGCGCGCCCACGGCTCGGCCATCTTCACCCGTGGTGAAACCCAGGCGCTGGTGATTGCCACGCTGGGCACCAAGGGCGACGAGCAGATCATCGACGCGCTTGCCGGCGAATACCGCGACCGCTTCATGCTCCACTACAACATGCCTCCGTTCGCCACCGGCGAAACCGGCCGCGTGGGCAGCCCGAAGCGCCGCGAAATCGGTCACGGCCGCCTGGCCAAGCGCGCGCTGATCCCGGTCCTGCCGAAGGACGATGAATTCGCCTACACCATTCGCCTGGTGTCGGAAATCACCGAATCCAACGGCTCGTCGTCGATGGCATCGGTGTGCGGCGGCTGCCTGGCACTGATGGACGCCGGTGTGCCGATCAAGGCGCACGTGGCCGGCGTGGCCATGGGCCTGATCCTGGAAGGCAACAAGTTCGCCGTGCTGACCGACATCCTCGGCGACGAGGATCACCTCGGCGACATGGACTTCAAGGTCGCGGGTACCGACACCGGCATCACCGCGCTGCAGATGGACATCAAGGTCCAGGGCATCACCAAGGAAATCATGCAGGTCGCGCTGGCGCAAGCCAAGGAAGGCCGCTTGCATATCCTGGGCAAGATGCAGGGTGCGATGGGCCATGCGCGCACCGAACTGTCGGAGCACGCACCGCGCATGATCACCATGAAGATCCATCCGGACAAGATCCGCGAAGTGATCGGCAAGGGCGGCTCGACCATCCAGGCGCTCACCAAGGAAACCGGCACCACCATCGACATCCAGGAAGACGGCACCATCACCATCGCCTCGACCTCGACCGAAGGCATGGCCGAAGCCAAGCGCCGCATCGAAGGCATCACCGCGGAAGCCGAAGTGGGCAAGATCTACGCCGGCACCGTGCTCAAGCTGCTGGACTTTGGCGCCATCGTGAATATCCTGCCGGGCAAGGACGGCCTGCTGCATATTTCCGAGATCGTCAACGAGCGTGTCAAGGACATCAAGGATTGGCTCAAGGAAGGCCAGCACGTTCGCGTGAAGCTGATCCAGGCTGACGAGAAGGGCCGCCTGCGCCTGTCCCTGAAGGCCGCGCTGGCCGAAGAGGGCGGCAGCATCAGCCCGATCGCCAACACCGGCGAAGCACCGGCCGCATCGGCTGCACCGGCTCCGGCTGCACCGGCAGCGCCGGCAGCGCCGGCTGCACCGACGACGCCGTCGCCGGATCAGCAGCAGTAAGCGTTTCGCGGTATCCGTAGTATCCGTAGCAGAAAAAGCGGCTGGCGATGTCCAGCCGTTTTTTTGTTTACACTGCCGCCAGTCCCGCCTGATGCAGCCGGCTACCGCTGCGTGGCGGATGCGCAGATTGATCCCCCGCCGTGCGCGCGAGCCCGCCGCATGGCATAGCAAGGAGCAGCAATGCAAGTCATTGAAATCCGCGAGTACGGCGCCCCCGAAGTCCTGCAACTGGCGCAACGCCCCGATCCCGTGCCCAAGGCCGGCGAGATACTGATCCGCGTGGCCGCGGCCGGCATCAACCGCCCCGACGTGTTCCAGCGCATGGGCAACTATCCGGTGCCTCCCGGCGCTTCCGACCTGCCGGGCCTGGAAGTGGCTGGCGTGGTGGCCGGCGGCGACCTGGCGCATGCGGACAACCGCTTTGGCCTGAAGCTGGGCGATCGCGTCTGCGCGCTGGTGCAGGGCGGCGGCTATGCCGAGCTGTGCGCGGCGCCGGTGGCGCAATGCCTGCCGGTACCGGCAGGCCTGTCGGATATCGAGGCCGCCGCATTGCCCGAGACCTTCTTCACGGTGTGGAGCAATGTGTTCGATCGCGGCTACCTGGGCCGCGGCCCGTTGGGCAAGGACGAGACGCTGCTGATCCAGGGCGGCTCCAGCGGCATTGGCACGACCGCCATCCAGATCGCCAAGGGACTGGGCCACAAGGTGTTCGTGACGGCGGGCAGCGCGGAAAAATGCCGTGCCTGCGAGGAACTGGGCGCCGACCGCGCCATCAACTACAAGACCGAGGACTTCGTCGCCGAGGTCAAGGCCCTGACCGGTGGCCGTGGCGCGGACGTCATCCTCGACATGGTGGCCGGCCCCTACCTGGCGCGCGAGCTATCCTGCGTGGCCGACGACGGCCGCATCGTGCTCATTGCGCTGCTGGGCGGCGCCAAGGCGGAGATTCCGTTGAGCGACATCCTGCGCCGCCGCATCACCGTGACCGGTTCGACACTGCGGCCCCGGCCCGTCTCGTTCAAGGGTGAGATCGCGCAGGCGCTGCACCAGCACGTCTGGCCGCTGCTGGCCGCGGGCAAGATCAAGCCGGTGATCCACCAGGTCTTCCCGGCCGCCCAGGCCGCCGATGCGCATCGGCTGATGGAATCCAGCGAGCACATTGGCAAGATCGTCCTGACCTGGTAACCAGGTGCGGCCGAGGCCCCGCGCCCCGGCCGATTTCGGCACCTTCGGTGGCGTCGAGCCCTGGCCCGCGTTACAATGCCGGGTTTGATTGAGAGGGCGCCCTGTGAGAGAAAAGCTCGTCATCGGTAACTGGAAGATGCACGGCAGCCTGGCCGCGAATGCGGCTTTGCTGGAAGGTATCAAGGCTGTGCCGGCACGTGCCCGCCTTGCGGTGTGTGCGCCGTTCCCTTACCTGGCGCAGTGCCAGTCTTTGCTGGCTGGCTCCAGCGTGGCCTGGGGCGCGCAAGACGTATCCGCCGAGGCACGCGGCGCCTTTACGGGCGAAGTGGCGGCATCCATGCTGGCGGAGTTTGGTGTTTCGTACGCCCTGGCGGGGCATTCGGAACGCCGCTGCTACCATGGCGAGAGCGATGCCACGGTGGCGGCCAAGGCGCTGCGCGCGCTCGAATTCGGCATCGTCCCGGTGGTGTGCGTGGGCGAAACCCTGGCGCAGCGCGAGGCTGGCGAAACCGAGGCGGTGGTTGGCCGTCAGCTCGGCGCCGTGCTCGAAGCACTGTCGCGGGAGCAGCTTGGGCGTATCGTGCTGGCTTATGAGCCGGTGTGGGCGATCGGCACGGGCAAGACCGCCAGCAGCGAGCAGGCCCAGGCCGTGCACGCCTTCCTGCGCGGCCAGGTGGCGGCGCACGATGCAGGCGTGGCGGCTCGCATGGCCATGTTGTACGGCGGTAGCGTCAAGCCGGACAACGCGGCAGAACTATTTTCCATGCCCGACATCGACGGGGGCCTGATCGGAGGCGCGTCGCTGAAGTCGGACGATTTCCTCGCGATCGGCAACGCCTGAATGCCGGCCGCTTACATGGTCTGATCAGGCAAGCGAATCGAACCAAATGGCAATTTTCAAAACTTTGTTGGTAGTGGCGCAGGTACTGTCCGCGCTTGGCGTGATTGGCCTGGTGCTGCTGCAGCATGGCAAGGGCGCCGATGTTGGCGCCGCGTTCGGCTCGGGGGCCTCGGGCAGCCTGTTCGGCGCCAGCGGCTCGGCCAACTTCCTGTCGCGTACCACTGCCGTGCTGGCTACACTGTTCTTTGTCTGCACGCTGAGCCTGACGCTGATGGGTAACTATCGGCCGGCGGCTTCGCTGGGCGTGATGGGCTCAGCGCCTGCGGTGGCGCCGGCAGTGGCGGGTGCTTCCGCGCCTGCTGCAGCGGCTGCTGCCGCCTCGGGTCCGTCTGCGCCTGCCGTACCGAAATAATCAACGAGCCTTGTGTCCGATTCTTGAAGATTTTTGCAGTTGTGCATTGAACAATACGAGAATCCTAGGATAGAATACGAGGCTTGAAACGATCTCCCAGCGACGGGGCTCCAGCCAGGATAAGGTATCCCAGCCAGAGTTCCGAAGGGTGTAAAAACCCAGGGCCCTGAAAAGCCCGGCGCGAGGCAATATTGTTTCTCCCCCAGCCGACGTGGTGAAATTGGTAGACACGCTATCTTGAGGGGGTAGTGGCGAAAGCTGTGCGAGTTCGAGTCTCGCCGTCGGCACCAAACAACTTGATCGGGGCATGCATCCGTAGCTTATTCTGGATGCATGCCCCGGCCAGTCCGCAAGGCGGCGTCGGAATTTCTACGGAATGGCGCTTGGGGTGGGCAACAGGACGCCGCTTACCGCTGGTGCTGTTGACAACATTCCAGATAAGGCTGGCCGTACCTTGAATCTCGAAGCCTACTTCCCCGTCCTCATCTTCATCATCTTCGGTGTCGTGCTCGGCATTGCCCTGATGTCGATCGGCCGAATTCTCGGTCCAAACAAACCTGATTCCGCGAAGCTCTCTCCCTACGAGTGCGGCTTCGAAGCGTTCGAGGACGCGCGCATGAAGTTCGATGTGCGCTACTACCTCATCGCTATTCTTTTTATCCTGTTCGATCTCGAAACCGCCTTCCTGTTTCCCTGGGGTGTAGCCCTGCGGGATATCGGCTGGCAGGGTTTCTTCGCCATGGGCGTGTTTCTGCTGGAATTCATCGTGGGCTTCGTCTACATCTGGAAAAAGGGCGCGCTCGATTGGGAGTGATGTGATATGGCAATCGAAGGCGTTCTCAATGAAGGCTTCGTCACGACTACCGCTGACAAGCTGATCAACTGGACCCGCACCGGGTCGCTCTGGCCGATGACCTTTGGCCTGGCGTGCTGTGCTGTGGAAATGATGCATGCTGGCGCCGCGCGCTACGACATGGACCGCTTCGGCGTGATTTTCCGTCCGTCGCCACGCCAGTCGGACGTGATGATCGTGGCCGGCACGCTGTGCAACAAGATGGCCCCCGCGCTGCGCAAGGTCTACGACCAGATGGCGGAGCCGCGTTGGGTGATCTCGATGGGTTCGTGCGCAAATGGCGGTGGCTACTATCACTACTCGTATTCGGTGGTGCGTGGTTGCGACCGGATCGTGCCGGTGGATATCTATGTGCCTGGCTGCCCCCCGACGGCGGAAGCGCTGATCTACGGCATCATCCAGCTGCAGAACAAGATCCGCCGCACCAACACCATCGCGCGCAAGGGCTGACATGTCGAACCTCGATACTCTGAAGGCCGCGCTCGAAAAGGTACTGGGCAAGCGTATCCAGAAACTGGTGGAAGCGGTAGGCGAGCTTACCCTTATCATCAATGCCGAAGACTCCCTCGAAGCCGCGCTGATGCTGCGCGACGATCCGTCGCTGCGCTTCGAGCAGCTGATCGACGTCTGCGGCGTCGACTATTCTTCCTACGGCGATGGCGCCTGGAACGGTCCCCGTTTTGCTGCCGTGACGCACCTGTTGTCGGTGACGCACAACTGGCGCGTGCGCGTGCGCGTGTTCGCGCCGGACGACGACGTGCCCGTGGTGCCGTCGCTGAACGACGTCTGGAACTCGGCCAACTGGTTCGAGCGCGAAGCGTTCGACTTCTACGGTATCGTGTTCGAAGGCCATAACGACCTGCGTCGCCTGCTGACCGACTACGGCTTTGTCGGCCACCCGTTCCGCAAGGATTTCCCGGTCTCTGGCTATGTCGAGATGCGCTACGACCCCGAGCAGAAGCGGGTGATCTACCAGCCCGTCACGATCGAGCCGCGCGAGGTGACGCCGCGCATCATCCGCGAAGAGAATTACGGCGGCTTGCAGCACTGAGAACGCGCAATGGCAGATATCAAGAACTACACCCTGAACTTCGGCCCACAGCACCCTGCGGCACACGGCGTGCTGCGCCTGGTGCTGGAGCTGGACGGCGAAGTCATCCAGCGCGCCGACCCCCATATCGGCCTGCTGCACCGTGCCACCGAAAAGCTGGCCGAGCAGAAGACCTGGATCCAGAGCGTGCCGTACATGGACCGTCTCGACTACGTGTCGATGATGGTCAACGAGCATGCTTACGTGATGGCCATCGAGAAACTACTCGATCTCGAAGTGCCGATCCGCGCGCAATACATCCGCGTGATGTTCGACGAGATCACGCGCCTGCTGAACCACCTGATGTGGATCGGTTCGCACGCGCTCGACGTCGGCGCGATGGCGGTGTTCCTGTACGCCTTCCGCGAACGCGAGGACATGTTCGACATGTACGAGGCGGTATCGGGCGCGCGCATGCACGCCGCCTATTACCGTCCGGGCGGCGTGTATCGCGACCTGCCGGACACAATGCCGCAATACAAGGCGTCGAAGATCCACAACGAGCGTGCCATCAAGGCCATGAACGAAGCGCGTTCGGGCTCGCTGCTGGACTTCATCGAGGACTTCACCAACCGTTTCCCGAAGTACGTCGACGAATACGAGACGCTGCTGACGGACAACCGGATCTGGAAGCAGCGCCTGGTGGGCATCGGCGTGGTGAGTCCCGAGCGTGCGCTGCAGATGGGCTTTACCGGCCCGATGCTGCGCGGCTCCGGCATCGAGTGGGACCTGCGCAAGAAGCAGCCCTACGAAGTGTATGACCGCATGGACTTCCAGGTCCCGGTGGGCGTGGGCGGCGATTGCTACGCGCGCTACCTGGTGCGGGTCGAAGAGATGCGCCAGTCCAACGGCATCATCAGGCAGTGCATCGACTGGCTGCGCCGCAACCCCGGCCCGGTGATCAGCGACAACCACAAGGTGACGCCGCCGTCGCGCGTGGACATGAAGTCCAACATGGAAGAGCTGATCCACCACTTCAAGCTCTTTACCGAAGGCCTTCACGTGCCGGAAGGCGAGACCTACGCGGCGGTGGAGCACCCGAAGGGCGAGTTCGGCATCTATGCGATCTCCGACGGCGCGAACAAGCCGTATCGCCTGAAGATCAGGGCCCCGGGCTTCGCCCATCTGGCCGCCCTGGACGAAATGGCCAAGGGCCACATGATTGCGGACGCGGTGACGATTATCGGTACCCAGGACATCGTCTTCGGCGAGATCGACCGCTGACCAGTACCTAGTACCGCCGGCCCCGGACGACGATCCGGACGCCCCTGGCAAGGACCCGGAACAGCGGTGTCCGGCCACGGGAAACCCGCGGTGGGCCCTGCATGCACAGGCATGCGGGCCGCAACGGCAGCGACGGCTGCAAACCTGCGGATGATGCGCGCCACGTGGCGGCGCAATGTCCGCAAATGACTCGGCGTATTACAGCAACGACCATGCTATCAGCAGAAGCTCTCAAGGAAATCGATCGCGCGATCGCCAAGTATCCGGCTGACCAGAAGCAGTCGGCCGTGATGGCGGCGCTGGCCGTGGCGCAGGGCGAAGTGGGCTGGGTCTCCCCGGAAGTCATGCAGTTCGTTGCCAGCTACCTCGACATGCCGCCGGTATGGGTCGAGGAGGTTGCAACCTTCTACAACATGTACGACACCAAGCCGGTCGGCAAGTACAAGCTCACCGTCTGCACCAACCTGCCGTGCGCCCTGTCGGGCGGCGAGCGGGCTGGCGACTATCTCAAGCAAAAGCTTGGCATCGACTACAACGAAACCACCCCGTGCGGCACCTTCACGCTCAAGGAAGGCGAGTGCATGGGTGCCTGCGGCGACGCACCGGTGATGATCGTCAACAATACCCGCATGTGCAGCTTCATGAGCGACGCCAGGCTGGACGCGCTGTTGGACGAGTTCAAGGGTACCGCCAAGGGGGACAAGTAACATGACCTCTCTGCATGACCGCCACATCAAGCCGCTGATCCTGGCCGGCCTCGATGGCGCCAACTGGCACCTCGAAGACTACGTCAAGCGCGGCGGCTATCAGCAGCTCAAGCGCATCCTGACCGAGAAGATCACGCCCGAGCAGGTGATCGCGGACGTCAAGGCCTCCGGCCTGCGCGGCCGTGGCGGCGCGGGCTTCCCCACCGGCCTGAAGTGGAGCTTCATGCCGCGTCAGTTCCCCGGCCAGAAGTACCTGGTCTGCAACACCGACGAGGGCGAGCCCGGTACCTTCAAGGACCGCGACATCATCCGCTACAACCCGCACGCGCTGATCGAAGGCATGGCCATCGGTGCGTACGCGATGGGCATCACCGTGGGCTACAACTACATCCACGGCGAGATCTGGAACGAATACAAGATCTTCGAGCAAGCGCTCGAAGAGGCGCGTGCCGCCGGCTTCCTGGGTGACAACATCCTGGATTCGGGCTTCAACTTCCAGTTGCACGCGCACCACGGCTATGGTGCCTACATCTGCGGCGAGGAAACCGCGCTGCTCGAATCGCTGGAAGGCAAGAAAGGCCAGCCGCGCTTCAAGCCGCCGTTCCCGGCCAGTTTCGGCCTGTACGGCAAGCCGACCACCATCAACAACACCGAGACGTTTGCCGCGGTGCCGTTCCTGCTGTCGATGGGTCCGGAAAACTACCTGAAGATGGGCAAGCCGAACAACGGCGGCTCCAAGATCTTCTCGATCTCCGGCGACATCGAGCGCCCCGGCAACTACGAGATCCCGCTGGGCACGCCGTTTGCGACCCTGCTGGAACTGGCTGGCGGCATGCGCGGCGGCAAGCGCATCAAGGCAGTGATCCCGGGCGGCTCGTCGGCGCCGGTGGTGCCGGGCGACATGATGATGGCGTCCGACATGGACTACGACTCGATCGCCAAGGCCGGCTCGATGCTGGGCTCGGGCGCGGTGATCGTGATGGACGAGACGCGCTGCATGGTTCGCTCGCTGCTGCGCCTGTCGTATTTCTACTTTGAGGAATCGTGCGGCCAGTGCACGCCGTGCCGCGAAGGCACCGGCTGGCTCTATCGCATGGTGAATCGCATCGAACACGGAGAAGGGCGCCAGGAAGACCTGGACCTGCTCAATAACGTCGCTGAAAACATCATGGGCCGCACCATCTGCGCGCTCGGTGATGCGGCAGCGATGCCGGTCCGCGGCATGCTCAAGCACTACTGGAAAGAGTTCGAATATCACGTCGAACACAAGCAGTGCATGGTTCCGGCCTACTCTTAAGCGTGGCAGAACATGGTTGAACTCGAGATCGACGGCAAGAAGGTTGAGGTTGCTGAAGGCAGCCTGGTGATGGAAGCCGCCCGCCAGTTGGGCACCTACATCCCGCACTTCTGCTACCACCGTAAATTGTCCATCGCGGCGAACTGCCGCATGTGCCTGGTTGAGGTTGAGAAAGCGCCCAAGGCGCTGCCCGCCTGCGCCACGCCGGTCACCCCTGGCATGAAGGTCTTCACCAATTCGGAGAAGGCGGTCAAGGCCCAGAAGTCGGTGATGGAATTCCTGCTGATCAACCACCCGCTGGATTGCCCGATCTGCGATCAGGGCGGCGAGTGCCAGCTGCAGGATCTGGCCGTGGGCTACGGCGCATCGGAATCGCGCTACAAGGAAGAAAAGCGCGTCGTCTTCCACAAAAACGTGGGCCCGCTGATCTCCATGGAAGAGATGAGCCGCTGCATCCATTGCACCCGCTGCGTGCGCTTTGGCCAGGAAGTGGCCGGCGTGATGGAGCTGGGCATGCTGGGACGCGGCGAGCACTCCGAGATCACCACCTTCGTCGGCCAGACCGTGGATTCGGAACTGTCCGGCAACATGATCGACCTGTGCCCGGTCGGTGCGCTGACCAGCAAGCCGTTCCGCTACTCGGCCCGTACCTGGGAACTGGCCCGCCGCAAGTCGGTGTCGCCGCACGATGGCCTGGGCGCGAACCTGGTTGTGCAGACCAAGAACCAGCGCGTGATGCGCGTGCTGCCGCTGGACAACGAAGCCGTCAACGAATGCTGGCTGTCCGACAAGGACCGTTTCTCGTACGAAGGCCTGAACAGCGCCGACCGTCTCACCAGGCCGCTGCTCAAGCAGGGCGGCGAGTGGATGGAAACCGACTGGCAGACCGCGCTGGAATACGTGGCCAACGGCCTCGCCAGCATCAAGCGCGACCACGGCGCCGACCAGATCGCCGCGCTGGCCAGCCCGCACAGCACGCTGGAAGAACTCCACCTGCTGGCCAGGCTGGTACGCGGCCTGGGCAGCGATAACGTCGACTTCCGCCAGCGCCAGACCGATTTCTCGGCCGCCATCAAGGGCGCGCCGTGGCTGGGCCTGCCGATCGCCGACGTCTCCACGCTGCAACGCGTGCTGGTGATCGGTTCGTCGCTGCGCAAGGATCATCCGCTGCTGGCCGCGCGTCTGCGCCAGGCCGGCAAGAAGGGCGCCCGCGTGGCCGTGCTCGGCGCCAGCGCCGACGACCTGCTGATGCCGCTGGCCGCACGCATCGACGCCGCACCGTCGGGCTGGACCGCGGCCCTGGCCGGCGTGGCCCGTGCCGTCGCCGCCGCCAAGGGCGTGGCCGCGCCGGCGGGCACCGAAGGCTTCGACGGCGACGACAAGGCCAGGCTGGTGGCCGATGCGCTGCTGTCGGGCGAGCGCCGCGCCGTGTTCCTCGGCAACGAGGCCGTGCGTCACCCGCAATTCGCCGCGCTGCACGCGCTGGCACAGTGGATCGCCACGGAAACCGGCGCCACGCTGGGCTTCCTGACCGAAGCCGCGAACACCGTCGGCGGGCATATCGCCGGCGCGCTGCCGCAGAACAGCGGCGCCAACGCGCAGGCCATGTTCGACACGCCGCGCCGCGCCTATGTGCTGCTGAACACGGAACCCGAGTTCGATGCCGCCAACCCGCGCCAGGCCCTGGCCGCGCTGGCCCAGGCCGGCACCGTGGTGGTGTTGTCGCCGTTCCGATCGGAAGCCGCGCTGCAATACGCCGACGTGATCCTGCCGGTGACCCCGTTCACCGAGACCGCCGGTACGTTCGTGAACTGCGAAGGCCTGCCGCAAAGCTTCAACGGCGTCGTCCGCGCGCTGGGCGATTCGCGTCCGGCCTGGAAGGTGCTGCGCGTGCTGGGCAATCTGCTGGACCTGCCTGGCTTCGACTACGAGACCGCCGAAAACGTGCGCGACGAAGTGCTGGCCAAGCCGGTTGCACCGCAACTGAACAACGGCACCGACGCGGCCATCCGTGTGAGCGCCGCCGTGGGTGGCATCGAACGCATCGCCGATGTGCCGATCTACCACGCCGACCCGATCGTGCGCCGTGCCGATTCGCTGCAACTCACCGCGGCCGCGCGCCGCGCCATGCAAGCCGGCCTGTCGGCCGACCTGTTCGCCTCGCTGGGCGTGCAGGCGGGCGACCCGGTGCGCGTGACGCAAGGGCAGGGCAGCGTGGTACTGCCGGCCGCGCTCGAAGCCGCACTGCCAGCCGGTACCGTGCGCGTGTCCGCCGGCACCGTGGCAGCAGCCAGCCTGGACGTGGCGTCCGGCACCGTCACCGTAGAGAAAGCCATCGACCTGGCTACCGCCGCGAAGGGTGCGGCCGAGTCGGCTGCCACGGCATAAGAAGAGCGAGAAAGAAAGATGATCGATTGGATTACCTCGCAAGGACAGAATCTCTTCGGTGGCGCCTGGACGCCGCTGTGGATCCTGATTCGCGCCGTGGTCATTGTGGTGCCGCTGCTGTTGTGCGTGGCCTACCTGATCCTGTGGGAGCGCAAGCTCATCGGCTGGATGCACGTGCGTATCGGCCCGAACCGGGTCGGCCCGCTGGGTCTGCTGCAGCCGATCGCCGACGTGCTCAAGCTGCTGCTCAAGGAAGTGATGATGCCCACGCAGGTCAGCCGGGGCATGTACCTGGTTGCCCCGCTGATGGTGCTGATGCCCGCCGTGGCGATCTGGGCGGTGATTCCGTTCCAGGCCGAAGTGGTGATGGCCAACGTCAACGCCGGCCTGCTGTATGTGATGGCGATCAGCTCGGTCGGCGTGTACGGCGTGATCCTGGCCGGCTGGGCCTCCAACTCCAAGTACGCCTTCATCGGCGCCATGCGCGCCGCGGCGCAGATGGTGTCGTATGAAATCGCCATGGGCTTCGCCCTGGTGACGGTGCTGATGGTGTCGGGCAGCCTGAACCTGTCGGCCATCGTCAACTCGCAGAACACCGGCTACTTCGCCAATATGGGGATCAACGTACTGTCGTGGAACTGGCTGCCGCTGCTGCCCATGTTCGGCGTGTACTTCATCTCCGGCGTGGCCGAAACCAACCGCCACCCGTTCGACGTGGTGGAAGGCGAATCGGAAATCGTGGCCGGCCACATGATCGAGTACTCGGGCATGGGCTTCGCGCTGTTCTTCCTGGCCGAGTACATCAACATGATCGTCATCTCCACGATGACCGCGTTGATGTTCCTGGGAGGCTGGGCGCCGCCGTTCGAAAGCTTCATCACGAACGCGGTCCCGGGCTTCTTCTGGCTGCTGATCAAGGTATTCCTGCTGCTGTCGGTGTTTATCTGGATCCGTGCCTCGTTCCCGCGCTACCGCTATGACCAGATCATGCGCCTGGGCTGGAAGATCTTCATCCCGCTGACGGTGGGCTGGCTGATCATCGTGGCGATCTGGATCCGGTCGCCCTGGAATATCTGGCACTGAACGGCCAAAGCAAGGGCGCAGCCGCATTCGGCGGCGCCCTGTGGAATCATTAGGAAGCAATTGTCATGCTGCTCGCCATCAAGGACTTCTTCAACAGCCTGCTCCTGAAGGAACTCTTCAAGGGCATGGCTCTGACCGGGCGCTATCTCTTCGCGCGCAAGATCACAGTCCAGTTCCCCGAAGAGAAAACGCCGATGTCGCCGCGTTTTCGCGGCCTGCACGCGCTGCGCCGTTATCCCAACGGCGAAGAGCGCTGCATCGCCTGCAAGCTGTGCGAAGCGGTTTGCCCGGCACTGGCCATCACCATCGAGTCCGATGCCCGCGTCGACGGCACCCGCCGTACCACGCGCTATGACATCGACCTGACCAAGTGCATTTTCTGCGGTTTCTGCGAGGAAGCCTGCCCGGTGGACGCCATCGTCGAGACGCATATCCTCGAATACCACGGCGAGAAGCGCGGCGACCTGTACTTCACCAAGGACATGCTGCTGGCCGTGGGCGACCGCTACGAACCGCAAATCGCCGCGGCCAAGGCCGCGGACGCCAAGTACCGTTAATACGGCGCAATACAGGGTGTGTCCGCCGAGTCTGGCGGACGCTGCCAATGAATAGTGAATCGGGCCCCGTGCGGGGCTAACGAAAAGGATGCCGCAAGGTCAGGCCACCAGGGGTGGCTTGTGCCGGAAGGCTCGACGAGGACCATGGAACTCACGACCACCATCTTCTATGTCTTTGCGCTGGTGCTGGTGCTCTCCGCACTGAAAGTCATCACTGCGAAGAACCCGGTGCACTCCGCACTGTTCCTCGTGCTGTCGTTTTTTACGGCAGCCGCGATCTGGATGCTGCTGAAGGCCGAATTCCTCGCCATCCTGCTGGTGCTGGTGTACGTGGGCGCCGTGATGGTGCTGTTCCTGTTCGTGGTGATGATGATCGATATCGACATCGAGCACCTGCGACGGGACTTCTGGACCTATGTGCCGCTGGCTTCGGTGGTTGGCGCGCTGATCATTGCCGAAATGGCCACCGTGCTGGTGCGCAATTTCATCGGCACGGTCACGCCGCTGAACAACGTCGTGCGCGGCCCGGACTACTCGAATACCGCCGAGCTCGGCAAGCTGATCTACACCGACTACAACTACGCCTTTGAAGTGGCCGGCATCATCCTGCTGGTGGCCATCATCGCCGCGGTTGCGCTGACGCTGCGCCACCGCAAGGACACCAAGGCGCAGGACGTGGGCGAGCAGCTGCGTACCCGCCGCCAGGACCGCGTGCGCCTGGTCACGATGCCCAGCGAAGCCCGTGCCGGCACCCAAGCCAGCCCGGATGCCGCGGCTGCCGCCAACAAGAACTAAAGCCCGGAGAAACGCTGTGCTCTCTCTCGCCCATTTCCTCGTGCTCGGTGCGATCCTGTTCGCCATCAGCATCGTTGGTATTTTCCTGAACCGCAAGAACGTCATCGTGCTGCTGATGGCGATCGAACTGATGCTGCTTGCGGTCAATATGAACTTCGTCGCCTTCTCGCACTATCTGGGCGACCTGGCAGGACAGGTTTTCGTTTTCTTCATCCTCACGGTGGCTGCGGCCGAATCGGCAATCGGCCTTGCAATTCTGGTCGTGCTGTTCCGCAACCTGGACACGATCAACGTGGACGACATGGATACCCTCAAGGGCTGATCCCCGTCACTACGTTATGAACCAAGACCGTTCTCCGACCGCACACCACTAAGCGTCCTATGGCAACCACGCTCGACCCCAACCTGCTACTGGCGATTCCGCTCGCACCGCTCGCCGGTGCAGCGATCGCCGGCCTGTTCGGCACCAAGTTCTTCAGCACGTTCTCCTCGGAGACGCGCGCCGGCCGCACGCTGGCCCACACCGTGACGATCCTCGGCGTGGCGATCTCCTGCCTGCTGTCGATCATCGTGCTGATGGACGTCATGAACGGCGCGAGCTTCAATGCCACCGTGTACGAGTGGATGAAGATCGGCGAGCTCAAGATGGAAGTGGGCTTCCTGGTCGACTCGCTGACCGCGATGATGATGGTGGTGGTGACCTTCGTCTCGCTGATGGTGCACATCTACACCGTCGGCTACATGACCGGCGACCCCGGCTACAACCGCTTCTTCGCCTACATCTCGCTGTTCACCTTCTCGATGCTGATGCTGGTGATGAGCAACAACTTCCTGCAGCTGTTCTTCGGCTGGGAAGCCGTGGGCCTGGTGTCGTACCTGCTGATCGGCTTCTGGTACACCCGCCCGACCGCCATCTACGCCAACCTGAAGGCCTTCCTGGTCAACCGCGTCGGTGACTTCGGCTTTGTCCTCGGCATCGGCCTGCTGCTGGCCTACAGCGGCAGCATGAACTACACCGACGTCTTCGCCGCGCGCGACCAGCTCGCCACGGTGATCTTCCCGGGCACCGACTGGATGATGATCACGGTCGCCTGCATCTGCCTGTTCATCGGCGCGATGGGCAAGTCGGCCCAGTTCCCGCTGCACACGTGGCTGCCCGATTCGATGGAAGGCCCGACCCCGATCTCCGCGCTGATCCACGCCGCCACCATGGTGACGGCCGGCATCTTCATGGTCACGCGCATGTCGCCGCTGTTCGAACTGTCGGATACCGCGCTGTCGTTCGTGCTGGTGATCGGCGCCATTACCGCGCTGTTCATGGGCTTCCTGGGCATGATCCAGAACGACATCAAGCGCGTGGTGGCTTACTCCACGCTGTCGCAGTTGGGCTACATGACGGTCGCGCTGGGCGCGTCGGCCTACTCGGTGGCGGTGTTCCACCTGATGACGCACGCGTTCTTCAAGGCACTGCTGTTCCTGGCGGCCGGTTCGGTCATCATCGGCCTGCACCATGACCAGGACATCCGCAATATGGGCGGCCTGCGCAAGTACATGCCGATTACCTGGATCACGTCGCTGGTGGGTTCGCTGGCGCTGATCGGCACGCCGTTCTTCGCGGGCTTCTACTCCAAGGACTCGATCATCGAGGCAGTGGCCGAATCGCATATCGCGGGCTCCGGCTTCGCTTACTTCGCGGTGCTGTCCAGCGTGTTCGTCACCGCGTTCTACTCCTTCCGCATGTACTTCCTGGTGTTCCACGGCGAAGAGCGTTTCGGCAAGGATCACGGCGCGCATCACGCGGGCAACCATGAGGACGAGGAAGTCACCGCCGACCACCATCACGGCCTGGCGCCGGGCGAGAAGCCGCACGAGTCGCCCTGGGTTGTCACGCTGCCCCTGGTGCTGCTGGCGATCCCGTCGGTGGTGATCGGCGCCATCACGATCAAGCCGTTGCTGTTCGGCGACTTCTTCAAGCACGGCGTGGCCTTCAAGGACGTGATCTACGTCGGCGAGAACCACCATGCCATGAAAGAACTGGCCGAAGCCTTCCCCGGCTGGCTGGAGATGGCCCTGCATTCGGTGACGACCCCGGTGCTGTGGCTGGCGATCGCCGGCGTGGCGCTGCCCTGGTTCTTCTACATGAAGCGTCCGGATATCCCCGCGGCAATCAAGCAGCGCTTCTCGGGCTTGTACACACTGCTGGACAACAAGTACTACATGGACGCAATCAACGACGCCGTGTTTGCCCGCGGTGGCCGTCTGCTCGGCGCCGGCCTGTGGAAGGGCGGCGACCAGGGCCTGATCGATGGCCTGGTGGTCAACGGCGCCGCGCGCGTGGTGGCCTGGTTCGCTTCGGTGAGCCGTTACCTGCAATCCGGCTACATCTATCACTACGCATTCGCCATGATCCTGGGCATGCTGATCCTGCTGACGATGACGGTGTTCGGCACCCCATTCGCCACGGTGAGCGCCAAGTAAGGAAAACAAGAAAATGGTTCTGTCTTTCGCTATCTGGCTGCCGATCTTTTTCGGCCTGCTGGTCCTTGCCTCGGGTTCCGACCGTAGCGCCGGCTATGTCCGCTGGATGTCGCTGTTCGGCTCGATCGCCAGCTTCATCGTGACGCTGCCGCTGGTCCTCCACTTCGACCGTTCCACCGCAGCGATGCAGTTCGTGGAGAAGGCGGCCTGGATCGAGCGTTTCAAGATCGACTACCACCTGGGTGTCGACGGCATCTCGATGTGGTTCGTGGTGCTGACCGCCTTCATCACGGTGATCGTGGTGATCTCCGCCTGGGAAGTGATCACCGAGCGCGTGGCCGAGTACATGGCCTCGTTCCTGATCCTGTCGGGCTTGATGGTCGGTGTGTTCAGCGCGCTCAACGGCATGCTGTTCTACGTGTTCTTTGAAGCCACGCTGATCCCGATGTACATCATCATCGGCGTCTGGGGCGGCCCGAACCGTGTGTACGCGGCCTTCAAGTTCTTCCTCTACACGCTGCTCGGCTCGCTGCTGACGCTGGTTGCGCTGCTGTACCTGTACAGCAAGACCGGTACCTTCGACATCCTCGAATGGCACCAGGCCAAGCTGTCGATGAACGAGCAGATCGCACTGTTCATCGCGTTCTTCCTGGCCTTCGCGGTCAAGGTGCCGATGTGGCCGGTCCACACCTGGCTGCCCGACGCGCACGTGGAAGCGCCGACCGGCGGCTCGGTCGTGCTGGCCGCCATCATGCTGAAGCTGGGTGCCTACGGTTTCCTGCGGTTCTCGCTGCCGATCGCGCCGGACGCCAGCCATAGCATGGCCGCTTTCATCATCACCATCTCGCTGATCGCGGTGATCTATATCGGCCTGGTCGCGATGGTGCAGGCCGACATGAAGAAGCTGGTGGCGTACTCGTCGATCGCCCACATGGGCTTCGTCACGCTCGGTTTCTTCATCTTCAGCGAGATCGGCATCGAGGGCGGCATCATCCAGATGATCTCGCACGGCTTTATCTCGGGCGCCATGTTCCTTTGCATCGGGGTGCTGTACGACCGCATGCATTCGCGCCAGATCGCCGATTACGGCGGTGTGGTGAACACCATGCCGAAGTTCGCGGCGCTGTCGGTGTTCTTCGCCATGGCCAACTGCGGCCTGCCGGCCACCTCGGGTTTCGTCGGCGAGTTCATGGTGATCCTGGGCGCGGTCAAGTTCAACTTCTGGATCGGCCTGCTGGCCGCCACCGCACTGATCCTGGGCGCTGCCTATTCGCTGTGGATGGTCAAGCGCGTGATCTTTGGCGACATCGTGCACAAGCATGTGGCCGAGCTGGTCGACCTGAACAAGCGCGAGTTCCTCATGCTCGGCCTGCTGGCGATCATGACGCTCTATATGGGCCTGTATCCGAAACCCTTCACCGATGTGATGCACGCGTCCGTTGTGAACCTGCTGTCGCACGTGGCGCAGTCGAAGCTGTAATCGGGGAGAGAAACAAACATGCAACCGTCCTCGACATTGGCACCTGTGGCGCCAATTATTTTCCTGGCGATCGCCATCGCCGCGGTCAACTGGATCGATCTTGCCCGTGGCAGGAACCGCACCAGCGTGGCCTATCCGCTGTCGCTGCTGACCACGCTGGTGCTGACCGTGTGGTTCGGGCTGAACGCGGCGGCCGGCGATACGCACTACGCCTTCTCCAACCTGGTGGTGGTGGACCCGATGGCCAATGTGCTGTCGGCCTTCGCGTCCGGTGCACTGCTCGTCACGCTGGTCTATACGCGTGGCTATGTGGCTGACCGCGACTTGTTCACCGGCGAGTTCTACATGCTCGCGCTGTTCACGCTGGGCGGCCAGATCGTGATGATCACCGGCAACAACTTCCTGACCCTGTACCTGGGCCTGGAACTGCTGTCGCTGGCGTCCTACGCGCTGGTGGCCCTGCGCCGCGACAGTCGCGTGACGTCCGAATCGGCCATCAAGTACTTCGTGCTGGGCGCGCTGGCTTCGGGCTTCCTGCTGTATGGCATGTCCATGCTCTACGGTGCTACCGGGTCGCTCAACCTCGGCCAGGTGTTGCGCGTCGTGGAATCGGGCCGTGTCAACACCACCATGCTGGCGTTCGGTGTGGTCTTCCTGGTGGCGGGCATTGCGTTCAAGATGGGCGCCGCGCCGTTCCATATGTGGATTCCGGACATCTACCAGGGCTCGCCGACCGCGGTGACGCTGCTGATCGCCGGCGCACCCAAGCTGGCCGCATTCGCCATGGCGCTGCGCCTGCTGGTGGAAGGCCTGCTGCCGCTGGCGGTGGACTGGCAAACCATGCTGGTAGTCCTGTCCGTGGCCTCCCTGGCCATCGGTAACCTGACCGCCATCGTGCAGACCAACCTGAAGCGGATGCTGGCTTACTCCACCATCTCGCACATGGGCTTCCTGCTGCTGGGCCTGCTGTCGGGCGTGGCCGACGGCAAGGCCGACGGCGCCGCCAGCGCCTACGGTTCGTCGATGTTCTACGCGGTGACCTATGTGATCACCACGCTGGGCACCTTCGGCATCGTGCTGCTGCGCGCCGGCAAGGACTTCGAGGCCGAGACCCTGGACGACCTCAGGGGCCTGTCGCGCAAGAATCCCTGGTACGCGCTGCTGATGCTGGTGATGATGTTCTCGCTGGCCGGCATTCCGCCGACCATGGGCTTCTACGCCAAGCTGGCCGTGCTCGAGGCGGTGGTCCATAGCGGCATGACCTGGCTGGCCGTGGTGGCGGTGCTGTTCTCGCTGATCGGCGCGTTCTACTACCTGCGCGTGGTCAAGCTGATGTACTTCGATGCACCGGCCGACGAGCGCGAGCTGGAGTCGAGCTTCGGCATGCGTTCGATGCTGACCCTGAACGGCGCGGTCATCATCGCCCTGGGCCTGTTCCCGGCAGCGCTGATGAACCTTTGCTACCAGGCCATCCGCGCCTCGCTGGCGTCCTGATGCATCACGGCAGCGTAGCGGCATGACTTCATCCACGGCGGGCTGGTTTGTCATCTTGCTGGCATTGGCCTGTGCCAACCTGCCGTTTATCAACCAGCGATTGTTCGCGCTGATCCCGCTGCGCTTTGTCAAGAAACCGCTGTGGATCAGGGCGGCCGAACTGTTCGCCTGGTATGTGGGGGCCGGCCTGGCCGGCTTCGCCATCGAGGCGGGGCTGGGCAACGCCTTCCCGCAGGGCTGGCAGTTCTACGCCATCACCGGTTGCATGATGCTGGTGTTCGCCTTCCCCGGCTTCACCTGGCAATATCTCGTCAAACATCGCGCGGCCTGAGGCCGGGTAGCGAAGGCACCCGGGCCGGCCGCGTCCGGACCCGGAGCTTTCATGAGCGACAAGATTGACACGCTGGACGCCAGCGAAATCGCCCCAGGCGACGATCAAGGCCTGAAAGAAACCTGCGTGGCATCCGCCACGCTGCACACAGGCAAATTCCTCACGCTCAAGCAAGACATCGTCAAGCTGCCCGATGGCAAGCATGCCGGGCGCGAATACGTGCTGCATCCCGGTGCAGTGATGATGATCCCGCTGTTCGACGATGGCACCGTGCTGCTGGAGCGGCAGTATCGCTATCCCGTTGGCGAAGTGATGCTTGAGTTTCCCGCGGGGAAGCTGGATCCCCAGGAGGGAGCGCAGCGCTGCGGCGAGCGCGAGTTGCGCGAGGAAACCGGCTACAGCGCGCGGCGTTGGGATTACCTCACGCGCATCCATCCTGTCATTTCCTATTCCACCGAGTTCATCGATATCTTCCTGGCGCGCGACTTGAGCGCCGGGCCGGCGCAGCTTGACGAGGGTGAATTCCTGGAAACGTTTATCGTGCCGGCGGGGCAGGTGATCGATTGGGTACGGGCTGGGCGGATTACCGACGTCAAGACCATCATCGGGGCTTTCTGGCTGGAAAAGATCATAGCGGGCACCTGGCAAGCCGGCGAACAGGTACTTCCTGGGCAGGGCTGAGTCAATCTCGCCGCCAGCAAGGCCGGCGCGTAGCTACCCCGGCCGTGTCCGGCTGTCGACCCGCCGCCAGCGTGCTGCCGGCCGAGCGCGTAGAATCCCTATTCTTAGCCGTGTGATCGCGGCCATACCTCCATTTCCCCCGGACGCAGCGGCTACGCCAGCCGGGGACGGTAAGGCTGCAAAAAAATTAGCACGACCGTTCACAAAATTCCGTTTCGCGGATACTATAGCTTTCGACGGGCTGGAAACATCATGAAGGTGCTCGACCTGCGCTGTGCGCAAGACCATCGTTTCGAGGGCTGGTTTGCTTCGGAGGACGATGCGCAATCGCAGATTTCGCGGAATCTCGTCCAATGTCCGGTTTGCGAGGACCATGCCATCACCCGGCTGCCCAGCGCGCCGCGCCTGAATATTTCGGGAGCGGCCGCCGCGCCGGCAGGCAAGCCAGCCGAGGCGAAAGCCCCGGCGCCGGCAACGCTGCAGTCGCTTTACCTGAAGGCGGTCAAGCAGGTGCTGGCGCGGACCGAGGACGTGGGTGAACGCTTTGCCGAAGAGGCCAGGCGCATGCATTACGACGAAGCGCCGGAACGCGGAATCCGCGGGACGGCTTCGCCGGAAGAGGTGCAGGCGCTTGCCGAGGAAGGCATCGATACTTTCCAGCTCGTGGTGCCGGATGCGCTCAAGCAGACGGCTCACTGAATAGCGTCTTGTGCCCAAGGCAGAGTTCTTGCCGGTGCATGACGCGCTAGCTAGAACATCTGCCGGTCTCACGCCGGCATCACTGGAGACGGGCATGGATCTCAACTATTCGGCGTCCGACGATGCTTTCCGCGCCGAAGTGCGCGGCTGGCTGGAGGCCAATCTGCCGGCCGAAATCAGCAGCAAGATTCTCAATCACCGCCGCCCCAGCCGCGACGACCTGGTGCGCTGGCACAAGCTGCTCGCGGGCCACGGCTGGTCCGCGCCGCACTGGCCGGTCCAGTACGGCGGCACGGGCTGGAACGCCACGCAGCGCCATATCTGGGACGAGGAAAATGCCCGCGTCGGCGCGCCCGGCGTGCTGCCTTTCGGCGTGGCCATGGTCGCGCCCGTGATCATGAAGTACGGCAGCGAAGAGCAGAAGCATTATTACCTGCCGCGCATCCTGGATTGCACCGACTGGTGGTGCCAGGGCTATTCCGAGCCTGGCTCGGGTTCCGACCTGGCATCGGTGAAGACCCGCGCCGAACTGACCATGGACGGCAAGCACTACATCGTCAATGGCCAGAAGACCTGGACCACGCTCGGCCAGCACGCCGACATGATCTTCTGCCTGGTCCGCACCGATCCCGAAGCCAAGAAGCAGGAGGGCATCTCCTTCCTGCTGATCGACATGAAGACGCCGGGCATCACCGTGCGCCCGATCATCATGCTCGACGAAGACCATGAAGTGAACGAAGTCTTCTTCGACAACGTCCAGGTGCCGGTGGAAAACCGCGTGGGCGAAGAGAATCGCGGCTGGACCTACGCCAAGTACCTGCTCGGCCACGAGCGTACCGGCATCGCCCGCGTGGGCAATTCCAAGCGTGAACTTGGCTTCCTCAAGCGCGTTGCCAGGCAACAGCAGAAGAACGGCCGCCCGCTGCTGGAAGACCCGCTGTTCGGCGCCAAGGTTGCCGCACTGGAGATCGAGCTGATGGCGCTGGAACTCACCGTGCTGCGCGTGGTGTCGAGCGAGAGCGCCGGCAAGGGCCCCGGCCCCGAGGCTTCGATGCTCAAGATCAAGGGCACGGAAATCCAGCAGATGCTGACCGAGCTGATGGTGGAGGCCGTTGGTCCCTATGCGCAGCCGTTCGACACCGCCTACCTGGAATGCGAACACGAGCACGCCGTGACCGGCTACGACGATGCCGCGCCGCTGGCCGCATACTACTTCAACTATCGCAAGACCTCCATCTATGGCGGGTCCAACGAAATTCAGAAGAACATCATCAGCCAGATGATCCTGGGGCTGTGAGGAGATACGCGATATGAACTTCAATCTCAGCGACGAACAGAAGCAACTGGCTGACGCCGTCCACCGCTTCATCGACAAGGACTACGACTTCGAAACCCGCAAGAAGGGTATCAGGTCGCCTGCCGGCCACAGCGATGCAGCCTGGGGCGCGCTGGTCGAGCTCGGCCTGACCGCGCTGCCGGTACCGGAATCGCAGGGCGGTTTCTCGGGCACGCCCATCGACATGATGGTGGTGATGCAGGAGCTGGGCCGTGGCCTGGTGGTCGAGCCGTACTTCGCCACCGTGGTGGCCGCCTACGCGCTCAAGCTGGCCGGCGGCCAGGACGCGCTGCTGGAACAGGTCGCCACCGGCGAACTGAAGCTGGCCGTTGCGTTCAACGAGCCGCATGCACGCTATGCGCTCAACGACGTGCGCGTGAGCGCCAAGGACGGCAAGCTCAATGGCCGCAAGGTCGTGGTCATTCACGGCGGGCAAGCCGGCAAGCTCGTGGTCTCGGCCCGCACCAGCGGTGCCGACGCCGATACCAACGGCATTTCGTTGTTCCTGGTGGACCCGAAGGCTGCCGGCGTCAGCATCACCGACTACCGCACCATCGATAACCTGCGCGCGGCCGATATCACCTTCAAGGACGCACAGGGCGAACTGCTGGGCACCGCCGGCGCAGCCTTCGCGCTGATCGAGCAGGTGGCCGACTACGCCGCCGTGCTGCTGTGCTCGGAAGCCGTTGGCGTGATGGATACGCTCAACGCCGCCACGCTGGAATACGCCAAGACGCGCCAGCAGTTCGGCGTGCCGATCGCGCGCTTCCAGGTGCTGCAGCACCGCATGGTGGAGATGTTCATCCACGCCGAGCAGTCGCGCTCGATCACGCTGCTGGCCGCAGCCAGGTTCGACGAGGCCAGCCCGGAAGAGCGCCGTCGCGTCGCTTCCGCGGCCAAGGCCCGCGTGGGCCAGGCGGCCCGCTCGGTCGGCCAGGAAGCGGTGCAGATCCACGGCGGCATGGGCGTCACCGACGAACTGCCGGCCGCGCACATGTTCAAGCGCCTGACGCTGATCAACACCACCTTCGGTGATGTCGATCATCACCTGGGCCGCTTCGCGACACAGCCCGGCTTCCTGGAAGCGGTCTGATCCAGGTTGATGCAAAGAACCGCGCCGGTTGTTCCAGGCGCGGTTTTTTGTCATGTAACGAGCTCGATTCATCGTTGACGGAGCGATCCATGTCCACCCTGTATTTCGAAGATTTCACCGTTGGCAGCAAGCGCGACCTTGGCGCCCACCTGGTGACCGAGGAAGAGATCCTCGCCTTTGCCCGCCAGTACGATCCCCAGCCCTTCCATATCGACAAGGAAGCCGCGCAAAAGAGCATCTACAAGGGTCTGATCTCCAGCGGCTGGATGACCTGCTCGATCATGATGCGGCTGGTGGTGGACAACATGAACGCCAAGGCCGCCAGCATGGGCTCGCCCGGCGTCGATGAAATCCGCTGGCTAAAGCCGGTCTACGCTGGCGACACGCTGAGCGTATCGCTGCTGGTGCTGGATGCGCGCGCATCGGCGTCCAGGCCGGACCGCGGCGTGGTGCAGACGCAATGGGAAGCCACCAACCAGCGTGGCGAACTGGTATGCACCGTCAAGGGCATGGGCATGTATGGCCGCCGGCCGGCCTGAGGCGCCGGTCGAAGCCGACAGGATGCGCCAGAACCGTCTGCCATGACGATGGCTGTTTCTTTTCCCCGGCTGCTCTCCCGCAAGCGGGAGGCAGTGCATCACCCCAGCTGAATCCCGGCCATCCCGGCCACAAAAAACGACAAGGAGACGCCATGCGTACCATCGCTTCGCTCGAAGAACTGGAAAGCCTGCAAGGCCAGGAAGTGGCCGTCAGCGACTGGATCGAGATCACCCAGCAGCAGGTCAACCTGTTCGCCGAAGCCACCGGCGATCATCAATGGATTCACGTGGACGTGGAGCGTGCCCGCCGCGAATCGCCGTTTGGCGCTCCGGTGGCGCATGGCTTCCTGACCCTGTCGCTGCTGCCGGTCTTCATGGGCAATGCAATCGACATGCCGGGCGTCAAGATGGGCGTCAACTATGGCCTCAACCGCGTGCGCTTTACCGCGCCGGTGCCGGTGGGCAGCCGCCTGCGCGCCCGCGTGAAGCTGCTGTCGGTGGAGCGCCTCGAGCCGATGCCAAACGCGCCCGGGCTGGTCGGCGCCCAATCCAGCTGGGAAGTCACCATCGAGCGCGAAGGCAGCGATCGTCCCGTGTGCGTCGCGGAATCGATCAGCCGCCGTTACTCGTAAGTCAGGCGGGCGAGCGCGCGGCCGCCACTTCGTGCGTGGCCGCCGCCAGCGCCTTTGCCGAACGCTCCGGATTCAGCCAGCACAGGCCGATCACGCCGCCCAGCAGCAGCAGCAGGGCGTTGATCGTGAAGCCCGTCTCGAAGCCAGCATGCATGCCGTGGCGCTGTACCAGTTGCCCCACCACGGCGGGCGCCAGGATGCCCGCCAGCGTGACCAGCGCGGTCTGGATGGACAGTACGCTGCCGCGCTGGGCCTCCGGTACGACCTGCGCCAGGATGGCCGGCGTCAGCGCGAATGCCACGGGCGGCAAACAGGCCGCCACGGCAATCAGCAGGGTCTTCGGTACCGGCGGCAGCGCTACCGACGCAATCACCAGGTACACAATGCCACCCACCAGCGCGGCGATCGAGATGATCACGCCGCGCGCCAGCCGCGACGATGCGCCCCCGCGCAGCATCCGCTGCGACAGCCAGCTCAGGATCAGCGTGACGGGCATGGCGGAGGCCACGATGGCGGCATACCAGCGCCCCGTGGTGACCGGATCGAAGCCCAGGCCCTGTTCGAGGTAGGCCGGCAACCAGGTCAGCCCCAGCGCCAACGCCCAGTAGGCGCAGAAGCCAATGGCCAGGCATGCCAGCACGGTCGGATCGAGAAAGATGCGGCGGTAGGGCAGGCGCGCGGGCATTGCCGCGGCGGTGCCGGATCCCTGGGCGGGTGTATTGGCCAGCGGCCCCTCGCGTCCCACGCATAGCCACATGACGCTCCAGACCGCGCCGATGGCGGCGAGCATCACGAAATTCGCGCGCCACCCCCAGTGCATCGTCACCAGCGGGATCGTCAGTCCCGCCAGCAGCAGGCCCACCGTCGCGCCCTGGTTGAGCATCGCCACCGGCAAATTGCGCTCCTGGTCGGGAAACCATTTGAACAGCGCATGCACCGAGATCGGGAAGGCCGGGCCCTCGGCCGCGCCTAGCAGCATGCGGCACATCAGGATGGTCAGTGCGGAACCGGCCAGTGCCAGCGGTATCTGCAGCAAGGCCCACGCGAGGCCCATCGCCAGCAGCAGCCAGCGCGTGGCCACCCGATTGGAGAGAAATCCCACCAGTACGGTGGATAGCGAAAACAGCCAGAAGAAGCTGCTGGCGATCAGGCCGAACTGCGCCGGCGGCATCTTGAGGTCCGCCATCAGCGGCACGGCGACCATGCCAAGCACGATCTTGTCGAGGAAATTGATCAGCGAGAGCCAGGTCAGCATCGAGGCCATGGCCCAGGCGCTGCGCGGCTGGTAGGACGGAAGGGTGTTCATCGGTTTGCCGGAGGGCATGCAGATTGCAAGAAGGATGCCGCGATGGCATGGCGCAAGCGATAGGCCACCATAGGGCCGATTCCGGATTCGGGCAAGTCACGGTGCAGCATGCGCGCTGCGCGCTGTCCGATGCCCCAATGTGAATCAGGCACCGGCGCCGCACAGGCTTGGTGCGTGACAGATGCGCACTATCGTGGTGCGATGGGCTGCATGTCTGCCGTCAGAGGCTCGCCAAGTGGTGTACGCCGGCATGTATACAAGCTTGTATGCCATGGCACGCTAGTTGCAGAAGTATTCCCCCGGGAGCGTTGTTCCTTATCAAACACGACAAATCTGGGAGCTGCAATGAAAAGACGTGACATGCTGAAGTTGTCGGCGGTAGCCGCCGCGGCACTCTTCGCAACGGCAGGTGTGAGCCCGCTGGCATTGGCGCAGTCCAAGGAGCCGATCAAGGTCGGTATCCTGCATTCGCTGTCCGGCACCATGGCCATTTCCGAGACTTCGCTCAAGGACGTGGCGCTGATGACCATCGACGAGATCAACAAGAGCGGCGGCGTGCTTGGCCGCAAGCTCGAGCCGGTTGTGGTCGATCCCGCTTCCAACTGGCCGCTGTTCGCCGAGAAGGCGCGCCAGCTGATCACCAAGGACAAGGTCGCCGTCACCTTCGGCTGCTGGACCTCGGTCTCGCGCAAGTCGGTGCTGCCCGTCTACGAAGAGCTGAACTCGCTGCTGTTCTACCCGGTGCAGTATGAAGGCGAGGAGATGTCCAAGAACGTGTTCTATACCGGTGCGGCACCCAACCAGCAGGCCATTCCCGCCGTGGAATACCTGATGAGCAAGGAGGGCGGCGGCGCCAAGCGTTTCTTCCTGCTGGGCACCGACTATGTCTACCCGCGCACCACCAACAAGATCCTGCGCGCCTTCCTGAAGAGCAAGGGCGTGGCGGACAAGGATATCGAAGAGGTCTACACGCCGTTCGGCCACAGCGACTACCAGACCATCGTCGCCAATATCAAGAAGTTCTCGCAAGGCGGCAAGACCGCGGTGATTTCCACCATCAACGGCGACTCCAACGTGCCCTTCTACAAGGAGCTGGGYAACGCCGGCCTGAAGGCCAAGGACGTGCCGGTGGTGGCSTTCTCSGTSGGCGAGGAAGARCTGCGCGGSATCGACACCAAGCCGCTGGTSGGYCACCTGGCCGCMTGGAACTACTTCATGTCGGTCAAGAACCCGCAGAACGAAGCCTTCAAGAAGCAATGGGCAGCGTGGGTCAAGGCCAACAACCTGCCGGGCGGCGACAAGCGCGTGACCAACGACCCGATGGAAGCCACCTACGTCGGCATCCATATGTGGGCGCAGGCCGTGAAGAAGGCCGGCACCACCGATACCGACAAGGTGCGCGCCGCGATGTACGGCCAGACCTTCAAGGCGCCGGACGGTTTTACGCTGACCATGGGCGAGAACCACCACCTGTACAAGCCGGTGATGATCGGCGAGGTCAAGGGCGACGGCCAGTTCACGGTGGTGTGGAAGACCCCGGCGGCCGTGCGCGCGCAGCCGTGGAGCCCGTACATCGCGGGTAATGCAGGCAAGCCGGACAAGGTGATGTAAGACGGACTGCGGGTTGGCCTGCGGGCCGGCCTGCAGGCAGCATTGAGCAGGCTTTGCCCGCAAGCTGTCCGCTGTTGGCTTCCCTCTCCCGCATGCGCAAGAGGGGAGCCAGCCATCATCGTTCCATTTTCCATTGCCGCCGGCAGGCGTTTCGTGCCGCGGTGGAAAGCAAAACCCCGCCGATCAAGGTGGTCGCGCGCTTCCTGCGCACGGTCGCAAACCTTATGCACCGACCCTTTTCGCTTTTTTTCGCTTCGAGGTTGCGCGCCATGCTGGCAGCGTTGCTGCTGCTCGCCGCGTGCCCGCTGTGGGCCGCGCCGCTGACGCAGGCCGACCTCAAGCCGCTCGCCGAAGACGACTTCGACGCCAAGACTGCCGCCATCACGGCGATCACCAAGGCGCCGGTGGCGCAGGCGGGCCCCATCCTCAAGGCGCTGCAGGACGATGCGCTGCAATACGCGCCCGGCGTCGGCATGGTGCGCCAGGACGGCGACAAGCTGGTGGACGCCATCAGCGGCAATCCGGTCACGGCCAAGCCCGATGCGCTTGAAGCCCTCACCCTGAACAACAGCCTGCGCGCGATGGTGGACAGTGCTGCCAGCAGCACGCTGCTGCAATCGCCCGACGCGGCGGTGCGCACGCAGGCCGTCAACACGCTGCTGGACCAGCCCGGCAGCGCCTCGCGCGAGGTGGTGGAAGCCGCCCGCAAGGCCGAGGCCGATGCGGAACTGCGCACCAAGCTCGATGTGATCTGGGCCAATATCGTGCTGGCCGAGGGCAGCCGCGACGACCGGCTCGAAGCCATCCGCATCCTTGGCCGCGACAGCAACCCGCAGAGCCGGCAGAAGCTGCAGCCGCTGCTGGAGCGCGATGCCGCCGGCAACTACCGCGAGCCCGATGCCGAACTGCGCCGCGCCGCCCAGCAGGCGCTCGACGCGCTGCGCGGCGACCAGCGCCGCGCGGAACTCTTCGGCAATCTCTTTGCCGGCCTGAGCCTGGGCAGCGTGCTGCTGCTCGCCGCGCTGGGCCTGGCCATCACCTACGGCCTGATCGGCGTCATCAATATGGCGCACGGTGAATTCCTGATGATCGGCGCGTACGCCACGTATATGGTGCAGGGCGTATTCCGCGCGCATTTCGCCAGCGCCTTCGACTGGTATCTGCTGTTCGCACTGCCTGCTTCGTTCCTGGCCTCCGCGGTGGTCGGCTTCGTGCTGGAGCGGCTGGTGCTGCGCCACCTCTACGGCCGTCCGCTGGAAACGCTGCTGGCTACCTTCGGCGTCAGCTTGTTGCTGATGCAGGCGGTGCGCACGCTGTTCGGCGCGCAGAACGTGGAAGTGGCCAATCCTTCGTGGATGAGCGGCGGCGTGGAGTTTCTGCCGGGCATGGTGCTGCCCTACAACCGCATGATCATCATCGTGTTCGCGCTGGCCGTGGTGGCGGTGGCGTGGGCCGTGCTCAACCGCACCCGGCTCGGCCTGTTCGTGCGGGCCACCACGCAGAACCGCACCATGGCCGCCTGCGTGGGCGTGCGCACCTGGAAAGTGGATAGCTACGCGTTCGCCTTCGGCGCGGGCATTGCCGGCCTGGGTGGCTGCGCGCTGTCGCAGATCGGCAATGTCGGGCCGGACCTCGGCCAGGCCTATATCATCGATTCCTTCATGGTGGTGGTGCTGGGCGGCGTGGGGCAGCTGGCGGGCACCATCATCGGCGCCTTCGGGCTGGGCCTGATCAACAAGTTCATCGAGCCGTTCTACGGCGCGGTGCTGGCCAAGATCCTTGTCCTGGTACTGATCGTGCTCTTCATCCAGAAGCGCCCGCAAGGACTGTTCGCGCTCAAAGGGCGCAGCGCGGAGGCATGATGCAGACTTCCCCTTCGAAATCCTCGAAACCATCCGCGACGGGATTCCGGCTGAACGTGCCGGAACGCCAGCCGCTGTTCTCGGGCCGCAGCTGGGCGGCGCTGCTGGCGATCGCCTTGATCGTGGGCGTGGGCGTGCCGGTGTGCGCGCTGCTGCTGCCCGAAGGCCATCCGCTGCATCTGTCGGCCTACGCGCTGACGCTGGTCGGCAAGATCATGTGCTTCGCGCTGGCCGCGATCGCGCTGGACCTGGTGTGGGGCTATTGCGGCATCCTCAGCCTGGGCCACGGGGTGTTCTTCGCGCTCGGCGGCTACGCCATGGGCATGTACCTGATGCGCGCCATCGGTCGCGAAGGCGTCTACAAGAGCGACCTGCCGGACTTCATGGTCTTCCTCGACTGGAAGGAGATGCCGTGGTTCTGGCATGGCACCGGGCATCTTGGCTACGCCATGCTGCTGGTGGTGCTGGTGCCCGGCCTGCTGGCATGGCTGTTCGGCTTCTTCGCCTTCCGCTCGCGCATCAAGGGCGTGTACCTGTCCATCATCACGCAGGCCATGACCTATGCCGCGATGCTGCTGTTCTTCCGTAACGAGACCGGCTTCGGCGGCAATAACGGCTTTACCGATTTCAAGCGCATCGCCGGCTTTGCCGTGGCTGCGCCAGAGACCCGTACCGCATTGTTCGTGCTGACTTTCCTGGCCTTGCTGGCCGGCTATATCGCCTGCCGCTACATCGTCACGTCCAAGCTCGGCCGCGTGGTGACGGCGGTGCGCGATGCCGAGATGCGCGTGATGTTCTCGGGCTACAACCCGCTTGGCTACAAGCTGTTCGTGTGGACGTTCTCGGCTGTGCTGTGCGGTATTGCCGGCGCGCTCTACGTGCCGCAGGTCGGCATCATCAACCCGGGCGAGATGTCGCCGGCCAACTCCATCGAGATGGCGGTGTGGGTGGCCGTGGGCGGCCGTGGCACGCTGATCGGCCCGATCATCGGCGCCTTCCTCGTCAACGGCGCCAAGACCATGTTCACGGCATATTTCGCCGAGTACTGGCTGTTCCTGCTGGGCGCGATGTTCGTGCTGGTCACACTGTACCTGCCGGACGGCGTGATCGGCCTGATCAAGCGCGCGCGCGAGCTGCGCAGGCAGGCTTCGGAACCGGTTGCACAGGCGAACGCGCCGGCGCCCGTCACCCGCAGCGGAGGCAAGGCATGAACGCGGCACTGGGAGCACAACAAGCGGAAAGCGGAGGCACCACCGGTCTCGGCCACGTGATGGAGCCGGGCGTCATCGATGTCTCGCACGGTCCCATCCTTTACCTCGAAGACGTCACCGTGCAATTCGACGGCTTTCGCGCGCTCAACCGGCTCACGCTGTCGATCGACCATGGCGAACTGCGCTGCGTGATCGGCCCCAACGGCGCGGGAAAGACCACCATGATGGACGTGATCACCGGCAAGACCGGGCCGCGCAATGCCAATGTGAGCGGGCGCGTGTTCCTCGGGCAAACCATCGACCTGATGCGCATGACCGAGCCCAGGATCGCGCAGACCGGCATCGGCCGCAAGTTCCAGAAGCCCACCGTGTTCGAGCAGCACGAGGTGTGGGAGAACCTGGAGCTGGCGATGAAGGGCGACAAGCGCTGGTTCTCTTCCTTGCGGGCGCGCCTGGGTGCCGAAGGGCATCGCCGCATCGAGGAAACGCTGGCGCTGACCGGGCTGGAGGAGGAAGCCTATCGTCCCGCCGGGCTGCTGTCGCACGGGCAGAAGCAGCGGCTCGAGATCGGCATGCTGCTGATGCAGCAGCCGCAGCTGCTGCTGCTCGACGAGCCGGTGGCGGGCATGACCGATGAAGAGACCATGCAACTGGCCACGCTGCTGAACAGCCTGCGCGGGACCTGCTCGATGATGGTGGTCGAGCACGATATGGAGTTCGTCGCGGCGCTGGCCGGCGATGCCGGCAAGGTCACGGTGCTGGCTGAAGGCAGCGTGCTGGCCGAGGGCACGCTCGACGCCGTCAAGCGCGAGGAACGCGTGATCGAATCCTATCTCGGCCGATAAGCGCTCACCGGTAGAAAGAAGAGGAACGAGACTATGTTGCAGGTCAATGCACTCAACCAGTTCTACGGCGGCAGCCACATCCTGCGCAACGTCACCTTCGATGTGGCGCAGGGCAAGCTGACGACCCTGCTGGGCCGCAACGGCGTGGGCAAGAGTACCTTGCTCAAGTGCCTGATGGGCGTGGTGCCCACCAAGAGTGGCAGCATCAGCTGGGCGGGGCAGGCGCTGGAAAACAAGCCGCCGTACGAGCGCGTGGCTTCCGGCCTCGCCTATGTCCCGCAGGGCCGCGAGATCTTTCCGCGCCTGACGGTGGAAGAGAACCTGCTGATCGGCGCGGCCAGCCTGAAGCGCCCAACCGGCGTGCCGGACCGGATCTACCAGTTGTTCCCGGTGTTGCGCAGCATGCGCCAGCGCCGCGGCGGCGATCTCTCGGGCGGCCAGCAGCAGCAACTGGCGATCGGCCGCGCGTTGATGAGCGAGCCGGAACTGCTGATCCTGGACGAGCCGACCGAAGGCATCCAGCCCTCGATCATCCAGGACATTGGCCGCGCGCTGCGGATGCTGGTGGACGAATTCGGCATGACGGTGCTCCTGGTCGAGCAGTATTACGAGTTTGCCAGGCATCTGGCGGATCACTATGTCGTGATGAGCCGTGGCGAAGTGGTGGCGAGGGGCGAGGGGGCCAGGATGGAAGAGGACGGGGTGAGGGAGTTGATCGCAGTGTGATCGTGGTTGCGGCTTTGTCCGGCACGAGAGGCGCGGTATCATGAAGCGCCGCCGGTTTGGTCTTCCACCGGAGACTGGCGGCGTCCGTCCTCCCAATTTCCATGCGTCATCCAGACTTTCCTTCGACCCTCGCCGTGCCGCCCGCATGGGAAGCCAGCCTGCGCCTGCGGTTTGCCGCGCGCGGCGAGCGCAGCGTATTGATCGAACGCCGCCACCGCGGGCCCTTGCTGGTGCAAAAGCCGCTCTATCCCGAGGGTGCCGACGGTGCGATTTGCCATGTGGTGATCCTGCATCCGCCCGCCGGCGTGGCCGGTGGCGACAGCCTCCAGATCGACGTGACGGTGGATGCGGGCGCACATGCGGTGCTGGCGACACCGGGCGCCACCAAGTGGTACAAGTCGCTCGGCCGCGAGGCGGCGCAACGGGTCACGCTGACGCTGGAAGCCGGCGCGCGGGTGGACTGGCTGCCGCAGGAGAACATCGTATTCGACGATGCGCATGGGCGTCTTGCCACCACCGTGACGGTGCCCCCCGGCGCCAGCGCGATCGGCTGGGACGCCGTGGTGCTGGGCCGCCAGGCCAGCGGCGAGACCTGGGCGCGTGGGTCGCTGGCAATGGATACCGTGGTGAACGGCGGTACGCGGCCACTATGGATCGAGCGCGCGCAACTGGAAGCGGGCAGCGCGTTGCGCCAGGCGGTGACCGGGCTGGGTGGGCTCAATGTCATGGGCACGCTGTGGGCGGTGGGCGAGGGCGCCACGCAGGACCTGGCCGAAGCGCTTGCGGGGCAATTGCCATATGGCCCGGACCTGCGCGCCGGCGTGACGCGCTTCGAGCAGGACGGACAGTCCATGCTGYTGCTGCGGGTGCTCGGTGCGCAGATGGAGGCAGTCAGGCATTTGATGGTGGCGGCATGGAGCGCGTTGCGCGAACCCATCCATGGCGTTGCCGCCCGGCCGCTGAGGCTGTGGGCGACGTAAGCGCAGTCGTTCGCCTACCGCACGTACAAAACAAGAAACAACGGGAATACCAGGATGGAACTGACTCCGCGAGAGAAGGACAAGCTGTTGATCTTCACCGCCGCGCTGCTGGCCGAACGCCGCCGCGCGCGCGGGCTCAAGCTCAACTATCCGGAGGCGGTGGCGCTGATCACCGCGAGCATCATGGAAGGCGCGCGCGATGGCCGCACCGTGGCCGACCTGATGCACGAAGGCACCACGGTCCTCACGCGTGAAGACGTGATGGACGGGGTGGCCGAGCTGATCCCCGAGATCCAGGTGGAAGCCACCTTCCCCGATGGCACCAAGCTGGTCACCGTGCACCATCCGATCGTCTGAAACGAGCGGGCGCCTTGCCTGCGCCCGCCAGCGCTTCCCAACCGCCGAACAGAAAAACACGAGGTGAAGACATGAACCGATCCAATCGCTCGCGCGCCGTCCGGGCCGCCATGATGGGTGCCCCGCTGGCGCTTGCCAGCGCCGCGGCTTTCGCCCACCCCGGCCACGATGCCGGCACGGTAGGCGCCAGCCTGTGGGCAGGCCTGCTGCATCCGTTCACCGGCATGGACCACTTGCTGGCCATGGCGGGCGTGGGCGTGTGGAGCGCGCTGGGCGCGCGCTCGCCGCGCGAAGCATTGTGCATGCCTTTCGTGTTTGTGGCGCTGATGCTGGCCGGCGCGGTGCTCGGGCTGGGCGGTTTCGGCCTGCCGCTGGTTGAGCCGATGATTGCCGCTTCGCTGCTGGTAATCGGCTTGCTGGTGGCGCTGCGCGCCAAGCTGCCGGCGTGGGGCGGCATGGCCATCGTCGGTGGCTTCGCTGTCTTCCACGGCTACGCGCATGGCGCCGAATTGCCGGCCACGGCTGGCGCCTTGCCCGCGGTGCTGGCCTATGTGGGCGGCTTCACGGTCGCCACCATGACGCTGCATCTGGCGGGCATCGGCCTGGGCGGCGCGCTGCGCCGCCAGGCGGGTTGGCTGGCACGGCTGGCGGGCGTCGGTGTGGCGCTGTATGGCGTTGGCCTGATGGTCGCCTGATCTCGATCTCGACAAGGAACCCAGCATGATCCCCGGTGAACTGATGCCCGCAGAGGGCGAGATCGAACTCAATGCCGGCCGTGCCACGGTCAGCGTGACGGTGGCCAACACCGGTGACCGCCCGGTGCAGGTCGGCTCGCATTTTCATTTCTACGAGACCAACCCCGCACTGGATTTCGACCGCGAGGCCGCGCGCGGTTTCCGGCTGAATATCGCCGCCGGCACCGCCGTGCGCTTCGAGCCGGGCCAGAGCCGCACGGTGGAACTGGTCGCGCTGGCCGGCGCGCGCATCGTCTACGGCTTCAACGGCAAGATCATGGGAGCGCTGTGATGAGCGTGAAAGTCTCCAGGCAGGCCTATGCCGAGATGTTCGGCCCGACCACCGGCGACCGGTTGCGGCTGGCCGATACCGGGCTCGTCATCGAGGTGGAGAAGGACTTCACCATCTACGGCGAGGAAGTGAAGTTCGGCGGCGGCAAGGTAATCCGCGACGGCATGGGGCAGAGCCAGCGCATGGCAAAGGACTGCGTCGATACCGTCATCACCAACGCGCTGATCGTCGATCACTGGGGCATCGTCAAGGCGGACATCGGCCTCAAGGACGGCCGCATCGCGTCGATCGGCAAGGCGGGCAATCCGGACATCCAGCCCGGCGTGACCATCGTGGTCGGGCCCGGCACCGAAGTGATCGCGGGCGAGGGCATGATCGTCACCGCTGGCGGCATCGACAGCCACATTCACTTCATCTGCCCGCAGCAGATCGAAGAGGCGCTGATGAGCGGCGTCACCACCATGATCGGCGGCGGCACCGGGCCGGCCACCGGCACCTTCGCCACCACCGTCACGCCCGGGCCCTGGTTCATGGAGCGCATGCTGCAGGCAGTCGAGGCCTACCCGATGAATATCGGCCTGCTCGGCAAGGGCAACGCCAGCCAGGCGGCGCCGCTGCTGGAGCAGGTCGAGGCGGGCGCCATCGGGCTCAAGCTGCATGAAGACTGGGGCACCACGCCCGCGGCGATCGACACTTGCCTGAGCGTGGCGGATGCCACCGACACGCAGGTGGCGATCCATACCGATACGCTGAACGAGGCCGGCTTCGTCGAGGCCACCATCGCGGCGTTCAAAGGCCGCACCATCCATACCTATCACACCGAAGGCGCGGGCGGCGGCCACGCGCCCGACATCATCAAGGTGTGCGGCGAGCCTAACGTATTGCCCTCGTCGACCAACCCGACGCGGCCCTACACGGTCAACACGCTCGACGAACACCTCGACATGCTGATGGTGTGCCATCACCTGGATCCGTCGATCGCCGAGGATATCGCCTTCGCCGAAAGCCGCATCCGCCGCGAGACCATCGCCGCCGAGGACATCCTGCACGACCTCGGCGCCTTCTCGATGATCTCCAGCGATTCGCAGGCCATGGGCCGGGTTGGCGAAGTCATCATCCGCACCTGGCAGACCGCGCACAAGATGGCCGCGCAGCGCGGCAAGCTGCCCGGCGATCCCAACGACGCGCGCGGCGGGCACGACAATTTCCGCGTCAAGCGCTACATCGCCAAGTACACCATCAACCCCGCGCTCACGCACGGCATCGCGCATGAAGTGGGCTCGATCGAGGTAGGGAAGTGGGCCGACCTGGTGCTGTGGAAGCCGGCCTTTTTCGGCGTCAAGCCGAGCCTGATCCTCAAGGGCGGGATGATCGCCGCGGCGGCGATGGGCGATCCCAATGCCTCGATCCCGACGCCGCAGCCGGTGCACTACCGGCCGATGTTCGCCGCAGCCGGCAGGGCACTGCACAAGTCCTCGCTGACCTTCGTCTCGCAGGCCGCGCTGGCCGCCGATGTGGGGGGACGCTATGGGCTGGAAAAGGTGCTGTCGGCGGTACGCGGCACGCGCACCGTCAGCAAGCGCGACATGGTGCACAATGACTGGCAGCCGAACGTCACGGTGGATCCCGAAACCTACCAGGTGGTGGCCGACGGCCAGTTGCTGATCTGCGAGCCGGCTACCGTTCTGCCGATGGCGCAGCGCTATTTCCTTTTCTGAGGGACCCCTTTGCAAAAGATCGACAAACACCTCGCCGCCCCGCACGGCATCGCCGCGGTGCTGGTGCGCCGCGCGCCCAAGCTCGTGCTGCCTTTCGCACAGCGCAGCAAGAGCCGCTTGCGCGCCACGCTGGATAACGGCGAGGAAGTGGCGCTGTTCCTGCCGCGGGGCACCGTGCTGCGCGGCGGCGACCTGCTGGTCACCGAGGGCGGCGTCTTCGTCGAGGTGCTGGCCGCGCCGGAGTCCGTGTTGCAGGTGGGCGCCAGCGATCCGCGGGCGCTGATGCGCGCAGCGTATCACCTTGGCAATCGCCACACGCCGGTGGAAGTGGGCCGCGGCTACTTGCGCCTGGAGTTCGATCCGGTGCTGGCCGACATGCTGGGGCGGCTCGGCGTGCAGGCTGAACGCGCGGAGCTGCCGTTCGAGCCGGAGGCGGGGGCCTATGGCGGCGGGCACAAGCATGGTCACGATGCTACGTTCGCCGAGGACTATGCAGCGGCGCAGACGGTGTTTCATGAGCATCATGGGCACGATCACGATCACGATCACGATCACGATCACGATCACGATCACGATCATGCGCCGCACGTGCATGATGAGCATTGCGGGCACAAGCACTGAGCCTTTGCCCCAAACGCATGAGCGAGCCGCCACGCTTCCATCCACAACTGCCCGAACTTCCCTCTCCCGCAAGCGGGAGAGGGAAGCAAACCGGCGGTTTATCGGAGGCGGGGGGAGGGGGCGGGCGCTCGCCGAAGCCCGATGCCGCCGATTTGCAGGGCAACAATGGATGGCGCGACGCATGGAAGCGCCCGTGACCAAGCTCTCCCAACTCATCCGCCTGCTGCACCTGGCCTCGCCCGCATTGCCGATCGGCGGCTTCAGCTATTCGCAAGGGCTCGAGGCCGCGATCGATTGCGGCATCGTGCGCGATGCCGATAGCGCGGAGCAATGGGTGCGCAGCAACCTGCTGGACGTGCAGTCGCAGTGCGAGGCGCCCGTATGGCTGCTGCTGCATCGCCATTGGCGCACGCTGGACGCACCGCGCCTTGCCGATTGGAACAACTGGTTCCACGCCACGCGCGAAAGCGCCGAGTTGCGGCTGGAGACCGAACAGATGGGCTGGTCGCTTGCCCGGCTGGTGGCGCAGATGGAGTGGGGCGATGCCGCGCTGCGCGCGCAGCTCGCGGCACTGTCGCCGGTGTGCCTGCCGACCGCTTTCGCCGCGGCTTGCGTGGCGCTGGAAGTGGACGAGCGCGACGGGTTGGCGGCCTATTGCTTCAGCTGGGCCGAGAACCAGGTGTCAGCCGCGCTCAAGGCGGTGCCGCTGGGCCAGGTGGCGGGACAGCACATCCTGCGCCGGCTGCATCCCGCGGTGCTGGAAACCGTCGATGAGGCCCTGCGCCGTGCCGATGCCGAGCCGCCGCTGATATCCACTTTTTCCCCGATGCTGGGACTGCTTTCCGCGCGGCACGAGACGCAATATTCACGTCTGTTCCGTTCCTGAGCGGACCGAGCAAGCCTCCAAACGATCACCGAGACAAGGTTCCCGACATGACCCAGGCCCGTACCAAGAAAAATCCCCCGCTGCGCGTCGGCGTGGGCGGCCCCGTCGGTTCCGGCAAGACCACCTTGCTGGAGATGCTGTGCAAGGCCATGCGCGAGCGCTATGACCTGGTCGCCATCACCAACGATATCTACACCAAGGAGGACCAGCGGCTGCTGACCATCTCCGGCGCGCTGCCGGCCGAGCGCATCATGGGCGTGGAAACGGGAGGCTGCCCGCATACCGCGATCCGCGAGGATGCCTCGATCAACCTGGAAGCCGTCGATCGCATGCTCGGCAAGTTTCCCGATGCCGATATCGTCTTCATCGAGTCCGGCGGCGACAACCTTGCCGCGACCTTCAGCCCGGAACTGTCGGACCTGACCATCTACGTGATCGACGTGGCGGGCGGCGAGAAGATCCCGCGCAAGGGCGGCCCCGGTATCACCAAGTCGGACCTGCTGGTGATCAACAAGACCGACCTGGCTCCCTACGTGGGTGCCAACCTGGACGTCATGGAAAGCGATGCGCGCAAGATGCGCGGCGCGCGGCCGTTCGTCATGGGCAGCATCAAGTCAGGGCAGGGCCTGGAGCAGGTGATTGCGTTCATCGAGCGCCAGGGCATGCTGGGCGTGTAAGGCGCGGTTGCCGCAACGGATATGCCACGGCCAATGGGCCCACCAGGACGTCGATATCGCTCGCCCCTTCTTCGCTCCGTGCGGCAGGCTTCAAATCTCCGTTGGCTGCTGCGGGCCATTGCCCGCCTGGGCATCCGCGGGCTTTTTTCGTCTTGATTCTGCTCGCAGCGTGCCGTCGAGCGAAAGGGCCGCTTCGCTAAACACCGAGCTGGAAGCGGTTGGCAAGGGTCTCTACCCCATTTCTGATAGGCCCGAAACTCCGGACATCTTCGATTCGCTTTCCCTGATACCATAGCTCCGGGGGACTGTTATAAATTCGTTGCAAAAAGTCGGAGCCTGTTCTCGCTCCGCGGTACCCACCGTTAAAAGCCGGTGCCGTCGACATAGCCTTTTCATCCTCGTGGTGCATACGCAATATCGTTATATTTCATAAGATCCATCGATATCTTCGACACACAGTGACGTGATCTGCCACCGATCGTCGATAATTAGCCACAACTCAAAGAATTCACACTGGCTAACGATCTTTCCATTTCTCTTAAATGAGGCGAAACCTGATACAGTGGTCCAGTTACTTCTTTCGCGTATTTCCATAACTGATTCCTTGAATTCCACTTCGCCATGTTTTTTCCCCGGAAGCTTGGCCTGGTTTCGCTTTATATTTGTTATTTGTTCGGATTTGGAGGTCAAAGAGGCCCCCTTTTTTACGAAGAAAGAAGAAGATTCCAGATATGAAAGCCAGTCTACTTCGCCATTCAAATAGGCATTAGTCCAGACTTCTCTTATCTGCTTGATCGAATACTTTTTATTCATATCTCAAAAGAAAATCAAACTGTTCTGAGATATCGGACAACTTTCGATCCAGCAAGTGCTTGGCATCCAGCACGCCTTCATTGTAAGCCTGGTCGCGTACCAGTTTGTACAGCTTCTCGGAAAACGGGACAACCTCCATGTTGCCCACCGAGATCCCCAACTCACTCTCCAATAAATCGCGAATTTCAGAGGAAAATTTAATAAGATCAAATTTATCGTTATTCATCGTGCCTCTAGAATGCAGGAAAATTGAATCTTGATCCTTTCTCGAGACGCCGCTCACGCAGTCTCGTAAGAAAGATCTCCATGTCCAGTTCCCGTATCGCCTCAACCAATCGCTCTTGCAGTTCACGAGCCTCAACCGAGGCCATAGAAAAGTTGATCTTGTCCCGGAAAAAACGATCCTTGGCGAGTTCTTCCGAAATCAGTTTCAGGGCATCCAGTTTTCTGGTGAAGTCCAGGCCAATCGTCACATGCATCGAAATTTCGGTTACTGTCTCCACATCGTGCCAATAGCCAAACGGCAAATACAGACCGTCCCCGGCGGAAAGCACGTGCTCTCTCATCGGCTTGCCCTTAGGCGATGGCAGGTAGAAGCTTTTATCACCCCGATTTGGCGCATGATACGTAGGAGCATGTATCGACCAGTGTTTGCTGCCATGAATCTGTATTGCGAAGATGTCATGGTCGTCAAAATGGTATCCAAATCCGCTTGGTCCCCGTGGAGAGACGTACAGGTTGGCCCATGCCTGGCAATATAATGTGGACCCTATTTCGCCAATCAGAGCTTTAATTCCAGGAAAAAATGCTTCACAGTGATCGATAATTATCGTGCAACCATCCCGCATTGCCTTATGGATAACTCCGGGGATCAATCGGGGCCGCCTCTCGCCTCTCTCGGTGAGCGAATAACGCAAGAATCCAGTATAATTTCTGCTATATGCGTTGCCCGCACTGGAAACTCTAATTCTCGGGTAATCAACCAATCCGCTGGATAATAGAGAATTGACTTCATCCCAGGTCGCAATCTCTCCGATCGGAATGGAATCAAAAATATAGGGTCGGAAATGCAAGCCGTCGGTCAGGAATTCGGGGGAGTTCAGCATTTTACCTCTGAGTCGCGATGTGGATTATTCCATTTTTTTCTTCCATGATGTGCTGATTGATCGCGGTATCGCGATCGAAGAGTGACTCGGGACGCTGGTGCATTATCACAAAGATGCACATGTCACTCGCCAGACCCGTTATAGTCCCCGCGAGTTCATAAGCCCTCTCCTCATCCAATCCTGAAAACGGTTCGTCAAGAATCAGTATTTCACATTCCTGCAGCAGCCCTCGAGCTATAATCAACCGTTGGCGCTCTCCTCCGGAAAGTCGCCCGCCTTTTTCCCCGACTACGTATTCAAGGTTGTCACTGAATTTTAGCAACCCGGCCTTGGAAAGCGATTCGATGATTTCCTCGCGTGTAGCGTCACGCTTCCCATACCGGAGATTCTGCATTATGGATTCGTTAAAGATGGTGTTATCCTGGGAAACATAGCCAATCTTTTCCAGCAACAGATCCGACTGCATATCGCTCACGTCCATGCCATTGACGAGCAGTTGTCCGGCCGACGTCCGAACTTCCCCACGCATCGCTCGCGCGACGGTACTTTTTCCAATGCCGCTGGGACCCCTTAACGTGTTCACGACTCCAGAATTAATGCAGATCGCCCCATATACTGGAGGGGTGCCATCTACTGCGACGCCAGGAGCCCTGAAGTCCTGGAATGAAAAATCATAGCTCTTGGCTCCAAAAACTGGAGACGCAACACTGGGTCTGATTTTTTTCTTGATCGTCAGGCCTTCGGAGATTCGAAAGATATCGATCTTGGCGCTCAGGATGCTTCGATAGTTGAATCCAAGTGTATTGATCTGAATTATCAATTGAGCCAAGCCGGTTGCCAGCATAATGATCGCGCCCGTCGAGTTTTTCCCTTGCGGGTAATATGCCATGAGAGTCAGGAAGCAAGCTGTCAGGCAGATTACAGAAGAAAGGGAGCTGTCGAGAAATAGCTTTCTCACGTTCTGATTTTTCTTGTTTTCCAGTTTGGAGAGAAGGATTTCGTGCTGATTTACCCTACTATTCCGAACGTCGGGGGAGATTGATCCGGAGTTTATAAAACTATCGTGCATGAATGCGGCACATTCTGCGTCCGATTGGGCAATTTCCCTCATCACGGGTATTCTCTTCTTCGTTGAATAAATGACGAATGCGGAATAGAAGGCAGCGAAGAATAGCAGAACCAATCCAGCCTCCACGCCAACGAAAATAATCGCAAACAGGGCGATTGAGATAGCCTCAAGTGTTATCGAGAGCAATGATCTTAGTGTGTTGTTTAGAAGGGTGCGCACTGAAACAACGGCCTCCTGTATCTTCTTCTGGTACTCTCCGGAATTTTTCAGTCTGGAGCTACCATAATCCAGGCCAACAACATATTCATACCAGCTTTTTCGAATATCGCTCTCGATTCTATTCGCCAATCTGTTTGAAAGCAGCATACCGGTGGCGCCCGCGATCGGAAGTAGAAATCTTTGCAATGCGAACAGCGCGATAAAAGGGAAGAGTACGCCTGGTGTTCCACGTTGTAGCCCGTCTGTAAGCCACTTCAGCATGGCGCCGAACGATGTGTTCAATATTGCACTCAAACATGCCAGCGAAACTACCCCCGCAAAGTAGTATTTATAACGAAGCAGTAACAGCGAAACATAATTCGATGCGTTCGTTCTTTGATTCAATTCCCGACTCCATGGCTGGAATTTACTTCGATTCAAATGCGAATTCTCGTAAACGGGGCGCCACACTTGATGTCCGTGTTTTAGAAGTAAGGATTACCGGAAGAGTTGCAGGTGCAATACATGCCACAACTGCTCCCGCCACAATACATTGACGGCGAGACGTGCTGAATGATGCCTTGGATAAGTTCGGCGCCCGTCATCCTGTCAGCGGCTTTCGGCTCGATTGGCACACCCAGCTTATCCAGTTCCCCATGAAAAGCGGGGCGCTGCAGCATGTTCACCTTTTCGGGCGAGTATTTTCTGCCGTAGTGCACATACCATTTCTTCAGTGTTTCAGCGCCGAACGTCGAGCTGATGACATAGAGCTGTTTCTCCAGTCTTTCACGCTTGTGTTCGTTCAGTGTTATTCCGTTCTGAGACAGTGTCTTGATTTTCTGTGTCAGGTGCGCCGAACAGAAGGGCATGTGATGGAGCATCTTTCCAAAGAAGTGGTTACAGAATTTATCGTAATCGTTGGTGAAGAGGATGAATTGGTGCCACATTTTATCAATCATTAAAATTGGCTCATCGATTTCAAATTCAATACATTGTTTCTGTGCGTACTCGGATACGTAAAGAAATTTCTTCATCTCTGAAAAGATGTCAAGTGCTTGCGTCTCTTCAACATCCCACTCGTCTCTGAATTTTCCAATGACTCCTTCGTGTTGATATCTAGTCAGTTCCTCTGGATACAAGAAATTGTAGACGCTACTTTGGAGATCCAAGGCTGCACTCATATTGCCTCCTGTTCGTTGATTGCTCTGAGAGAATGAGACGGTAGTTACTTAGTAGTCATTGGCCCTCTCCTGTCAGCAGTTGAATTGCATTCGTTGGTTCCCGCCAACCGTATGGCCGGTTGTCATTGCCGCTCGCGGCAGCCACATGTCGATCTCTTCGGAGGTCACCTGGCTGACCGCGGCAATGCGCGCGGCGTTTCGACGGGCTGGGCCGCTTTCTGCCGTACTTCTGCTAGTTCGCTGCCGCAATCTCGAACAGCACGGCCTGATCTTCGCGCATCCGGTAGCGCGCATGGACGGCTAACTGCAGTCGAATCTGGCCGGGATGCCGCACACGCGAGGCGGGGTGGGCGCAGTGGCGTCATGAGGTTTAATGGGCAAGGTGGTCAAGATCCTGGTGGTTTTCTTAAATGCAAGCCAGAAGACCGCGAACACATCGGGAATTAACCTCTTCCCGGTATTCTCGTCGTTGAGACGTCCGTTTATGGATGATCAATTCACAGCGACGATTGGCGCCCGTTTGCCCGAAAATGGGCACTTCCAGGCGACAACGCCGATGTGATAAGGCAGAAGCGGGATAGTGAGATGTGTGCTCATTTTCGCGCGAATGCTTGAAGCTGCTTGTTGTGGCCTTTCGTCTCTATCGACGTTAGCCCATTGGCGCCTTTAGTGACATAGAGACGATTCGAATTCCGCTTCGGTTTAAGTGTCTTTGCTACCAACATTGGCTGATCCTCAGAACCACACCCCAGATATGTCGAGTACGCTTTCTGTGGTGGTCTAATTTCCTCGGACAAGGTCGATAGGAGGACAACGCCGTGATGGAGCGGTTCTTTCTGAACCTGAAGATGGAACGCGTGTTGCAGCGTCAGTACGCCAACCACGATGAGGCCCGCGCGACATCAACCACTGCATCGAGCGCATGGACGACGCGGCGCGTTTGCGCGGCGTGGTGGCGGCCAGTGCCGGCAACCATGCCATGGCGGTGGCCCATGCGGCAAAGCTGGTCGGCGTCGGAGCCAAGCTGGCGATGCCGGCCAGCGCCAGTCCGGCGCGCATAGCCGCCTGCTGGGAGGCCGGGGCCAAGGTGCTGTTGCTGCCGGATGTGCATGCCGCTTTTGACCACGCATTGCAACTGGTCGAGCAGGAGGGGCGCACCATGGTCCAGCCGTACGACGGCTCGCTGGTCGCGCAGGGTACCGGCACGGTGGGGCTGGAACTGATGCGCCAGGTTGGAGGGGCCTCAATGCCGCGGTGGTGCCGGTGGGCGGCGGCGGCCTGTGCGCCGGCATCGCCGCGGCGGTCAAGCAGATCCATCCGGCCTGCCGGGTCTATGGCGCCGAGCCGGAGGGCGCCGATGCCATGAACCGCAGCTTCGAGGCGGGGGTCCGCAAGCCCTCGATCGGGTCAGCACGGTCGCCGACAGCCTGCGCGCGCCGTATGCGCTCGACTGCAGCTAGGGCGTGTGCCGCCAGTTCGTCGACGCCATGGTGTGGGTATCCGACGCGGCGATATGCGACGCCATGCGCATCCTCTATCGCGACATGAAGCTGGCTACGGAGCCCGCCCCACCGCGGTGTCCACCGCGGCGTTGCTGGCGCCCCTGCGTGAGACGCTGGCGGGCAAGAAGGTGGCGCTGACCGTGTGCGGGGTCAACCTCGACGCAGCGCGTTTTGCCGAACTTGCTGGCAGTGGACGCGCCAGGCGGTCAGGTCTGCTGCATGGCCCGGACGGCGATCGTGCGCGCTACCGACGCGATCACGTCCTGCTCGGTGTCGGTCATCAGAGCCATATGGCGCACGGTGACGCGCTGCGCGGGCGTGATATTGAACTCCGCGCACTTCTGCTCCAGCACCAGGGCGCCGCCCTGGCCCTCGCCACCGGTGAAGTTGAGCATTTCGCTGGCACTCACGCCAAGCGTGCCGGCCAGCGCGCAGATATTGATCAGGGAGACATTGCGCACGCCGCGCTCGATACCGCTCAGGTAGGAGCGCGCCATGCCGCTTTCGAGAGCGAGCTTTTCCTGCGACCAGCCACGCTGTTTGCGCAACGCCGAAAGATGCAGCCCGAAGAGCTTCAGAGGATCACCGACCATGGCGCTATGCGTAATGGAAAACGGATCGAGGCTAAGGCTTTGACCTCTTTGTGGCGACGCCTTATAGTATTACGCACTATAGGTTACAATGATGCCGATCGGAGTGCCGGGTGGTCAGCAGGAGGGAGTGCGCGGATTTGAAGCGCGCGTACCCGGGTTTGGCTGTTTTCATTGTTGCCGCTTGCTTGCCGCTTGTTGCTTGCTGTCTTTGATATTGGCGAAGGCGGTGGCAACCACTACAGGCGACGTGATCGACGTGATCCCGGCAAACCTTTGGATGATGCCTGCGAGTGTCGGGTAAAAGCTTTTCCGAATGTGACTGACCAGGCCGGGAGGGGGTTCAGGCACTGGCAGCGCAGGAGAATAAGTCGGCAGGACGGCAGCAGACAAGAAAACCGAGGTACCGAGAAACCAGGAAACCAGGAAACCAGGCAATCAAAGCTTCGGACTCAAGGGCAATTCACCCCCGGGAAGCGCGGCGCTACATTTTTCCACCATGCGGAGAAGGGTGTGTCATGCGTATTTTTTCGTTGTTCGACGCGCAGATGCGCGGCGAAGTACTGATCGGCGGAAGCGATTCGCAGCTGCGCGTCGGCTTGCAGGTGAGGGTGGTGCCGGAGTCCGCCGGGCTGGGCAGCAGCGGCGACTACATCTTCCTGCCGCAGGGCGCGATGCAGTCGGGCGTCGTCGCCGCCCGTGCCGAGTGGTGGGCTTGCCTGTGCGGGACCATCAAGCTGACGCCGGCGGGCGGCGACCCGGTGCTGTTGGCCGCCGGCGGCGTGTACGCGCTGCGCCAGGCCGAGCGGCTGCAGCTTGCGGCGCTGCAGGACACCGTGCTGATCCGCGCCATCCTGGATCCAGGCGCCGTCGGGCTGGTGGGGGCGGGCATCACGAGAAGCTACGACGCCTTTGCCGCGGGCCAGGCGCAGCGCTGGCGGGCTGCATCTGGTGCCGGGAGGAGCGACGCGCTGGCGCCTGGCCTGGCACGCGTCAACGCGGCCTTTGTCGCATTGGCGGAGGGCGAGCGGGAATGGGCGGTGCGCTTGCGCGCGGGCGGGTTGAACTGGGCGGCCTGCCATGAGGGGACGCTGTGCCTGCAATGGCATTCGCCCTGGCCGCAAGTCGAGCGGCAGGTGGTCTACCTGCAGCCCGGCATGGTCTTCGCGCCGGATCCCGACGAAACGTACCGGATCGATGCGCTCCATCGCGTGGCGAGCCTGCTGTGCTGCCTGCAGGCGCCGGCGCAAGTGGCCGGAGAAGTCGGAGGGGTGCAGTCCGTCTCCCTGCATTGACCCTGCCCGGGGAACTCGCCCCGGGGCAATGCCTAGCGGCGCTGGTACTGCCCGGCACCAAATAGGACTTCGCGCGCCTTGTCATCTTGCAGGGGCTTGCGCTCCATGGCCAGCACCTGCACGCCGCGCTTGACCGCCGGGCGTTCGGCGATCTCGGTGAGCCAGCGTTTCAGGTGCGGGTAGTCGTCCAGTACCACACCCTGGTTCTGCCAGTTGCGCAGCCAGGGGAAGGTGGCGATGTCGGCCACGGAGTAGGCGTCGCCCGCAAGCCAGGCATGCTTCGACAATTGCTTGTCGATGACACCATAGAGGCGGCGCGTCTCGTTGCTGTAGCGCTTGATGGCGTATTCGATCTTCTCGGGCGCGTACACGCGGAAATGGGCCGCCTGGCCCAGCATCGGGCCCACGCCGCCCATCTGGAACATCAGCCACTGCAGCGCCTCATACTTGCCGCGCACGTCCTCGGGCAGGAACTTGCCCGTCTTGCCTGCGAGGTACAGCAGGATGGCGCCGGACTCGAACAGCGAGATGGGCTGGCCGTCCGGGCCGTCGGGGTCGGCGATGGCCGGGATCTTGTTGTTCGGGCTGATCTTGAGGAAGTCGGCCTCGAACTGGTCGCCGGCGCCGATGTTGACGGGGTGGACCTTGTACTCGAGGCCGCACTCCTCGAGCATGATGTGAACCTTGTGGCCGTTGGCCGTGGGCCAGCTGTAGACGTCGATCATCGGATGAGGCTCCTGGCTGTGAATGCTGTGGTTGCTGCGAACATTTAAACTGCCACATCAACCACTGACCTGGCGAACCGCGCGATTTAAGCACAGAAGAAAAAAACGCGCAGACAGGCTGCGCGTTTTCCATGTTGCCGGCAGGGCCGGGGGTGATACTGGCTTTGCGACTTAGAAGCCGCGCGCCACCGGCATGTTGATTTCATCCGGGTTCTGGCCCATGTGCTTGGCCAGTTCCAGCTTGGCGATGGCGTTGCGGTGCACCTCGTCCGGGCCGTCGGCCAGGCGCAGGGTACGCTGCTGCGCCCACGACGAGGCCAGCGGGAAGTCGTCGCTGACGCCGGCGGCGCCGTGGACCTGGATGGCCCAGTCGATGACCTTCAGGGCCATGTTCGGCGCCACCACCTTGATCATGGCGATCTCGGCCTTGGCCACCTTGTTGCCCGCGGTGTCCATCATGTAGGCGGCCTTGAGCGTCAGCAGGCGAGCCATCTCGATGTCGCAGCGTGCTTCGGCGATACGCTCGCGCGTCACGCCCTGGGCGGCCACCGGCTTGCCGAAGGCAACACGCGACAGCGCACGCTTGCACAGCAGTTCCAGCGCGCGCTCGGCTGCGCCGATGCTGCGCATGCAGTGGTGGATGCGGCCCGGGCCGAGGCGGCCCTGGGCGATCTCGAAGCCGCGGCCTTCGCCTAGCAGGATGTTGGCGGCCGGCACGCGCACATCCTTCAGTTCGATCTCCATGTGGCCGTGCGGCGCGTCGTCGTAGCCGAACACCGGCAGGAAACGCTTGACGGTGATGCCCGGGGTATCGGCCGGCACCACGATCATCGATTGCTGCTCATGGCGGCCCGCCTCCGGATCGGTCTTGCCCATCACGATATAGACCTGGCAACGGGGGTCGCCCGCGCCCGACGACCACCACTTGGTGCCGTTGATCACGTATTCGTCGCCATCGCGGCGAATGCTGCAGGAGATATTGGTGGCGTCGGACGAGGCCACGGCCGGCTCGGTCATCAGGAAGGCCGAGCGGATCTCGCCGCGCAGCAGCGGCTCCAGCCACTTGTCCTTGAGTTCTTCCGAAGCGTAGCGCTCCAGCGTTTCCATGTTGCCGGTGTCGGGCGCGGCGCAATTGAAGACTTCGGCCGCCCAGTGCACCCGGCCCATGATTTCGCACAGCGGTGCGTACTCGAGGTTGGACAGGCCTTCCGGGGCCCGCTTGGAGTGGGGCAGGAACAGATTCCACAGGCCGGCTTCGCGCGCCAGCGGCTTGAGTTCCTCGATCACCTTGGTCGGCACCCAGGCGTTGCCGGCCTGGCGATTGGCCTGGACCTCCGCGTGGTAGCGCTTCTCGTTCGGATAGATGTGCTTGTCGAAGAAGGCCAGCAGGCGAGCCTGCATTTCCTTGACCTTGGGGGTGTACTCGAATTGCATGTTGTCTCCTCCAACTTTGAATGAGACCGGCCTCCGGCGGGGCCGCAACGGATTGCGGTGGGCCGTCTCCGGCGCCGGCGGTGCGCGGTTTGCGCGGTTTGCGCTGACTGAGGAGGACTGTACCGCAATCCAGGTAATTAGAAAAATGAATTTTCTGGATTTGACAGTATCAATGCGCTGCATTCCGTGCCAGAATGCCTGCCATGCAGCTCTCCCGCATCGACCTCAATCTCTTCGTGGTGTTCGACGCTATCCATAGCGAAGGCAGCATCACGGCCGCCGCCCGCCAGCTCAACCTGACCCAGCCGGCGGTCAGCCATGCGCTGGGGCGCCTGCGTACCTTGTTCGACGACCCGCTGTTCGAGCGGCGGGGGCAGGGCATGGCGCCCACGCCGCTGGCGCGCTCGCTGGCCGCCGAGGTGCGCGCCGCGCTGCAATCCTTCGCGCGCACCCTGCAAGATACGCCGCATTTCGATCCGGCGGCCACCGTGCGCCGTTTCACCATCGGCATGCGCGACGCGCTGGAATCGACCTTGCTGCCGCCGCTGATGGCGCGCGTGACCGCGGCGGCGCCGCAGGTGGAAATTGCCGCGATCCGCTTCGACCGGCGCGAGATGGAGTCCGAGATGCTGGCCGGCACGCTCGACGCCGCGATCGATATCCTGCTGCCGGTGTCGCCCGCGATCCACCATGCCCCATTCATGGCCGACCCGATGGTGGTGCTGGCCCGCCGCGATCATCCGCTGGTGAAGAAGGAGCTGACGCTGGAGCGCTACCTGGCCGCGGAGCACGTGCACGTGTCATCGCGCCGGCGCGGCGCCGGGCTGGAGGATCAGGCGCTGCACCGCATGGGGCTGACGCGCCGGGTGCGGCTGCGCTGCCAGCATTACGCCGCGGCCTGCCGGGTGGTGAGCTGCACCGACCTGCTGGCCACGCTGCCGCTGCGCTATGCGCGCATTGCCAACGAGCCCTATGCCAACCGGCTGCTCTCGCTGCCCTTCAAGGTGCCTGCGCTGGAACTGCACCTTTACTGGCACGCGGGCGGCGAGAACGACGGCGCCAATCGCTGGCTGCGCGAGCAGTTGCTGGCGGTGATCACCTCGCTCGGCGGAGGCCTGAGCGAGGTGGCGCAGGGCTGACCATGCCCTGCGCGTGACGCCGCCGCCCGTTCAGGGCGGGCTGTCGGCCTGGCGCTCGATGCGCACGGTGGCCGGCGGCAGCGTGCTGTCTGCCTGCACGGCATAGGGCAGCGGGGGCCGGTATTCAGCCGGCACCGCCTGCCATAGCCGCTCGACCCAGGCCCTGACTTCCGGGCTTGCCGGTGCCGCCGCCGTGACGCGCAGCGCGAGCAGCGCGCCCGCAGCCGGCGCCGCCCCCGACGGGGCGGAAAGCAGGCGCTCCACGGCCAACTGGGGTTCCTCCCGCAGGTTCATCGTCCAGCTCATCGTCCAGTTTCCCGGCCGTTGCCCCCTGACCGCCGGCGCGCGCGCCGCATCGGCCTGTGGCGACGGGCTGGCGCGCAGCGCCAACCGGGGCGGCTCGATGGCAGGCGCCGGCGCAGCTGGCGCGATTGGTGGGATCGATGCGATCGGGGCGGGTGGAGCGATGGCAGCCATGGGGGCCGGCGCGCGCAGCGCGGGCGCGGGCGGCGCCCCGGCGGGTAGCGAGCCGGTCACGCCGGGGGCGCTTTCCTCTGGCGCAGGTGCGCGCTGCTCCGCGAGCACGTCGGGCTCGCGCGGCGCGGCCTTGGCCTGCGCCTTGGCGGGGGGCGCGCGATGGGGTTGCGCGCCGGCCGCCGCGGACGGGCTGGCTTGCGCGGGCTGTGCCGGGGGCGGTGGCGCCTGCGCATCCGCGCGCGGCGATGCCGGCCGTCCAGCGGTTTCGGCTTGCGGGGCCGGAACTGCAGGCTGGCGCGGCGCCTGCGTGGCTGGCTCGGTCGCATCCGCCTGCTTTGCCGCCTTGGCCATCACAGGGGCGGGCGCATTGGCCGGCAACGTGATTTCGCCGCCGCGCAGGTCAATCTGGCGCAATACGATCTGCAGCGACAGGACGCCCACGCCAAGGGTGCCGGCGAGCACGCCCAGCGCTGGCCACCAGCGCCGCGCGCGGCGGGCCCGGGCCGGTTTCGCCGCCTGTTCGTCCAGGGCCTGCTGCGTAGCCTGTTCGCGCAGCCAGGCCTGCGCCGCCTCGCTGACTGGCGCGCCGAGCACGCTTTGCGGTGGGTCGCCGCGCCGGACTTCCTCCAGCACCGCGTTGCGGCGCGTTGCCTGTGCCGCCTGCAGCCGCGCGGCTTGCGCCATGACCGACGCCTGCAAGCCAGCCGGCGGGGTGAAGTCCTGCCCGTCATCGTCGGCAGGGGCAGCGGCCTGCTCGGCGTAGGCCCGGAGCTTGGGCGGCAGCGCCGTGGGCGGCAACGGCGCGGGTGCGTTCCGGGCAGCTTGCTCCGCGCGCGCTGCGGCCATCACCGCGGCCTCCAGCGAGGCCGGCGGCGCAAAGGCGGGGACCTGCCGCAGCAATGCGGAGAGCCGGTCCTCGCCGGCAATGAACCGTTCGTCCGCGCTCATGGCAGCCGCTCCTGCGACGCCGTGGCCGCCAGGCTATCGCGCAGCCGCGCGAAGGCATAGCGCAGCCGGCTCTTGATGGTCTCGAACTTCTCGCCCAGCGTCAGGGCGATTTCCTCCACGCTCATCTCGCTGAAGAAACGCAGCACGATCACCTCGCGCTGCGCCGCCGGCAGCGCCAGCAGCGCTTGGCGCACGCCTTGCAGGTTCTGCCGCAACTGCGCCTCGGCCTCGGGGCTGAGATCGTCGGCCGGCAGGGCGAGGTGGGTCTCGTCGAGCGTGTCGCGCTGGCGCTCGTAGGCGCCGCGCAATTGGTCCAGCCAGGTATTGCGCGCGATCTGGAACAGGAAGGTGCGCAGGGCCGCGCTGGGCTGGTAGTCGCCGCAACGGGTCATCAGCTTGACCCAGGTTTTCTGGGTCACGTCCTCTGCCTCGCCGGCATTGCCCTGGCACARCCAGGCCACATAGTTGTACAGCGCCGCGTTGTGGCGGCGAAACAGCTCCGCTACCGGCTGCTCGATCAGGCCGTTGGCGACCAGCAGCATCAGGTCGGTGTCCGGCAGCGCGGACAGGCCGGTAGTGCGATTGGAGGGTGGGGCACCCGGTGCGCAGGTATTCATGCGCGGCAGTATATGACAGCCGCTGTCGTGCGGGCCGGGCTGATCGTGCCGGGCGGCCCGCGCGAGCCGCCCGGACGGCGGCGGCTTTAGCGTGGCGGCTCCCCGGCAGGCTCGCCGTCTTGCGCCAGCGCCGGGCGGGTCGACAGGGCCTGGGCCAGGTCGACCAGCTTGATGAATTCGCCGCGATAGCCGAAGCGGTCGGTGCCGCGCGCGCCCAGCGCAAGTGCCCGCGCGTCGGCGCAGGTCCAGCCGCCGACATGGTTGCCGCCGCGCAGCACCTGGCCGAAGCCGGCCACCGCGGTCGCGAAGCGGAAGGCGTCGTCGGTTTGCGCCAATGGCCGCACGGAGGCGGCCTGCACCGGCAGGTCGATCAACTCGCTGGCCTGGGCCTGCGGCAGCTTGTAGCGCAGCCTGATGTGGGCCAGCTCGCCAGCGGTGCCCTTGCCCGGCCGGGCAGCGGGGCTGGCCGGCTGGTAGCGCAGCGGATCGAGCAGGCCGGGCTGGTCCGCCAGCGTCAGCTCATAGAGCGCGGTCACGGTGTGCCCGGCGCCGATGTCGCCGGCATCGACCTTGTCGTTGTTGAAGTCCTCGCGCCTGAGCGCGCGGTTCTCGTAGCCGATCAGGCGATATTCCCTGACCGTGGCGGGGTTGAATTCCACCTGGATCTTGACGTCGCGCGCCACCGTGGCGAGCGTGGAGCTGAACTCCTCCACCAGCACCTTGTGGCCTTCCATCAGGTTGTCGATATAGGAGTAGGCACCGTCGCCCGCATCGGCCAGCTGCTCCATCAACTGGTCGTTGTAGTTGCCGGTGCCGAAGCCAAGCGTGGATAGCGAGACGCCCGACTTGCGCTTCTCGGCAACCAGGGACTTGAGCTGGCGGAAGTCGGTGATGCCGACGTTGAAATCGCCATCGGTGGCAAGCAATACGCGATTGATACCGCCCGCGATAAAGCTCTGCTGCGCGGCCTGGTAAGCCAGCGCGATGCCGCTGGCGCCGGCTGTGGAGCCGCCCGCCACCAGCGCGTCGATGGCTGCCGAGATGACAGCCTTGTCGCTGCCGGGCGTAGGCGGCAGCACCACGCGCGTCCCGCTGGCGTAGGTGACCAGGGTGATGCGGTCCTGCGGGCGCAGCGCGTTGGTCAGCAGCTTGAGCGAGGACTTCAGCAGCGGCAGCTTGTCGGGCGAATACATCGAGCCCGACACGTCGACCAGGAAGACCAGGTTGGCCGCCGGCAGGCTGTCGCGGGCCGCGTCGGCCGCCTTGATGCCGATGCGCAGCAGCACGTTGTGCGCGTGCCATGGCGCGGGCGCGGCGTCGGCGTGCACGGCGAAGGGACGGCCGTCGCGCGGCTGCGCGTAGTCGTAGGGGAAATAGTTGACCATCTCTTCCACCCGCACCGCGTCGGCCGGCGGCAAACGGCCCGCGTTGAGCAGGCGGCGCACATTGCTGTAGCTGCCGGTGTCGACGTCGATGCTGAAGGTGGAGACGGGCGCCTGCGCGACCTGCTGCACGCCGTTCTCGTCGATGGCGCCGTAGCGCTCGCGATCCGGCTCGCCCTGGGCCTGCAGGTAGGGCATGGGGTGGGCCATCAGGGCCATGGGCGCCGCCGGCTGGGCGCGCATGGCGGGCGGGCGCGCCTCGGCAAGGGCGCCGGCGGCCGTGGCAGCGTCGCGGGTCTTGCTTGCGGGCACGGACTGGGCAGGCATGGATGGCGGCGGCGAGACCGGCTGCAGCGCTGACGGCGGCGCGGCCGGTTCGGCGTTGCCGTCTCGCGTCGGCGAGGTCGGGGTGGTCGTCGAGTGGCCGCCGCATGCGGCCAGTGCGAAGGCAATGGCCAGGACTCCCAAGCGCTTGTGCATGTTTTCTTCTCCTGAAAGGCCGCGCCGGCGAAGCCGGCGGCAGGGCGCTGTCAGTGAAACGAAGCAGGCCGGCTGACGGGGTTAAAGCGCAAAGAAAAAGCCACGCACTGGCGGCGAAGGCGGATTGTCTCGCTCGGCACGGGCCGGCCCACGTTTATCCGGCGCGGTCCATCGGTGCTGTCCCGGGGGTGTGCGGCCACGGTGCCGCTGCAGAGCCAGAGCGCCATACAATGGCTATTTTTTTCCCTCCAGGAGGACGATCGCATGGCAACCCAGGCAACTTCATCGGCGCTATGGCGCGGCTCGCTGGCCGCCGCGGCTGCGCTTGCGCTGCTAGGCGCATGTTCGACGCAGACCGCCGCCCCTCCCGCTGCCACGGCCGCCGCGATGCCGCCCGCGCCGGAAGTGTCGTCCGGCTACCGGAAGGGCATGGCCACCACCTATGCCGACAAGCATATGGCCGCGGCCGCCAATCCCCTCGCTACCGAAGCCGGCCGCAAGGTCCTGCGCGCGGGCGGTACGGCCATCGATGCGGCCATCGCCATGCAGGCCGTGCTGACGCTGGTGGAGCCGCAAGCCACCGGCATCGGTGGTGGCGCTTTCATCATGTATTGGGACGGCAAGCGCGTGCAGGCCTATGATGGCCGCGAGACCGCGCCCGCCGGCGCCGATGAGAACCTCTTCATGCGCCCCGATGGCAAGCCCATGAGCTTCAGCGAAGGGCAGATCGGCGGCCGCTCCGTGGGTACCCCCGGCGTCCTGCGCGCGCTGGAAATTGCGCATCGCCAGCATGGCAAGCTGCCCTGGGCCAAACTGTTCGAGCCGGCCATCAAGCTGGCGGAGCAGGGCTTCCCGATCTCGCCGCGGCTCTACACGCAGATCGCGGCCGACAAGTTCCTGCCGAACTCGCCCGAGATGGCGGCCTATTTCCTGACACCTGATGGCAAGCCAAAGCCTGTCGGCACCATGCTGAAGAACCCGGCCCTGGCCAGGACCCTGCGCGAGATCGCGCATCGCGGGCCGAATGTGCTCTATACCGGCCCCATCGCCAGTGAGATCGTCAAGCAGGTCAACGGCAGCGCCAATCCGGGCTCGCTGTCGCTGGTGGACCTGCGGGATTACCGCGCCAAGGAGCGCGCGCCTATCTGCAGCGATTACCAGCGCTGGAGGGTCTGCGGCATGCCGCCGCCATCATCGGGTGGCATTGCGATCGCGCAGATGCTCGGCACCCTGCAGGCGCTGGCGGCGAAAGACCCGAAATACGCGCTCGCCGCGCTGAAACCTGAACAGGTAGCCACGCCTGCCGGTGTCGAGCCAAGGGTCGACGCCGTGCACGCAATTTCCGAAGCCGGGCGCCTGGCCTATGCCGACCGCGGCCTCTATGTGGCGGATTCGGATTTCGTGCCAGTCAATGTCGCGGGGCTGCTGAATCGTGAGTACCTGGCAAGCCGCGCGGGCCTGATCGGCGAGCAGAGCATGGGCAAGGCGGTGGCTGGCGTGCCGCCAGGAACCACGCTCGCACTGGCGCCGGACCGCTCGCCGCCGCGCGTGTCCACCTCGCAGATTGTTGCCGTTGACGATGCTGGCGGCGCGATTTCCATGACCACCACCGTGGAGAGCTATTTCGGCTCGCACCTGATGGTGCGCGGCTTCATCCTCAACAACCAGCTCACCGACTTCTCCTTTGTGCCGAGCGAGAACGGCAAGGCGGTTGCCAACCGGGTGCAGGCTGGCAAGCGCCCGCGCTCGTCGATGGCGCCGACGCTGGTATTCGACCGCGAGACCGGCAAGCTGGTCGCCACGGTGGGTTCGCCGGGAGGCTCGCAGATCATCGAGTATGTGTCCAAGACGCTGGTGGGCCTGCTGGACTGGAATATGGACGTGCAAGCGGCCATCAACATGCCCAACTTCGGCAGCCGCAACGGACCGACCGAACTGGAGGCCGGGCTGGTCAGCCCGGCCCTGGTAAAGGGCCTGACCGAGCGCGGGCACGAAGTGGCGCAGATCGAGATGACCAGCGGCACGCAGGCCATCATGCGCCGCCAGCGCCCCGATGGCACGTGGGCCTGGGCCGGCGGCGCCGACCCGCGCCGCGAGGGGGTGGCACTGGGCGACTAGGCGACTAGGCGTCTCGCTGAATCAGCGTGGAGCGTGCTTTGCCGGCGCTTGCGCAAAAAATGGCCGGCTTTCGAGCCGGCCATTTTTTGTCCGGCGCGCGGCTGGCTCAGTCGAGTCGCACGTCGGCCTGCTTCACCACCGCCGCCCAGCGCGCGCGCTCGCTGACAAAGAACTTGTTGGTTTCCGGCGGCGTCATGGTCACCACTTCGGCGCCCTGGCCGGCCAGTTGCGCGCGAACTTCAGGCAGGCGGATGATGCGGATCAGTTCGCTGCTGATGCGCGCCACCAGGGCATCGGGCATGCCGGCCGGTGCCATCACGCCTTGCCAGGAGCCCGATTCGAAGCCGGGCACGCCTTGCTCGGCGATGGTCGGCACTTGCGCCATCAGCGGCATGCGCGTTTTCTTGGAGATCCCGATCACCTTCAGCTTGCCCGCCTGGACCTGGGGCAGCGTGGCCAGCATGCCGTTCATCAGCACCTGGGCGGTGCCGCCCACGGTGTCGGCCACGGCCTGCGAGCCACCCTTGTAAGGCACGTATTGCCACTTGGCGCCGGTCGCCTGCGCTACCGCCACGCCCGCCAGGTGCGGCGCGCTGCCGATGGCGGTCACGGCGAAGTTGAGCTGGCTGCGCTTTGACAGGTCCACCAGTTCCTTCAGGTTGCTGACTTGTACCGAGGGATGGACTACCAGCAGATGCGGCGAGTAAGCCAGCATGGCAACGCCCTTCAGGTCCTTGCTCGGATCGAAGGTGAGTTTGGTGTAGACGGAGGGGCTGATGGCCAGCGCGCCGAGGTCGCAGAGCAGCAGGGTGTGGTTGTCGGTGCCGGCCTGCGCAACCATCGCGGCGCCGATATTGCCGTTGGCGCCGGGACGATTGTCGACGACGACGGGTTGGCCCAACGCTTCACCGAGTTGGCGGCTGATCAGGCGCGCGATGATGTCGGAGGAGCCGCCGGCGGGGTAGGGGACGACCAGCCTGATCGGGTGGGTGGGCCAGTTGCTGGCGGCTTTTACCGCGGGCGAGATCAGGGTGCCGGCGGCCGCACCCAGGGTACCCAGGGTGGAAGTGGCCCCAAGCGCTGAGAGCTGCGTCAGGAAAGTGCGGCGGGTTGTGGGCACGGCGTTGTCTCCGATGAAGTGTCTTGTTGTATGTCGTCGTATATGTCGGATGATAGCTTGAAGTGTGAGGTGGGTCTAGAGGGCGGGCGTCCGGTCAAATCGAGATGACAGAACACATCATCTGATACGATAAGTCTAGCTGCAAAAAAGACCTCTTCCACCAACGAAGAGGTCTTCCCGTTCAACTCTCGCGCAGCATCCAATCGTTATTGCTTCGCCTTCTTCGCATACTCCCACCCCATCTCCGCCATCTGGCGGGCTCGCTTGCCGGCATCCAGGGCCTGCGCCGACGAGGCCGTCCCGTCCACCACGCGCTTCATGATGCCCTGCAGGATCCCGGCGATCCGGAACATGCTGAACGCCAGGTAGAAATTCCAGTCGCCCGTGATCGGCCGGCCCGTGCGCTGCTCGTAGGTCCGGCGATAGGTCGCCTCGTCGGGAATGCCGAGCGCGGCATGGTCCAGTCCGGCAATGCCGCGGAACTGTCCCGGAGCGATATGCCAGCTCATGCAGTGATAGCCGAAATCGCCCATCGGGTGCCCCAGCGTGGAGAGTTCCCAGTCGAGCACCGCCAGTACGCGCGGTTCGGTGGGATGGAACATGAGATTGTCGAGCCGGTAGTCGCCGTGGACGATGGCGGTGAGATCGGCGTCTTCCTGGGGGATATGTTCGGGCAGCCAGGCCATCAGCGAGTCCATCGCGGGGATGCTCTCGGTCTCGGAGAGCTTGTATTGCCTGGTCCAGCGCTCGATCTGGCGCGAGAAATAGTTGCCCGGCTTGCCGTAGTCGCCCAGGCCGATGGCCCGGTAGTCGACGCTGTGCAGCGCGGAGATGACGCGGTTCATCTCGTCATAGATGGCGCTGCGCTCGGCCGGGGTCATGCCGGGCAGGGACTGGTCCCACAGCACGCGGCCGGCGACGAATTCCATGATGTAGAAGGCGCGGCCGATCACGGTTTCGTCTTCGCACAGCGCGTACATTCTCGCGACCGGCACGTCGGTGCCTGCCAGCGCGGCCATCACGCGGTACTCGCGCTCGATGGCGTGGGCCGAGGGCAGCAGCTTGGACTTGGGGCCGGGCTTGGCGCGCATCACGTAGGTCTGGTTCGGCGTGATCAGCTTGAAGGTCGGGTTGGACTGGCCGCCCTTGAATTGCTCGATGGTGAGCGGGCCGGCAAAACCCGCCACATGCTCGCGCATCCAGGCTTCCAGCGCGGCCATGTCGAAGCGTTGCTGCTCGGCTACCTCGCGGGTGCCTTCGAAGTTCGATACGTTGGTGCTCATGCTGTCTCCGTGTTTTCGGTATGTTCCGGGTTTCCCGAGATTCGAATCCGTTTGTCCGCGGCGCGGCTAGCGGGTCGGTCCGCGCAGGTCGCGAAACTTCAGGTACTGGTGCAGCAGCACTTCCATGGTGGTGTGGCGCGTGCCGCTGTGCACCGGCGTGGGCGGGGAGTAGTTCATCATGCGTACCACCCAGTCCAGCGGATCGTCGCCCACGTCCAGCACATTGATGCAGCCGGCGGTTTGCATCAGGCTGCCGTAGAACACGCGGCGCCCGCAGGTAATGGCGTGGGACAGGATGGCACGGTTGGTGCCGCCATGCAGGACGAGCAGGGCGGTGTCCCAGTTGGGATCGTCGCGCAGGCGGCGCAGCGCGGGCAGCACTCGGTCAAGGAATTCGCCGACGCTTTCGCCGTCCAGGAAGCGCTTGTCTTCCGGCACCTGGCCTTCGAAGGCGCCGATAAAGGCGTCGCGCAGCTTGTCGTCGCTGATGCCCTGCAGCTTGCCGCCGTGGATTTCCTGCAGTTCGGGCCAGGTTTCCAACGCGGCGTCGTCCATGCCGGGCAGCTCTGCCAGCACGCGTTCGGCGGTTTCCACGGTGCGCGGCAGCCCGCTGACGATGATGCGGTCGAAGCGGATATGTTCCGCGGCAAAGGCGCGGCCGGCGGCGCTGGCCTGCGCGCGGYCGGTTTCGTTCAGCGGTACCAGCTCGGGCAGCGCCGGGCGGCCGGTTTCGTCGAAGTAGGTCACGGCGCCATGGCGCATCAGGTAGACGCGGCGGCGGGGCGAGGGCGGCAATTCCATGCAAGTCTCCGGTGCTTGGCCGATATGCCCGTTCGCGCGGGCATGGTCGGCGTGGTATTGCGAGGCCAGGTTCGGTTGGCGAAGCGGCTTGACCAGGCTGAGCCGCCGGTCAGCGATAGTTCGGTTTGCGCTTTTCCAGGAAGGCGCCAATGCCTTCGCCCGCATCCTTGTGATGCAGCGCGGACACGAAGTTGTCGCGCTCTTCCGTCAGGTGTTCCGTCAGGCTCGCGGTGCTGGCGTGGTTGATCAGCGCCTTGATGCGGCCCATGGCATGCGGCGAGCGCGCGGCCAGTGTTTCACCCAGGCGCAGTGCTTCGGTGAGCGCCTGGCCCGCCGGCACCACGCGGTTGACCAGTCCGAAATGGGCCAGGCGCGCGGCATCGATGGGCTTGCCTTCCATCATCAGTTCGGAGGCGAGCTGGCGGGGCAGGGCGCGGGCCAGTTCGTAGGAACCGCCACCATCGGGAGTCAGCCCGACATTGACGTAGGCCATCACGAACTTGGCGTCGCTGGCGGCCACCACGAAATCGCAGGCGAGCACCAGCGAGAAGCCGGCACCCGCGGCAGGACCTTCCACCGCCGCGATAATGGGCTTGGGAAAGGCGTGCAGCGTTTCGATCCAGTGATTGAGGATCTCGATGCTCTCGGCTTGCACCTCGGCCGGCTTGGCGCGGTTGCCGAGCAGGCGGTTGAGGTTGCCGCCGGCGCAGAACACACCGTCGGCACCCGTGATCACCACCGCGCGGATCCCGTTGTCGCGCGAGGCGAGCTCCAGGGCTTGCTGCGAGGCCGCGTAGATGTCCGGATGCAGCGCGTTGCGTGCCTCGGGGTTCGAGATGGTCAGCACCAGGGTGGAGTCGACGCGTTCGGAAAGCAGCTGTGCGGTCATGACGAAGCCAATGCAAGAATGCAGATGCGGGCGGATACGAAACGACCGCAGGCTCTGACAAGCCTGCGGTCGCGGTTTTTACTGCTCTTCGGCCAGCAGCGACAGGCCGAGGCCGGCGCGGCGCCACAGCCACGGGCTGGGGCGGTAGCGCATGTCGCCGGTCAGGCGTTCCAGGTTGCGCAGCACGGTCAGCACCAGGTGCGGCCCGATCACGTCGCCCAGCGCCAGCGGGCCCTTGGGGTAGCCCAGGCCGAGGTTGACGGCGAGGTCGATGTCGACCGGCGTGGCAATGCGCTGCTGCGCGATGTCGCTGGCGATATTGACGATGCAACTGATGATGCGCTGGGCCACGAAACCGGCCGAGTCGCGGATCACGGTGACGGGCACGCCGTCGCTGCCGAACAGGCCGTGCGCGGCTTCGCGCATGGCGGCGGACGTGGCGGGCGTGGTCATCAGCGTGCGGCGCTTGGTGGCTTCGAACGGCAGCAGCGTGTCGATGGCGACCACGCGGGTGGGGTCCAGGCCTTCCTGCAGCGCGCAGGTGGTGGCGTCCAGGCCCAGCGGCGTGACCACGATCAGGGCTTCGGCCGAGGGCTGGTTGCCGGCTTCGGTCGTCATGCCCAGTGCGCTGATCAGCTTGACGGCCATGGCGTGGCCGCGCTCATCGGCGTGGCTCACCCACACGCTGGCGGGACGCGCGGCGGGCACGGACACGGCGGCGGGCACTTGCTTCTGGCCATCCGCATAGCGGTAAAAGCCGGCGCCGGCCTTGCGGCCGATCAGGCCGCCCACCGAGCGGATCGCCGTGATGGGCGACGGGCGGTAGCGGGCTTCCTGGTAGAACTGGTTGTAGATGGATTCCATCACCGGGTGCGAGACGTCCAGCCCGGTCAGGTCCATCAGCTCGAAGGGGCCCATGCGGAAGCCCGCCTGCTCGCGCATGATGGCGTCGATGTCGGCGAAGTCGGCCACGCCTTCCTGCGCCACCTTCAGGCCTTCGATATTCATGCCGCGGCCGGCATGGTTGACGATAAAGCCCGGCATGTCCTTGCAGCGCACCGGGGTGTGGCCCAGGCGGCGCGCCAGCACCATCAGCGCATCGCCCACGGCAGGGTCGCCGGACAGGCCGTCGATCACCTCGACCACCTTCATCAGCGGCACCGGGTTGAAGAAGTGGTAGCCGGCGACGCGGCCCGGGTGCCTGGCGCCGACCGCGATCGCGGTGACCGACAGCGACGAGGTATTGGAGGCGATCACGGCCTCCGGGCGCAGGATGGCTTCCAGCTTTGCCACCAGGTCACGCTTGACCTCCAGCTTCTCGACGATGGCCTCGAGCACCATGTCGCAGCCGGCCAGGTCCTCCAGCGCGGAGCAGGGCAGCACGCGGGCCAGCGCGGCGGCGCTGTCCTCGACACGCATCTTGCCCTTTTCCGTCAGCTTGGCGAAAGTGTCCTGCAGGTATTGCCGGGCCGCCGCCACGGCTTGCGGGTTGGCGTCGTACAGGCAGACGGTCAGGCCGGCCTGCGCGGCGATCTGCGCAATGCCACGGCCCATGGCGCCGGTGCCTACAATGCCGAGGGTGTCGATGGTGAAAGTGCTCATAGTGCTTCCAGTAAAGTGTGGTTAAATTAGCACGATCGTACGTTTTTTGCATCATCCGCGACAGTGGGGCGATGCAAGCGGCGTGCGCTGATCGGCCAGAGCGGACCGCCAGAGTCTGTCATGGCTCACAATACCGGTTCAACGGGCACGAGCAGGACACGGTGCCCCTGATTTCATCGCGATTCCCCCGTGGATCGCAAATATGAGGAGAGAGACGACATGCTGAAACTCTGTGGCTTTGCCGCCAGCAACTACTACAACAAGGTCAAGCTCGCCTTGCTGGAAAAAAACCTGCCGTTCGAGGAAGAGCTGGCCTGGATCGGCAAGACCGATCTCGACGCCTCGCCGCTGGGCAAGGTGCCCTACATGATCACCGATCGCGGCCCGCTATGCGAGTCCGAAGTGCTGGACGCCTATATCGAGTCGACGTTTCCGCAATCGCCGCTGCTGCCCGCCGACCCCTATGCGGCTGCCAAGGTGCGCGAGCTGGTGACTTTCCTGGAGCTGTACCTGGAGCTGACGGCGCGCGAGCTTTACCCCGAAGCATTCTTTGGCGGCAAGGTCAGCGACGGCGTCAAGGAACGCCAGAAGAAGCTGCTGGCGCGCTATATTCCTGCGTTCGGCAAGCTGGCGAAGTTCTCGCCTTACCTGGCTGGCGATACGTTCACGCTGGCGGACTGCGCCGCGGTAGTGCACTTCCCGCTGATCTCGTCGTGTACCAAGATCATCTACGGCACGGACATGCTGGCTGATTTGCCGGTCAAGGACTACCTGAAGCGCATGGCCGAGCGGCCCACCGTGCAAAAAGTGAATGCGGATCGCAAGGCGAATACGGAGCTGATGCTGAGCGGGCGGCAGTAAGGCAGGGTTTGCACAGAAGAGCACAATGGAGAACGCCCGCAACTTGCGGGCGTTTTCCATTGCGCAGCGGCATGATGACGGAGTTACCCCTTGAACCAAGCCCTGGCCCCGGGGGATGAGGGGAGCTTTGCCGGGCGCTTTTTCGTTATTTGCTAAGGAAAACTGTAGTCGAGGGCCACCGGCGGCTCCTGCCGGCGTCAAACCGCTATCACCCCGTACTTTGCACTTGCTGTGCGCGTTTTCGTTCGTCCCGTCATGGTGTCTCCGGCGCCCTCGCTCCTCAGAGCCTGCTATACTAGCTACTCCATGAGCGTAATTTGCAGTAAATTTTACTTTTAATTCAAGTAGTTACTGAAATAAAATATGATATGTGGATGATTGGAGGCTGTGATGATTCTCGCGGAACGAATGAAGCGCGCCATTGCTGGTCGCAAGGATKAGGTCTTCGTGCGGGCGGAATTTGCCAAGATGGGTAGCGAAGCCCAAGTGAGTCGCGCGCTCAGGCAACTAGTCTCTTCGGGGGTCGTCGTAAAACTGGGCGTTGGCGTCTACGCCAAGGCGAAGAAAAGCGTCCTGTCAGGAGCATCTATCCCCGTCAAACCTGTCGATGTTCTGGCCCCTATTGCTCTGCAGAAATTGGGGGTCACTGTGTATCCTAGCCAAAACATCCGACAGTACAATTCGGGGAAAACCACGCAGATACCTGCAGGTAATGTTTTGAATACGGGCAGCCGACGCATTGCGCGAAAGCTTGGCTTTGGAAAGCAAACCATCGTGTATGAGAACAATAACAGGATCACAGGTTGAGCTTATTGATGCTGTTTTGGTCGAGAAAGAGGTTGGCGGCTTAACTTCCGCCATCCTCGAAAAAGATGTCCATGTGACAGAGGCGCTTCATGTGTTGTCTGTGCTCGAACATCCTCATGTTAGCTTCGTGTTTTGTGGCGGGACGAGCTTGTCCAAGGCACACGGGCTTATCGAACGAATGTCGGAAGATGTAGACTTAAAGGTCGTCCTTGCTGATGACCACGGGTTGACGCGTAGCGGCATTCGAGAAAATTTAAGCAAGCTCAAGAATCTCGTCGTAGGAGAAATGGAGAGCCTCGGTTTCGTTGCTGACCCTGATGGATTTGTGGCCAAGAACGAAAAGCGATATGTTGCGACCACCTGGTTCTACAAATCTCGATATGAAACCGACAGTAGTCTCCGCCCCCATCTTAGTCTTGAGTTCACGGTAAGAACACCTCGATTCCCTACCGCGCAGAAACCAATAGGCTATCTGGTTAACAAGCTGGCTGATCTAGAGGGAACCACCGCCTCTTTGGACTGTATCGCCGTCGAAGAAACCTTGGCCGAGAAGGTTTTGTCCTTCCTGCGGAGGCATGCTGAAAATCGCTCAGGGAATATGCTGCAGGCCTGGGATACTGCGCTGGTTCGCCATATTTATGACACCTATTGCATTGTTTGCGCTGACTCAACAACGGTGGACAAGGCAAAGGCGCAATTTCCGGGATTGGTTGAGTACGACACTTACGAGTTTCGTCGGCATGAGGCGTTCGCAAAAGACCCCAAAGCGTGCCTGCTTGACGCACTGGTTGCTGCAGAGTCGGAAGAGCAGACTCTCCACGAGTATCAGTCTCGCCTGATTCCGCTAATTTATGGTGGTGTCAAGCCGGAGTTCAATGAGGCATTCCAGGCGTTCAAAGCATGCTCCCTGACGTTACTCGAGACGCTTTGACCCCTGTAGCCCTGCATCGGTGATGCACTCGACTGCTACTGGTGCGTCGACAGAGGGAGGCAGGAAGCTAGTCTTCCTGGGAGTAGCGAAGGACCTCCACCGCTTGACGCATCAAAGACACGCATCATAAAAAAACGGACGCGTCTTCTGAGTGGAGCGGCCGGCCAGACGGTCAGTTGCCTGCCCTGAGCTTCCTCCCCCCAGGCGCTCACAGCGCCTTCAACCGCTCCAGCGCCAGCGCCAGCGTCTGTTCCTTCTTGGCAAAGCAGAACCGCACCACGCCGGACTCGCGCGGCTGCGAATAAAACGCCGAAACCGGTATCGCGGCCACCCCGACCTCGCGCGTCAGCCACATCGAGAAATCCGCCTCGCTCATATCCGAGATGGCGGAGTAGTCCACGCACTGGAAGTAGGTGCCATCCGACGGCAGCAGCCTGAAGCGCGTGGCGGCCAGCCCGGCGCGGAAGAAATCGCGCTTGGCCTGGTAGTAGTCCGCCAGGGCAAGGTAGGGCGCGGGGTCCACCATGTATTCCGCCAGGCCGTACTGCACCGGCGTATTCACCGTGAACACATTGAACTGGTGCACCTTGCGGAATTCCGCGGATAGCGCCGCCGGCGCGGCCACATGGCCCACCTTCCAGCCGGTGACGTGATACGTCTTGCCGAAGCTCGACACCACAAAGCTGCGCCGTGCCAGCTCGGGATGGCGCGACACCGACTGGTGCGGCTGGCCGTCGAACACCATATGCTCGTAGACCTCGTCGGACAGCAGCAGGATGTCGGTGCCGGCCAGCAGTTCGGCCAGGCGGTCCATGTCGGCGGCGCGCCAGATGGTGCCGGTGGGGTTGTGCGGGGTGTTGATCAGCAACATCCGCGTGCGTGGCGTGATGGCGGCGGCGAGGCGGTCGAAGGGGATGCGGAAGTGCGGCGCATCGAGTGCTACCGAGACAACCTTGCCGCCGGCCAGTTCGATGGCGGGGATGTAGCAGTCGTAGCAGGGTTCCAGCACGATCACTTCATCGCCGGGATGCACGGCGCACAGGATGCTGGTGAGAATGCCCTGGGTGGCGCCCGCCGTGACGGTGATCTCGCTGTCCCAGTCGTAGGCATGGCCGTAGAGCTTGCCGATCTTGTCGGCGATGGCCTGGCGCAGCTTGGGCACGCCGGCCATCGGCGGGTACTGGTTCAGCCCCGAGCGCATGGCGTGCGCGACGGCATCGACGATCTTCGGGTCGCAGTCGAAATCCGGGAACCCCTGGCCCAGGTTCACCGCGTCGCGCTCGGCGGCCAGCGCCGACATCACGGTAAAGATGGTGGTGCCAACGTTGGGCAGGCGCGACAGCGGCGGGGTGAGCGGGCTGGGGGTGCTGGCGCCGGACGAGGCGCTCGGATGGGTGGTGGGCATGGGAAGCTGCGTCAGGCTGGACGGTCAGGATGGGCGGGAAACGATGCTGGCATTCTAGCTGGGATCGGCTGGCGCCTGCCCGGGGCTTTCCGCGCGCGCCGCCAGCCAGTCCGCGAAGGCCTGGGGCAGGATGATGGCCACGCCGCTCTGCCGGCGCAGGCGGCTCTTGAGCTTGAGGACGGCCTTGTCCTTGGAGACCAGGCAGGCCGCCTGGGCAAAGTGCGCCAGTTCGATGAATTTCTGGTCGTCGGTGTCGCGGCAGCGGGGCAGCCGGGCAGCCAGCGTCTCGGCCTCGTCCGGGATGGCAAAGGTGGTGGTCAACTGGTCCACCTTGGCCATGGCAGCGGGAATGTCGACGCTGAAATGGGCAAATTGCGGATAAGCCAGCACCCGGCGCAGCTCTTCGCGGCAGTCGGGGCGGATCACCGCGGCAATGGCGCCGCTGTCCAGCGCGGCCCGGATGGGTTCCACATGCGGATCGGCAAAGACCAGCAGGTCGACCCAGATATTGGAGTCCAGCACGACCCGCGGTGCGGGCTGGGATGGCGGGGGCGGCGGGGAATTGGCAGGTACTGCGGTGGAGTCTGGGTGCATTCGTTACAATCTGGCCTTTGTGTTGCCGCGATTTTGCCATGCTCATCGTCCTGTCCCCTGCCAAGTCGCTCGACTACGAGACGCCCCCGCGTCTGAAGACCCATACGCTGCCGCGTTTCATCGACCGTTCGGCGGTGTTGATCGAGCGCCTGCGCAAGCTCGCGCCGCAGGATATCGGCGCGCTGATGGACATCTCCGACAAGCTCGCGGTGCTCAATGCCACCCGCTATGGGGACTGGTCGACGGAATTCACCGCTGCCAACAGCAAGCAGGCCGTGCTCGCCTTCAATGGCGACGTGTACGACGGCCTGGACGCCTCCACCCTGTCCAACGACGATCTCGCCTTCGCGCAGAAGCATGTGCGCATCCTGTCCGGGCTGTACGGCGTGCTGCGCCCGCTGGACTGGATGCAGCCCTACCGGCTGGAGATGGGCACGCGCCTGGACAACGCGGCGGGCAAGGATCTCTATGCCTTCTGGGGCGACGACGTCAGCCGCTTGCTGCAGGAGGACTTCAAGGACCAGAAGAGCGAGGGCAGCCCGACCCTGGTCAACCTGGCATCCGAAGAGTATTTCAAGGTGGTGCGGCCCAAGGTGCTGGGAGCCAGGATCGTCACGCCGGTCTTCGAGGACTGGAAGGGCGGCCGCTACAAGATCATCTCCTTCCACGCCAAGCGGGCGCGCGGCTATATGGCCCGCTATGCGGCGACCCACCGCATCACCGAGCCGGCCAAGCTCAAGCGCTTTGCCGAACATGGCTACGCCTTCGATGCGGCGGCCTCCGACGACGCGCGCTGGGTATTCCGCCGGCGCCTGGACGACTGAAGCGCAAGAGAGACCAGCGCGGGCCGGCGCGATGCCGGCCTGCCTCCGAACCCTCCGAGATTCCACGCCATGACCACTGCTCTGCACATCTCCGCCAGCTTCGATGCGGGCGCCATCGAAGTCGAGTCGCTCGCGCAAGCCGGCGATATCCGCCTGCGCATCCGCGCCGATTCGCACGCCGGATTCCGCCAATGGTTCCATTTCCGCCTGCAGGGCGCGGCGGGGCAGGCGTGCCGCCTGCAATTCCTCAATGCCGGCGACTGTACCTATCCCGATGGCTGGCGCGGCTACGAAGCCGTGGCCTCATACGACCGCGCGCACTGGTTCCGCGTGCCGACCAGCTTCGACGGCAGCATCATGACGGTGGCCTTCACGCCCGAGCACGACAGCGTCTGGCTGGCCTACTTCGAGCCCTATTCCGAAGACCGTCACCTGTCGCTGCTTGCCACCTGCCAGCGCTCGCCTCTGGCACGCCTGTCGCACCTGGGCAGCACCGTCGACGGCCGCGACATGACCGCGGTCACGGTCGGCACGCCCGGCGACGGCAAGAAGACCATCTGGATGATCGCGCGCCAGCATCCCGGCGAAACCATGGCCGAGTGGTTCTGCGAAGGCGTGCTGCAACGCCTGACGGGCACCGGCCTGTGGGCCGGAGACCCGGTGGCGCGCCGCCTGCTGGAACGCGCCGTCTTCCATATCGTGCCCAATATGAATCCCGACGGAGCGGCGCGCGGCAACCTGCGCACCAATGCGGCCGGGGCCAACCTCAACCGCGAATGGATGGCGCCCAGCCTGCAGGCAAGCCCCGAGGTGTACCACGTGCGCCGTGCCATCGAGGCCACCGGCTGCGACATGTTCTTCGACATCCACGGCGACGAGGCCCTGCCCTATAACTTCGTCGCGGGCAGCGAGATGCTGCCCGGCTTCACCGAAGCGCAGCGCGCCGAGCAGTTGCGCTTCATCGGCGCGTTCAAGCGCGCTACGCCGGACTTCCAGGACGTGCACGGCTATGCCGCCAGCAAGTACAACGCGGACGCGCTCAAGCTGGCCTCGAAATACATCGGCCATACCTTTGGCTGCCTGTCGCTGACGCTGGAGATGCCGTTCAAGGACAACGCCGACCAGCCCGATCCGGCAGTGGGCTGGAACGGCGCGCGCAGCGCCTTGCTGGGCGCTGCGATGTTGCAGGCCATCCTGGAGCAGCTGGGCTGAAGGCGCGGCTATTTGCCGGGGCGCCTTGATGTGCCCTGATGCGCCTTAATGCGTCGTCTTCTTGGCAGTGGACTTGGTCGTGCTCTTGCTGGCGGGCTTGGCGCTGCTGCTGGCTTTGGAGGAGGTGGACCTGGTGGACTTGGCGCTGGCCCCCTTGCTGCCCTTGTGGCCCTTGCTGCTGGTGCGCGTGGCGGTACCGCTGCGCACCGCGGGCGCGGCGGCCGGCTCGCTGATGACCGTGCCGCTGCCATCGAGCAGTTCATAGGCCAGCATCATGCCATCGGCATAACCGCAGCGCACCTTGACCGGCTCCCACTGGGCTTGCGCGCTGCGCTTGTGGGCGGTGGCGCTAAAGGTCACCACGGAACTCACCGGTACCGCCTGCTTGCCTTGCGAGAAGCGGCCGTCCCAGGGTGCGACCGTGGCCTGGTCGGCGCCGAGCGCGCCGGTGGGGATCTTCAATGCGTCGTAGGTGGCCGAGCGGGGCACCACCCAGCTGGCGTGCGCGGCGCAATCGGCCACATCCGCACTCGCATTCTCGGATTGCATCAGTTGCTGGCGCATCTGCGCGCGGTACTCCGCCAGGCTCACACGGCCTTGCGCGGGTAGTGTCACGGTCTTGGTGGGTTCGGAGGTGGGCGGGCGCGTGGCTGCGGCCGGGGTTGCTGGCTTGGCGGCGGCCGGGGTGGCGATGGCCGGCGTTGCCGCGGCGTCGCCATTGGTGAGCTGGGTATCGGCGCAGCCCACCAGGGCGATCGCACCTGCCACTGCAGCAGCGAGCGAGCACAGCCGGCTGCTGATCAGGTCAGAGAGTCGTCGGATCACGGGATCGTGTTGCTTTGGAGCATAAGGGGTTGGCAAAGGTCTGCCATGATAGAGGAAACCCATGCAGCAAAGTTCCGAAATCTCCCCGCTTAAGGGTTCTACCGGAAGCCGGACGGTGGCCGAAGTGCGGCAGAGTGCAGCCTTCGGCCCGGCGGGGAATGGCGGCGCGGCTGGCCGCCATGGCGTTCAGCGCGCGCGAGCGCGCACGAAACCGTCGAGGTCGTCGAGCAAGGCGTTGAGGTTCGCCTTGAGCTTGCCGAAGCCTTCGTTGTGGGTGAGGTCCACTTCGTCCATATACAGCTTGCGGTTGATCTCGAGCTGCAGGCTGTGGCGCTTCTGTGCCGGCTGGCCCATCACGCGCACGATTTCCACGCCCTTGTAGGGGTGGTTGCGCCAGACGTCGTAGCCCATATCCTCTAGCACGCCCACCACACGGTCGGTAAAGCGCGTGTCGCAGGTCGTGCCGTCGCGGTCGCCGACCACGAAGTCCGGATGCTGCAGGCCCGGATGCTCGGTGGCGTACTGGGCCGCCTGGCTGGGCATCGAGTGGCAGTTGATGTGCCACGCGCTGCCATGGCTGGCGATGGCCTGGTCGGCCAGCTTCTGCAGCTGCGCATGGTAGGGCAGGTAGTACTGCGCGATGCGCGCCTGCACTTCGGCCACGCTCAGCTTGCGGTCGTAGATGGCTTCGCCGGAATCCAGCACGCGCCACACCAGGCCCTTGCCGAGGCGGGTCTTGGAGGTTTCCTGGCGCGGGCCGGGCCAGGGCGCGTCGAGCAGGGCCTCGTCGATTTCCCCGATGCCGCGGTTGGCATCGAGGTAGCTGCGCGGGAAGCCCGCGCACAGCAGCGCAATGCCGCGTGCGGGAGCGTCGGCGTACAACGCGTCGACGAAGGTGTCCTCGGCCTGGCGCAGCAGCGCCAGGGGCAGGCCGGCGGCCGGCCGGAAATCAGCCGGATAGCGGGTAGCGCTGTGCGGCGAATCGAGAAAGAGCGGGCTGCGCTCGCCTTGCGGCAGTTGCAGGAGGTAAGGGCTGAGCCCGGTCTTTCGGTCTGCTTCCGTCATGGTGTGCGCCGTTTAATCCAGGGTGATCTTGGCTGCGGCGGCGATGCGCTTGTTCTTCGCCACTTCGGACTTGATCTGCGCGGCGAATTGCGCCGGCGTGTTGCCAACCGGCACCGCGCCCAGCTTCTCCAGCTTAGCCTTTACTTCGGGCAACGCCAGCACCTTGACGGCGGCGTCGCGCAGCTTGGCCTGGATGTCGGCGGGCAGGCCGGCCGGTGCGATCAGGCCGAACCAGGCGGCATCGTTGACTTCGGGCAGGCCCAGTTCGGCGAAGGTCGGCACGTTGGGCAGGGCCGCCACGCGCTTGGGCGAGGCCACGGCCAGGGCGCGCAGCTTGCCGCCTTCGATGAAGGGCAGCGAGGACGGCAGGTTGTCGAACAGCACCTGCACCTGGTTGGCCAGCGCGTCGTTCAGCGCGGGGCCAACGCCCTTGTACGGCACATGCAGCAGCTCGGTCTTGCTGCTCATCTTGAACAGCTCGCCCATCATGTGCGAGACGCTGCCGTTGCCGGCCGAGCCGTAGGCCATCTTGTTCGGCTCGCTCTTGGCCAGGGCGATGAAGCCCTTCATGTCGCTGGCCTTCACTGCCGGGTTGATGCTCATCACGTTGGGCACCGAAGCCAGGTTGGTGATGGTGGTGAAATCCTTGGTGGCGTCGTAGGACAGCCGCGGGTACACGGCGGGGTTGATGCCATGCGTGGAAGCCGTGGCGATGCCCAGGGTGTAGCCGTCCGGCGCGGCCTTGGCCAGGTAACCGGTACCGATGCTGCCGCCGGCGCCGCCGCGGTTGTCCACCACCACGGTCTGGCCCAACTGCTGGCCGAGCTTGTCGGCCACGATGCGCGCCACGATGTCGGTGGTGCCGCCTGCCGGGAACGGCACGACCAGCGAGATCGGCTTGGTCGGGTACGTGCCCTGGGCGGCAGCCGACAGCGACAGGCCGGCGGCGGCGGCGCCAGCGGCGGCGGCAAGGAGGCGGAGCATGTTACGGCGTTGCATGGTTCGGTTCCTGAAGGGAGGGAGACAAAGGAGAGAAGAAGGCTTTTTGCGATTCTGCTTGTTTGGGCAATGAGACCGCAAACGAAATAAAATCGTGCGATCATTCCGTTTGGTAGTGAAGTAGGGGGTTATCTATGCGACGCTTGTGTCCGTCGCTGACTGAATTGCAGGCTTTCGAAGCCGCCGCGCGCTACAACAGTTTTACCGCCGCGGCCCGGGAGCTCCACGTTACCCAGGGCGCGGTGAGCAAGCAGGTACGCAGCCTGGAAGGCTTCCTCGGCGTGGAATTGTTCGAGCGCGTGCGCCAGCGCCTGATGCTGACGGATGCCGGCCAGCGCTACCTGGACCGTATCCGTCCCAGCCTGACCGAGATCGAGGCCGCCACGGTCGAGCTGATCTCCAGGCAGGGCCGCGGCGGCACCTTGCATATCGCCAGCATGCCCACCCTGGGCGCCAAGTGGCTGATACCGCGCCTGCCGCATTTTTTCGAGAAACATCCCGACGTCAGCCTGGAGTTCGTGCCGCATGCGCAGGGCTACGATTTCTCCCAGCCCGACCTCGATGCCGCCATCCGCTTCGGCGACGGCACGTGGCCGGGCAGCCTGGCCGACTACATGACCGGCCGCGAAGTCCTGCCCGTGTGCCGGCCGGCGCTGCTGGCGGGGGAGCCCGAAGTCCGGCTGCGCACGCCGTCGTCCTTGCTGCGCTTTCCCCTGCTGCATCACACCACCGTGCCTGAAGCGTGGCCCGACTGGTTCGCCGAGCTTGGCGTCGCCACCCGCAATGCATGGAGCGGCGCGCGCTTCGACCAGTTCTCGCTGCTCACCCAGGCGGCCATGTCGGGGCTCGGCATTGCGCTGATCCCGCGCTGCCTGATCGAGGAGGAGCTGGCCACCGGCGTGCTGGTGGTGGCACATCCGGCGCGGGTGTTGAGCAAGAAGGGCTACTACCTCTGCTATCCGGAGCAAAAAAAGCATCTGCCGGCGTTGCAGACCTTCCGCCAGTGGGTCATGGAAGGGGTCGACGTGGTGGCGTGAGAGGCGCCGGCGACCTTTCGTGTGCTTTTGCGGCGGGCGGCTGCCCCCGCTGTAATCAAAACTTACGTTTTCCCGCGACGGATTTACCGGCCGTCTGCGTTTAAGAGACATGACAGACAGCCTGCGCAGTGCGCGCCAGGCTACGGACTGGAGGTTCTCATGCGCAGATCGACACCTTTGCACCGGGTCTTGCCCGCATCCCCGCACGCAGGGGCTCGCCGCCGCACCGCGGCTCGCCTTGTCCGGCTGGGCGTCGCCATGACGGCGGCGTTCGTGCTGGGATCGGTATTCGCTCAAGCTATCGTGATCGCACCGGCGGCACCCCCGCCGGTGCGCTACGAGGCCATTCCGCCGGTGCGTGGCGGCTATGTCTGGGACCCTGGCCACTGGCAGTGGCGCAATGGCGCCTACGTCTGGGTGCAAGGCCACTGGCGCCCGGCCAGGGTCGGCTATCGCTGGGTGCCGGGACACTGGGTGGCGCGTGGTCCGCAATGGCGTTGGGTCGAAGGGCACTGGGCGCGTTGAGCAGCGTCATGCGCGAGGGCAAGTCAATGTGCCGGCCGCACGTCGGTTCCGGCGTGGCCCGGCGGTGGACATGTAGCGGTGAAGCCATGGCAAGGGGATGTCGATGAAGAGCCTTCTGATCGCGGCGCTGGTCGCCGCTACGCTGTCCGGCTGCGTGATCGTGCCGGAGCGGCCTGCCTACTACCACTATCGCGCGCCGGTCTTTGTCTACTGACGAGGGAGGCCGCGCCCGCCCGGGGGCAGGCGCGGCAAGGCGAAGGATGAACGGGCAACGCGGGACCACACCCATTGAGCGACAACGATCCGGACGAGGCCCTGCTGGCACGGGTGGGCAGGCATGACGCGGCTGCCGTGCGCGAATTGGTGGCGCGCAAGCTGCCGCGCGTACTTGCGCTGGCCACGCGCATGCTGGGCGATCGCGGCGAGGCGGAAGACGTGGCGCAGGAAGTCTTCATGCGGCTGTGGAAGCAGGCCGCACGCTGGCAGCCTGGCCGGGCGCGCTTCGACACCTGGCTGCACCGCGTTGCGTTGAATCTTTGCTACGACCGATTGCGTGGCCCGCGCGAGCAGGCTGTGGCGTCCCCGCCCGAACCAGCGGCGGTGGGGGCTGGACCCGAGGACGCGCTGGCGGCGGCGGCGCAGGGCGAGCGCGTGGGCGCGGCGCTGGCGAAGCTGCCCGCGCGCCAGCGCGAGGCGCTGGTGCTGCAGTATTACCAGGAGTTGCCCAATGGCGAGGCCGCGGCGCTGATGGGCATCAGTATCGAGGCGCTGGAAAGCTTGCTCGCGCGCGCACGCCGCAACCTGCGCGATTTGCTGACGCAGGACGGCCATCACGAGGACTTGCGATGACACCCGAAAGATTTCGCGCACTGACCGCGGCGTATGGTGCCGACCCGGCGCGCTGGCCGGACCATGAACGGGCGCAAGGCCAGGCGATGGCCGCCTTGCCCGAGCACCGCGACGCGCTGGACCAAGCCGCTGCGCTCGACCGCTTGCTGGGCGCCCATCGGGTGGCGATGCCGGCGCCGGCGTTGCAGCGCCGCATCGCCGCCAGCGCGCCAGCGCCGCGCGCGCCGTGGTGGTGGTCCGGCCTGGGCCTGGCGGGCGCAGGCCTGGCCGGCACCGTGGCGGGCGCGCTGCTGGCCTCGGCGGTGCTCGCCACGCTGCCGGCGCCGGCAGCCATCGACCTGCCCTACGCCTCGACCGGCTTCGGTGGCATGCCGTATAGCGGGAGCGACGAATGAATGCGAGTACGCCGAAGCGGCTCAAGGTAGCGCTGGCGATTTCCGTGCTGCTCAACATTTTCCTGCTGGGCGCGATTGGCGGCGGCGCTTACCGCTGGTTTGCCGTTGAACGTACCGCGGCCGCCCAGCCGCGCGGCTTGCGGTTTGCCGCCGATGGCCTGGACGGCGAACAGCGCCGGCAGTTCCTGCAGGGCTTGCGCGCGGCACGCAGGGCCGCTGCGCAGGACGTGGAAGCGGCGCGCGAAGGACGCCACCAGGTGGAGCAATTGCTGCGGCAGCCGCAGTTCGATCGCGAGCAGCTGGCGGCCGCGCTGACCCGCACGCGCGAAGCCGATGTGGCGGTGCGCGGGCGGCTGGAGGGCAGTGTGGTGGATTTCGCGGCCACGCTTTCGCCCGCCGAGCGGGAGAAGCTGGCCGATGCCTTGGTCCAGCGCGGCCCGCTGCGCGCCGCGCCGGCCCGGCCCGCGAAGGCGGCGCCATGACGCCGCAAACAACAACATCGGCGAGGGCGTCGACGGAACGCCACGCCACCCGCGATCAGGAAGCGGATTTCAGGGGGAGCAATCGATGACAAACACTGCCATGACGGCCGCGGCCGTCGCTGTCAACCGGTTCGGGCTGGGCGCGCGCCCGGACGAGGCCTTGCCGGCCGATCCGCGCGGCTGGCTGCTTGGCCAGTTCGAGCGTTACGAGGCACGGCCGGCAGCCTGGAGCGGACAGCCGGACACGGCGGCACTGGCTGGCGCGTTCGGCGCACAGCAGCGCGAGGTCCGCCAGGCGCAGGCCGACGCCAGGACCGCCGCTCGTCAGCAATTGCAGCGCGAGACGCGCCAAGCCTATCGCGACGCCGTGGACGCGCGCGTGACGAGCGCGCTGATCACGCCCGCGCCGTTCGTCGAGCGCCTGGTGCATTTCTGGGCCAACCACTTCGCGGTCTCGGTCGAGAAGCCGGCGGTGGCCGCGCTGGCCGGCGCCTTCGAGGCCGAGGCGATCCGCCCGCATGTGCTCGGACGCTTCGAGGACATGCTGGTGGCGGTGGAGCGCCATCCCGCCATGCAGGTCTTCCTGGACCAGGTGCGCTCGATCGGCCCCGACAGCATGGCCGCGCAGATGGCCGCGCGGCGCGCGCCCGAACGGCAGCTCGGTCTGAACGAAAACCTGGCGCGCGAAATCCTTGAGCTGCATACGCTGGGCGTGCGCAGCGGCTACCAGCAGGCCGACGTGACCGAGTTCGCGCGCGCGATGACGGGCTGGAGCGTCGGCGGCCTCGGCCCGGGCGCGCAAGGCGAGCCGGGGCGCTACGCGTTCCGGCCGCGGCAGCATGAGCCCGGCGCGCGCACCATCCTCGGCCGCACTTACGCGCAGCAGGGCGAGGCGCAGGCCCTGGCGGTGCTGCATGACCTCGCGCAAAGCGAAGCCACGGCCAATCACCTGGCCACCAAGCTGGCCCGGCACTTCGTCGCCGATACGCCGCCGCCCGCGCTGGTGGCGCGCTTGTCCGAAGCGTATCTGCGCAGCGGCGGGATGTTGCCCGAGATGTACCGCACGCTGGTGCAAGCGCCCGAGGCGTGGGCCAGCGAGCCCGCCAAGTTCAAGACGCCGTGGGAGTGGGCCGTGTCCTCGCTGCGCGGGCTGGGGCTGCGCGAGGCGGGGGCGCAGCATTTTGCGCCAATGCTGGCCCAGCTCGGCCAGCCGGTGTGGCGGCCAGGATCGCCCGCGGGCTACGACGATATCGCCGCGAGCTGGGCCGCGCCCGACGCGCTGGTGCGCCGGGTGGAGCTGGCGCAGCGGCTGGCGTCGCGCGTCGGCGACCGGCTCGACGCGCGCGAGCTTGGCCCCAGACTGCTCGCCGGCTTGCTGTCGGCGCCGACCGCCGGAGCCATCGCGCGTGCCGAAAGCGCGCAGACCGCGCTGGCCTTGCTGCTGGTCTCACCCGATTTCCAACGGAGGTAATCCCCATGTTTTCCCGCCGAGATTTCCTCCGCGCTACCGCAGGCGCGGGTGCCATGCTCGCATTGCCACGGCTCACGCTCGCCAGCGTGGATTCCGACCGGCGCTTCGTCTTCGTGATCCAGCGCGGCGCCGCCGATGGCTTGAACACCGTGATTCCCTACGCCGATCCCGGCTACGCCCGCTTGCGTGGCGCGCTGGCCATCGACGCCGCGCAAGCCACGCGGCTCGACGGCACTTTCGCGCTGCATCCCGCGCTGGCGGAGACGGCGCGCATGTACACCGCCGGGCAGGCGCTTTTCGTGCAGGCGGTGGCATCGCCTTACCGCGAGCGCTCGCACTTCGACGGCCAGAACGTGCTGGAGACCGGTGGCGGCGCGCCCTACCAGGTGAAGGACGGCTGGCTGAACCGGCTGATGGGTTTGCTGCCCAGGCGCGACGACAACGCCATCGCCTTCGCGCCGACCGTCCCGGCAGCCTTGCGCGGGCGCGCCGAGGTCAGCTCCTATGCGCCATCGGCCCTGCCGGCCGCGCCGGACGATCTGCTCACGCGCGTGGGGCAGCTTTATGAGATGGACGCGCAACTGCATCCGCTATGGAACGCCGCGATGCAGGCGCGCGGGCTAGCCGGCGATGCCGGCGCGCGCCAGGACCCGGCCAGCCTCGGGCGTCTTGCAGCCGGCTTCCTGGCGCGCGCGGAGGGACCGCGCATCGCCATGATCGAGACCGGCGGCTGGGACACGCACAGCGCGCAGGCGCCACGGCTGGCCGCCCGGCTCAAGGCGCTGGACACCATGCTGGCGGCATTGCGCGACGGGCTGGGGCCATCATGGGACCGCACCACGGTACTGGTGGCCACCGAGTTCGGGCGCACCGCCGCCGCCAACGGCACCGGCGGCACCGATCACGGCACCGGCGCGGCAGCGATGCTGATGGGCGGCGCGCTCAAAGGCGGGCGGGTGCTGGCCGACTGGCCAGGGCTGGCGCAAGGCGCGCTCTACCAGGGCCGGGACCTGGCGCCGACCACGGACCTGGACGGATTGATCGCCGCGGCGGCGGCACAAAGCTTCGGTCTGGATGACGAGCGCGTAGCGCGCACGCTGTTCGGACGCGGGGGCTGGCAGGGGGGGATGCTGGGCGGACTGCTGCGCGCCTGAGGCAGGCGGCGGCCCGCGTCATTCCAGACGGCGTCGGTGCAAACGGCGTCGGTGCATTTATTTGGATAGCAATCGCATCGCCTGCTCCAGCCCGGCAAGCGTAACCGGATACATCCGCGACTTCATGATCTGGTTGATCACTGTCACCGACTGCCGGTATTGCCACAGCCCCTCGGGCTCGGGGTTAAGCCAGACGAAGCGCGGGAACTGCTCGATCAAGCGGTTGAGCCACACCGCGCCGGCTTCCGGATTGTTGTACTCCACCGACCCGCCGGGCTGCAAAATCTCGTACGGACTCATGGTGGCGTCGCCAACGAAGATCACCTTGTAGTCCGGCGTGTACTTGTGGATCAGGTCCCACGTGGCAATCTTCTCCGCATGCCGGCGGCGGTTGTTCTTCCACACGTAGTCGTACACGCAGTTGTGGAAGTAGTAATACTCCAGGTGCTTGAACTCGGTCTTGGTGGCCGAGAACAGCTCCTCCACGCGCTTGATGTGGTCGTCCATCGAACCGCCCACATCCATCAGCATCAGCACCTTGACCTTGTTGTGCCGCTCCGGCCGCAGCTTGATATCAAGCAGGCCGGCGTTGGCAGCGGTCGCGTGGATGGTGTCGTCCAGGTCCAGTTCGGTTTCCGCGCCTTCGCGCGCAAACCGGCGCAGCCGGCGCAACGCCACCTTGATATTGCGCGTGCCAAGTTCGACCTGATCGTCGTAATCCTTGTACGCCCGCGTCTCCCACACCTTGATGGCGGTGCGGTTGCCCTTGGAGGGCCCGCCGATGCGGATGCCTTCCGGGTTATAGCCCCCGTGCCCGAACGGCGAAGTACCGCCGGTGCCGATCCACCTGTTGCCGCCTTCGTGCTTTTCCTTCTGCTCGTCGAGCAACTGCTTGAGCCGCTCCATCAGCTTGTCGAGCCCGCCCATGGCCTCGATCTTGGCCTTTTCCTCGGCGGAAAGCTCGCGCTCCAGTGTCTTTTGCAGCCAGTCGAGCGGGATGTCGGACTTCCAGTCGACCAGGCTTTCCACGCCCTTGAAGTAGGCGGCGAAGGTCTGGTCGAACTTGTCGAAGTGCTTCTCGTCCTTGACCAGCGCCATGCGCGACAAGTAGTAGAACTCGTCGATCGACGGCGAGATCACTTCGGCCTTGAGCGCTTCCAGCATGGTCAGGTATTCCTTGACCGACACCGGCAGCTTGGCGTGGCGCAGCGAGAAGAAGAAATCGATCAGCATGGTGGTCTCGCTTAGAGTTTCCGGGAGCGGGGGCGGTGGTTCGCGGGCGTGTTCACGATGCGCGCCCCGGCAGGTCCAGGCGGTACTGCAGGTGGCGCTGCACGGTCGGCCATTCGCTGGCGATGATGGAGAACACCACGGTGTCGCGCAGCGAGCCGTCCGGCATGCGCAGGTGGTTGCGCAGCACGCCGTCCTGCTTGGCGCCAAGACGGGCGATGGCGGTGCGGCTCTGGTGGTTCATCCAGTGCGTGCGGAATTCCACCGCGATGCACGCCAGCTGCTCGAACGCGTGCGTGAGCAGCATCAGCTTGCATTCGGTATTGACCGCGCTGCGCTGCACGCGCTGCGCATGCCAGGTATGGCCGATTTCGAGGCGCCGGTTGGTGCCGTCGACATTGAAGTAGCGGGTCGCGCCCACCACCGCGCCCGGCACGCCGTCACGCACTTCGCGGATCACGAAGGGCATCGCGCCAACATGCTCGCGCATCTGCAGCGCGGTGTCGATCCAGGCGCGCACCTGGTCCGGCGCCGGCACCGAGGTGTACCAGAGCTTCCACAGTTCGCCGTCGGCAACGGCGGCCTGGACCTCCGCTTCATGCTCRGGGCGCAGCGGCTCCAGCATGGCGTGCTGGCCGCGCAGGGTGATGGGATCGATAAAGCGTGCCATGGCGTGAGGGTCCGATGCGGCGCTTAACGGTTGGCGCGGTTCATGAACACCAGGCGCTCGAACAGGTGCACGTCCTGTTCGTTCTTCAGCAGCGCGCCGTGCAGCGGCGGGATCGCGGCCTTCTTGTCCGGACTCTTGAGCGCTTCGGGCGGGATGTCCTCGGCCATCAGCAGCTTGAGCCAGTCGATCAGTTCCGAGGTGGAGGGCTTCTTCTTCAGTCCCGGCAGGTTGCGCATTTCGTAGAACGACTCGAGCGCGGCCGCCACCAGCTCGCGCTTGATGCGCGGATAGTGCACGTCGACGATGCGCTGCATGGTCTCGGCGTCGGGGAACTTGATGTAGTGGAAGAAGCAGCGGCGCAGGAAGGCGTCGGGCAGCTCCTTCTCGTTGTTCGAGGTGATGATCACCAGTGGGCGGTGGCGCGCCTTGACCAGTTCGCGCGTCTCGTACACATAGAATTCCATGCGGTCGATCTCGCGCAGCAGGTCGTTGGGGAATTCGATGTCGGCCTTGTCGATCTCGTCGATCAGCAGCACCACTTGCTGGTCGGCCTCGAAGGCCTGCCACAGCACGCCCTTGACGATGTAGTTGCGGATGTCGTGGACACGGCCGTCGCCGAGCTGCGAGTCGCGCAGGCGCGACACCGCGTCGTACTCGTACAGGCCCTGCTGCGCCTTGGTGGTGGACTTGATATGCCACTGCAGCAGCGGCATGCCGAGCGCCGCCGCCACCTCTTCGGCCAGCATGGTCTTGCCGGTGCCGGGCTCGCCCTTGATCAGGAGCGGACGCTGCAGGGCGCGGGCCGCATTGACGGCCAGCTTGAGGTCATCGGTGGCAACGTATTGCTGCGTGCCTTCGAAACGGGACTGCTGGTTCTGGCTGGCGTTGGGGGTGTTGGACATGAGGCAACCTGAGGGGTTTGTGCGTGTCGGAATGGGCCAGTATAAAAGAGCTTTTCGGTTCGCGTGCGGCTGGCCTCGCCATGCTGGACTGTCACGTGCAGCCTGCGGTACAATGCGGCGGTTTGACGCGCCCCCACGTCCACGACTCCACTCCTCGCTCTGTCCGCCTTGTCACTCCCGCGGTCCTTGCCGGGAGGCGGCGCTTGAAAAGAGATGGTTCCAGAATGAGGCGGAGACAGCGCCGGCATCCCTCCGGCCCGAGCTGGCGCCCACGTCCGGCCGCAGGCCGATGCGGTCCGCCGGACCCATTCTGAAGCCATTTCTGACCGGTCGGGCAGGTCACGCAGGGTTTAACACTTCCAATCAGCTACGACAATGAAAAAGCTCCTCACGATGGTGGTGCTGGGCGCGGCCGCAACGGCTGCGCAAGCCCAGGAAGTCAAGGGCAATGTGGACGCCGCCAAGAACAAGGTCGCAATGTGTATTGGTTGCCATGGTATTCCCGGCTATCGCGCCTCCTTCCCCGAGGTGTACCAGGTACCCCTGCTCGGTGGCCAGAACGCCAAGTACATCGAGAACGCGCTGAAGGAATACCAGAAGGGCGATCGCAAGCACCCGACCATGCGTGGCATTGCCGCGACCCTGAGCGACCAGGACATCGCCGACGTGGCTGCCTACTACGCGCAGCAGACCTCCGGCTCGCAAAACAACACCCAGAAGTAAGAGGACCCATCCATGAATACGCTTAAGACGCTTTCGCTCGCGATCGGCGCACTCGTGCTGGGCGCCTCGGCCATCACGGCCTCGGCTGCCGACCTGGCCGCCGGCAAGGCGCTGGTGGAGAAGGGCAACTGCGTGGCCTGCCACGGTGCCGGCTTGAACGCCCCGATCACCCCGGATTACCCGAAGCTGGCCGGCCAGCATGCCGACTACCTCTACCACGCCCTGGTTGCCTACCAGATCACCAACAATCCGCAGGTGGGCCGCTCCAATGCCATCATGGCTGGCCAGGTCAACGCCAATCCGGCAGTGACGGGCAAGGACGGCAAGCCGCGTCCCTTCACCCGTGACGAGCTGAAGGACATCGCCGCCTACATCGAATCGCTGCCGGGTGGACTGGTGCTGAAGAAGTAAGCAAGCCGACACACACACCGCGCGACAAGAAAAAGCCGCTGGATGGGATCCAGCGGCTTTTTCTTGCCTGTGATGGCTCACTTGCAGGGCACAGCCCGGTGCGCCGGGCCGCGTCGCTGCCGGATCAGTTGCCGGTGCCCTTGGCCAGGCGCCGTGCCTTCACCGCCTCGGCCAGCGTTTCCAGCACCTTGACCGAGTCGTCCCAGCCGATGCAGGCATCGGTGACCGACTGGCCATACGTGAGGTTTTCCACCGGTGTGCCCTGGATGTGGTCCTGGCGGCCGCCCACCAGGTGCGACTCCACCATCACGCCGACGATGCGCTCGTCGCCCGCGGCCATCTGGCGGCCGATGTCCTCGCAGACCGGGATCTGGTTCTCATGCTTCTTGCTGCTGTTGGCGTGCGAGGCATCGATCATCAGGCGCGCGGCCAGGCCCGCCTTGGAGATCGCTTCGCAGGCTTCCTGCACGCTGGCGGCGTCGTAGTTGGGCGTCTTGCCGCCGCGCAGGATGATGTGGCAGTCCTCGTTGCCGGAAGTCGAGACGATGGCGGAGTGGCCGCCCTTGGTCACCGAGAGAAAATGGTGCGGCTGGGAGGCGGCCTTGATCGCATCGACCGCGATCTTGACGTTGCCGTCGGTGCCGTTCTTGAAGCCCACCGGGCACGAAAGTCCCGAGGCCAGCTCGCGGTGCACCTGGCTTTCGGTGGTGCGCGCACCGATGGCGCCCCAGCTGACCAGGTCGGCGATGTACTGCGGGCTGATCATGTCGAGATATTCGGTGCCGGTCGGCACGCCCATCTCGCTGATATTCAACAGCAGTTCGCGGGCGGTGCGCAGGCCATCGTTGATCTTGAAGCTGCCATCCATATGCGGATCGTTGATCAACCCCTTCCAGCCCACCGTGGTGCGCGGCTTCTCGAAATACACCCGCATCACCACTTCCAGCTCCCCGGCGAAACGCTTGCGCTGGGCCTTGAGCAGCTTGGCGTACTCGAGCGCGGCGCGGGTGTCGTGGATGGAGCAGGGGCCGATGATCACGATCAGGCGGTCATCCATGCCGTGCAGGATGCGGTGCATGGCCTGGCGGGCGCCGTAGATCACATCGGACGCCTTTTCGGAGCAGCCGAATTCGCGGATCAGGTGCGCCGGCGGCAACAGTTCCTTGAGTTCGCGAATACGCAGGTCGTCGGTGTTCTTCAGCATGATGGCTCCGGATATTGTGGGTCGAGTGTTTGGGGCTGTTTGGGCTGTCTGGGCTGGATCTGGGTGCGTGCCGCGATAAAAAAAGCCGCCAGGTTCGCTGGCGGCTTTTTTTGAATTCCGGGGGGCGCTTACGATCGTCCCTCTCCATCCGCCAGCGGTGTGAGATCGCTAAAAAAGTAAAAATAAAACTTAGCGGACATGGATGGGTTCAGGCTCAACTGGCGTCGGTTATTTGCGGCAACGTGTTACGGGATGGCAGGAAATTGCGCCAAGCTTGCCAAATCTGCCGGCAGCGGCGGTTGACCATCGGGCAACGAAGCATCTTTATAGCGTGTTTTGCGGGGCTTGGCAAGCGCCGGGCACCACCTCCGATTCAATTTCCGGCCGTCCCAAGGCAGGCTCCGGATCGGGTTCCATCCCGCACATCACCGTGGCCGTCCGGTTCTCCACGCAGCGCGGCGCGAACGCCGTTCAACCTGGTCTACGAGGCGCGGCCTTGAGGGCAGGCGCGGCCGCGCCTGCCGGGCAAGCCTGGTATCAGGCCGTGCCGCCCACCGTCATGTTCTCGATGCGCAGGGTCGGCTGGCCCACGCCCACCGGCACGCTCTGGCCTTCCTTGCCGCACACGCCGACGCCCGAATCCAGGCGCATGTCATTGCCGATCATGGTGACGTCCTTGAGCGATTCCGGGCCGTTGCCGACCAGCGTCGCGCCCTTGACCGGCGCGGTGATCTTGCCGTCCTCGATCAGGTAGGCCTCGCTGGCGGAGAACACGAACTTGCCGTTGGTGATGTCGACCTGGCCGCCGCCGAAGTTGACGGCGTAGAGGCCGCGCTTGACGCTGGCGATGATTTCCTGCGGGTCGCGGTTGCCGTTGAGCATATAGGTGTTGGTCATGCGCGGCATCGGCAGCGCGGCGTAGCTTTCGCGGCGCGCGTTGCCGGTCACAGGCATCTTCATCAGGCGCGCGTTGAGCGTGTCCTGCATATAGCCCTTGAGGATGCCATCCTCGATCAGCGTGGTGCACTGGGTGGGGTTGCCCTCGTCGTCGAGGTTGAGCGAGCCGCGGCGGTTGGCCAGCGTGCCGTCGTCCACCACGGTCACGCCCTTGGCCGCCACGCGCTCGCCCAGGCGGCCGGCGAAGGCCGACGAGCCCTTGCGGTTGAAGTCGCCTTCCAGTCCGTGGCCGATGGCTTCATGCAGCAGCACGCCGGGCCAGCCCGGGCCGAGCACCACGGTCATGGCACCGGCGGGCGTCGGGCGTGCCTCGAGGTTGACCAGGGCCGAGGCTACCGCCTCGTCCACATATTTCTGCAGCAGTTCGTCGCTGAAATAGCCGTAGGCATAGCGCCCGCCGCCGCCGGAGGAACCGATCTCGCGGCGCCCGTTCTGCTCGGCGATCACGGTGACGGAAACCCGCACCAGCGGCCGTACGTCGGCGGCGATCACGCCGTCGCTGCGCGCCACCAGGACCACGTCGTATTCACCGGCCAGGCCTGCCATGACCTGCACCACGCGCGGGTCCTTGGCGCGTGCCATGCGTTCCACGCGTTCCAGCAGCGCGACCTTGTCGGCGGCGTCCATCGAGTCGAGCGGATCGTTGGGCGAATAGAGGTTGCGCCCGCCCTGGGAGGCCATCTTGCCCGCCACCTTGACGCGGCCGCTGCCGGCTCGGCCGATGGTGCGCGTGGCAGCGCCTGCTTTCAGCAAGGCGTCCAGGCTGATGTCGTCGGAGTAGGCGAAGGCGGTCTTGTCGCCCGATACGGCGCGCACGCCAACGCCCTGGTCGATGCTGAAGCTGCCCGACTTGACGATGCCTTCTTCCAGGCTCCACGCCTCGTTGCGCGTGTACTGGAAGTAAAGATCGGCGTAGTCGACCTTATGGGTGAAGATGTCCGCCAGCACGCGCTGCAGCTTCACTTCGTCGAGGCCGTAGGGAGCCAGCAGCAATTGCTGGGCGGTGGCGAGATTGCGGATTCCGAGGTCGCCGGCGTTCATGGTTGTCCTTTATATCGTCGTGCCGCGGCGGCGCGATGGCGCCGCCGCGTGGAAATCTGGGGATGTGGGCGGCTCCGGGGAGCTGGCCTAGTCTGGTTGTATATGCTACAGCACCCGATGGCGCAGCGCAGGCAGGTTCTGCCGCACCTCGTCCATGCGCGCGGGATCGATCAATCCGCTCACCACGCCTTCCCCCTCGGGCAGCACCGCCATCACCTCGCCCCAGGGATCGATCAGCATGGAGTGTCCCCAGGTGCGGCGGCCGTTCTCGTGCTTGCCGCCCTGTGCCGCGGCCAGCACATAGCACTGGTTCTCGATGGCGCGGGCACGCAGCAGGATCTCCCAGTGCGCCTGTCCCGTGGTGTAGGTGAAGGCAGCCGGCATCAAAATCAAGCTGGCGCCGCCGCCAGCGGCAAGCTGCCGGTAAAGCTCCGGGAAGCGCAGGTCATAGCAGACCGACATGGCAACGCGGCCGCACGGCGCGTCGAAGCAGACCGGCGTCTTGCCGGCCAGGATGGTACGCGATTCATCGTAGCTTTCGGTGCCACGCGTAAAGCCGAACAGGTGGATCTTGTCGTAGCGCGCCACGCGTTCGCCGCGCGGGTCGTAGGCGAGCGAGGTGTTGTAGACGCGCGCCTCGTCCTCGCACCACAAGGGCAGGGTGCCCCCCACCAGCCAGATGCGGTGGCGGCGCGCGGCGTCGGCCAGGAAGGACTGGATCGGACCGTCGCCGTCGCGCTCGCGGATGCCGACCTTGTCGCCTTCACGCAGGCCCATCATGCAGAAGTACTCCGGCAGCAACACCAGTTCGGCGCCGCCTTGCGCCGCTTGCGCGATCAGCGTTTCGGCGCGGGCCAGGTTGGCCTCGGGCGAGACACCGCTGACGGTCTGGATGGCAGCGACGCGCACTGGTGCCGTGGCGGGGGTCGAGGCGGAGGCGGTAGCGGTCATGAAGCGGTTTCCTTGGCTGGCGGCGAGGCGGGGCGCGCTGCACCCGGGCCTGGGCGGTTCATGCAAACGTTGTGGTCATGGCGCCGGGTAGACACGATTCGCCCCATCGCGGATACGGGGCGCTTCGGCCTTATTCTCCCTCACTTTGCCAATCTGCGGGTTCGCCCAGCCGCCGCTGATATGGAACCGGCGGCTAAAGGCCTTGGAGAACTCATCGGCGAACAGCAACTGGGCCGCCAGTGTGCCGATGCCCAGCACGGGATTGATAAAGGCCGCCGCCACCGAGGCGGAGGTGGCGTTGATGCGCGGCACCACCGTCACATCGAGATCCTGCGTCTCGTGCGGGATATTCGCGCTGCCCGTCATCGAGGCGCGCAGCTGGCTGCCCTTGAGCGCGAAATCGTTGGTGCTGGCCACGCCGTTCTCGATGGTGCCGCTGCCCGTGATCTCGTCGAACACCATGCCCTGTCCCGCCACGCCGCGGAAATCGAAGGTGGCCAGCCGCAGCAGGCCTTGCAGGCTGAGCACGCCGAGCAGCTTGGCCGCGCCCGGATCCACGCTGAGAATCTGGCCATTTTCCAGGTTCAGCTTCATGCGGCCCGACAAGGTCGGGTAGTCGATCGACAGCGGCGAGCCGCGCCACGCCACCCGGCCCTCGAAGGTGCCGTGGCCGTCGGCGAGCATGTGCGGCAGGCCCATGCGCTGGAGCACCTGGCCGCCATTGCGGATATCGAGCTTGAAATCGAGCAGCGTGCGGCGCTCGGCGCTGGTCCCTTCGCGCAGCCGGCGCGGCATGCGCCAGCTGCCGCTGCCGGTGAACGTGGCGCCGGGTTGTTCGATGACGAGCCGCTCCAGCGTCCACACCGGCTCGCCGCCGCCGTCGCTGGCATGCGCCTTGACCTCGAGCTTGCCGAAGTCGCGGCCGTGCAGCTCGAAACGATCGGCCACCAGGTCCAGCGCGGGCAACTCGCTGGTGTTGTCGGGCAGCGTCTCGGCAACGTTGCCCACATCGCCGGAGTCGGGGATGTTCAGGTGCGAAAGGCGTAGCGTCAGCGCCCCCGCCGGCGTGCCCGGATCGTTGCGCCAGCGCAGGTTGCCTGCAATCTGGCGGGAATCGATCTGCACGCTCCAGCCGGCGCTCTCGCGGCTGGCTTCCAGCACGACATCGTCGAGTTGCCGGCCATAGGCCTGCAGCGCGCGGACCCGTGCGGAGAACTTTTCCGGCAGGAAGGAGGAAGGCACCACGGCCGCCGCCGGGCTCGCCTTGCCGCTGTCGGTGAGCAGGCCGCGCCAGGCGTCCAGGTCGAAACGGCTGGTTGTCAGCGCCGCCACGACACCGCTGGCCGGTTGCGGCGCAGGCTGCTCGATGCCAATGCCACCGGACTGCACTTCCACGCCATCGGCGTTACGGCGCAGCACATAGCGCGCATTGAGCACGTTGCCGTATTGCACCAGCATTTCCTCGCTGCCGGCGCGGGCCGCGGCGGGCCGGAGCTCGAAGCGCAAGGGAATGGCCTGGCTGGCGCTCTTGGCCAGCGGCGCCGGCAGGCCCAGCGCCAGGCCGGACAGTTCCGAGGTGACCGCGATCTGCGGCTGGTGCTCGCGCACACCGATCACCGCACTATAGGCCGTGCTGCCTTCCAGCTTCAGCGCCAGTCCGGCCATCGGCGAGCCTGCCAGCGCCTCGCGGATGCCTTGGGCGCTGGCATTGCCGCCGACATCGACGCGTACCGTGCCGTCCGCCTGGCTGCCGCCGTTGGCGCGCATCTCGCCGCCCAGGAAACGGGCGCGCAGGTCGTTGAGCTGGAAGCCGTGCTCGTTGAAGGCCACGACGCCGGTGGTGCCGGCCAGCACGGGCACTTGCGGGCTCAGCACGATATCGTTGCCCGGCAGCCGGAACTGACCGTCGACCTTGGCGTCATTGGCCGCGGTGAGGGGAAGGTCGAGCTTGAGCCGAAGCTCGCCATTGCCCCGGGCGCGCATGTCGCTGGTGACCTGGCCGGTCCATTCGCGTACCGGGCTGGCGGCCACGAAGCGCAGGAAGCCCGCCATCGGCCCGCTGGCGCTGCCGTCCAGCATCAGGTGGCCGTGATCCCCGAGGTCGGCGATGCGGCCGTTGACGTCCTGCAGCATGACGCCGGCCGCGCCTTGCACGCCGGCGCGCTGCGCCACGAAACTCAGCCCGCCGCGCTCGAACAACAAGCGGCCGCTGATGTCGGTGAAGTTCGGCCAGGCCTTGCCGTCGTTGCTGGCGCTGGCGGCGCTGCCCGGCGCCGCACTCAGGTGGGGCGCGATCTGGTAGCTGACATGCTGGATCGGCACCTCGACGCGGAAATCGCCGGCGCCTTCGTGCGGGCTATGGAAGGGGAAGTGTTCGAGGTCGCCCTTGACCAGGAACCTGACGTCGCTGGCTTCGCCGGCCACCAGCGCGCCGGCCAGGTACTGGCGCGTCGCGGCCGGAATGCCCATGGGCAGGTAGCGCGGCACGCGGTTGACCTGGGCCCGCACCAGCTCGCCGGTGAGATCGGCTATGCCGCCGTGGCCGTCGCCGCCGGCATGCCAGGTGCCGCGCACGCTGCCAGCGGTGTCCGCGTTGGCGAATTGCACGCCGTCGGTGCGCACCGCGAGCTTGCCGTTGTCATTGGTCCAGCGCACTTCGCCGCCGATCTGGTCGAAGGACAGGCGTGGCTCTTCGAACATGCCGGGGAACACCAGGGCGGCATTGCTGCCTTCGAAGCGGGCGCTGCCCTGCCGCTCGTCGAAATTGAAGCTGCCGGAGAGCCGCGAAAAACCGGGTACGCCCAGGTGGGGTTTGCCGTCGGCGCCCACCGGCGGGTCGGCGGGCTGGCCCAGCACCGAGACGTTGCGCAGCGTGCCCTGCACGTTGAAGTGGCGCTGGCCATCGCGGCGGCTGAGCACGCCCTGGCGGTCGCGGGTCCAGTTCACATCCAGGTTGTCGACATGGCCGGACGGCTGGAGCGCGCGCAGCTGGCGCGACAAGGCGGTGTCGAGCGGCAGCGAGGTAGCCAGCGCGCGCACCGTGTTCAGGTCGAAGGTGGGCGCCTTCAGCGTGAACTTGCGCAACGCGCCCTTGTTGTCGGTGGCCCAGCCCACTGTCACCTTGCGCATGCCTTCGCGCCAGGCGGCTTCTCCGCTCGCCGCGCTCGCGGGAGCACTCGCGGCGCCGGCGGCGGCCGGGGCCGCCGAGGCAGGCTGGACCTGCCGCACAAGCGGCATGGCCGGGCCTTCGGCGGGTTCGGGCTGCCACAGCAGGGTGTCGATGGTCAGGACGTTGTCGCGGTCGCGCCCGGCGCGGTGCATGACGAAGGCCTGGGCGCTGGCCAGCTTGAGCGGTTCCGGCGCGCCAGCCAGTTGCAGGTCCACGTCATTGGCACGGAGCCGGGCCTGGCTGCGGGTGACCTCGCCGCCGCGGAATTCGATGGTGCCGTCGGTGCTGAAGGTGCCGCGCGCGACCCGGTCGAAGATTGCCGTATAGCGCTGCAGTACCGGGAGTTCAAGCCGGCCAAGGTTCCAGCTGGCCTGGCCGTGCCAGTTGCGCCAGTCGCCGGTGCTATGCAGGTATTCGTGGCGGAAATCCGCCTGCACCACCAGGGGGCGGGGCGCGAGCGTCGCCGACTGCGCTTCCAGCTTGAGGATGTGACGCGAACCCAGGCGCTGCACGCGGAGCTGGATATTGCCGACGTCCAGTTGCGGCAGGCGGTTCTTTTCGTCGAGCCAGCGCAGCTTGCCGTCGGTGAGCTCGACCTTGCCCTGGGCCAGCAGCCAGTCGAACAGCCGGTTGTCCTGCGGCTGGGCGCCGGTGGTGTCCACGGCCAGCCCGGCTACCTGGAGCTTGCCGTCGGCGGAGCGCCGCACCAGCAGGTCGGTCTGCCTGGCGGAGATTTGCTGGAACAGCACGTCCATGCTGAACAGCGAGCGCCATGACAGCTTGCCGTCGAGCGCGCGCGCCGCCAGCAGCACGCGCTGCTCGGCATCGACCGCCTTGACGTCGCGGGCATGGAACGCAGGGTGCCAGCCGTCCCAGTAGGTCTCCAGCTGGCCGATGCTCAAATGGGCCGCCAGCGCCACCGAGCCGCGCTGCTCCAGCCAGGTGCGGGCTGCCGAGGCCTGCGGCCAGAGCACGAAACGGATCAGCAGGCCGGCCAGCAGCGCCGCCAGCAGCAGCGCCAGGGCCAGGCGCACCAGTACGCGGCCCAGGCCGCGCCATACGGGATGGCGCAAGCCTGCCAGCAGGATACGGCCAAGCGCGTACGCAAATGCCAGCGGGCGCCGCCTGGCAAATGGCAATGGAGAGGAGCCTGCAGCGGCGGCCCCGTCGAGCGCCGGCGTGCCGCCGCTGGGGGTGGCGGGCTCGGCGGGTGGGGTGGCGCGGCTGGACATGCGCAGATTATCCGACAATACTAGGCGCTCTCCAATTCGGTGCCTGACCGGCCGTGCATAACGCGCGGGCCGGCACAGGGCCGGCTCACGCGCTTCCAAGTAACAGGAATGACTTCCACTGATCCGACGAGTTCCACGGCTGCGCCTGTTTCCGCCGCTGCCGGCGCTGCCGGCGAACATGCGCCCGGCAACACTTCCGGCACTGCGAAGCAGGCTGTGGCCGACATGGCCACCGGCCCGTACGCGACGGTGGCCGCCGCGGAACCCGTGCCGGTCGAATGCGCCGGCATGGCATTGTACTCGCCCGCCTATTCCCAATACACCCGCCGCATGGTGCAGGCCCGTCCGGAGCTTGCCGAAACCGTCGCGCTCGCGAGCGCGCAGCCGCTCACGCGTGCCTGGATGGAGGCACGGCTGAAGGTCCTGCACAAGCCGTCGGCCGATGTCGAGGAGGCCACCAAGCGCGCGCTGCGCCAGCTGCGCGCCGAAGTGATGTGCGTGGTGATCGAGCGCGATCTGCGCGGCCTGTCGACCCTGGGCGAGGTCACCGGCGCGATGACGGACCTGGCCGAGTTGGGCATCCGGTACGGCCTGGCCATGCTGGAAGCGGACCTGGCACCGACCTATGGCCGGCCGGTCGGGGAAAGCAGCGGCGAGGTCCAGGAGCTGATGGTGGTCGGCATGGGCAAGCTGGGCGGGCGCGAACTCAATGTGTCCTCCGATATCGACCTGATCTTCCTGTACGACGAGGACGGCGATACGCAGGGCGGCCAGCGCAGCCTGTCCAACCACGAGTACTTCATCCGCCTGGGCCGGCGCCTGATCAACCTGCTGGCCGACGTGACCGCCGATGGCTACGTGTTCCGCGTCGACATGCGCCTGCGCCCCAACGGCGACGCCGGGCCGCTGGCCTGCAGCCTGGGCATGCTGGAGCAATACCTGATGGTGCAGGGGCGCGAATGGGAGCGCTACGCCTGGATCAAGGGCAGGGTAGTGTCGGCGCTGGATACCCCGCACGCGCAGCGCACCGCCGCGCAGCTGTCGCGCCTCACCACGCCCTTCGTCTTTCGCCGTTACCTCGACTACGGCGTGATTGCCGCGATCCGCTCGCTGCATGCGCAGATCCGCGCCGAGGCGGCCAAGCGCAGCGGCGGCCTGGCGGCGCCGGGCGGCGGGCTGCGCGTGAACCAGCGCGCCTTCAATATCAAGCTGGGCCGCGGCGGTATCCGCGAGATCGAATTCATGGCCCAGGTCTTCCAGCTGATCCGCGGCGGGCAGGACCCCGCGCTGCGTATCCGGCCCACCCTGGAAGTCCTGACGGTGGCGGTGGAGCATGGCTTGCTGCCGGCCGGCCAGGCCGAGCAGCTGGCCGATGCCTACCGCTTCCTGCGCCAGCTGGAGCACCGCCTGCAGTATCGCGACGATGCCCAGACCCACCACCTGCCCACCGCGCCGGACGAGCAACTGGCGGTGGCGCGCATGATGGGCTGCGCAGACTGGCCGGCCTTGCTGGAACGGCTTTCTTCGCTGCAGGAGCCGGTTGCGCAACAGTTCGAGGCGACCTTCTCCGATCCCGATGAAGCCCACGCGGCTTGCGAGGCGCTGTGGCCGGCACTGATACAGGAGGAGCAGGACGAACCGCCGTGCGAGCGCCTGGCCACAACCGGCTTCAGCGATTGCAACGGGCTGCTCGATCGCTTGCGCGCCATCGGCGCCTCGCTGCGCTACCGGGCGCTGTCGGAGCAGAGCCGGGTGCGTTTCGACCTGCTGGTCAATCGCGCGCTCGACCTGGCCTCGCGCCAGGACGATGCCGACCGCACCATCGCGCGCTTCATCGATTTCCTCGATGCCATCAGCCGCCGCGCTTCCTACCTCTCGCTGCTGTCGGAGTATCCGCAGGCGATGGCGCGCGTGGCCGACACGCTGCACGCGTCGAGCTGGGCGGCTGCCTATCTCACGCGCCATCCGCAACTGCTGGACGAACTGCTCGACAGCGACGCGCTGGCCGGTGCCCCCGACTGGAACGGCTTCCGCAGCCGCCTGGATGCGCGCCTCGATGCGGCGGACGGGCAGATCGAGRYGCAGATGGACATCCTGCGYCGCGAGCACCATGCCGAGACCTTCCGSATYCTGCTGCAGGACCTGCAMGGCMTGCTGACGGTGGAGCAGATTGCCGACCGGCTGTCGGACCTTGCCGATGCCATGCTCGACGTCACCCTGACGGCAGTCTGGCGCCAGCTTGCCACCCGGCATGCCGGGCAGCCGCGCTTTGCGGTGATCGCCTATGGCAAGCTGGGCGGCAAGGAACTGGGCTATGCCTCGGACCTCGACATCATCTTTCTCTACGAGGATGAACACGAACGCGCGCCCGACGTCTATGCCGCCTATGCGCGCCGGCTGATCACCTGGCTGACCAGCCATACCGCCGCCGGCACGCTGTTCGACGTCGATACGCGCCTGCGCCCCAACGGCGAGGCGGGCCTGCTGGTGACCAGCTTCGAAGGCTTCCGTCGCTACCAGCAGCGCGAGGGCGACAACACGGCCTGGGTGTGGGAGCACCAGGCCCTGACGCGGGCCCGCTTTTGCGCGGGCGACCCCGCGATCGGCGCGCACTTCGAAAGCCTGCGCGAAGAGATCCTGCGCCAGCCGCGCGATGCCGCCACGCTGCGCGACGAAATTGTCGCCATGCGCCACAAGGTGTCCGAGGGACATCCGAACCCAAGCGGTCTGTTCGACCTCAAGCACGACCGTGGCGGCATGGTCGACATCGAGTTCACGGTGCAATACCTCGTGCTGCTGCACAGCCACCGCCATCCCGCGCTGACGCGCAATGCCGGCAATATCGCGCTGCTGCGCACCGCCGGCGAGCTTGGCCTGATCGATGCCGGGCTGGCGCGCGAGGTGGGCGACGCGTATCGCGTATTCCGCGCGCGCCAGCACCAGTTGCGCCTGGACGGCCAGGTCCACGCGCGTGTCGCGCCGGAGGCCGTGGCGCCGCAGGCGGCGCAGGTGCGCGCGCTCTGGCAGGCGGTGTTCGGCGAGCCGGCGGCGGCCGCCGGCAGATGAACCCGCCCGCGGCCGGCGCCGCGCGCTGGCCGGCCTTGCTGGGCACGCTGGCGGCGCTGGCCGCCCTGAGCGCCGCTTTCACTTTCGTACCCTGGCTGCATGCGCAGGGGCTCTACCTGCGCGACGCGGTCATGGGCCACGGCGTGGCCGGCCAATGGTGGCGGCTGTTCACGGCGATGTGGGTCCACCTCGGCTGGCAGCACTGGCTGGCCGACCTGCTGGCCGCCGTGGGCCTGATGCTGCTGATCGGGCGCGAGGCGCGTGCCGGCGCGATGCTGGCGGTGCTGGTTGCCAGCGGCGTAGCGGTCCAGCTGGCGCTGTGCCGGGTGCCGTCGGTGGGCTGGTATGGGGGGCTGTCCGGGGCGCTGCACGGGCTGGCACTGTGGGGCGGCCTGCGCCTGCTGGCCGGCAGCGGCGTGTCGCGCGTGTCTGGCGTGTTGCTTTGCCTCGGCGTGCTGGTCAAGACCTGGCTTGAGCAGTCGTGGCTCGCGCCGGTGGTATTCGATGCGCAGTGGGGCTTCGGCGTAGTGCGTATCTCGCACGCGGCTGGCGCGGTGGCCGGCCTGGCGCTGTGGCTGCTGCAGGAGTGGTGGCAGCGCCGTCACGGCCAGCCGCCCGCATAGGCGTGCCAGCGGCAGGATGAGCGGCCGAGGCGGGGCATTGCCCATTGCCCGGCCTCGGCCCAGCGCCGTTCGATCAGCGCGATTTCGCCGGCTGGCCGCGCCGTCCGAACCAGCTCAGCAGCAAGCCAAGCGCACCCAGGCCGAGGGCGAGCGGCCACGAAAGCGCACCGCCGCCACCGCCACCGTCACCCGAGGAAGGGGTGGCAGCAGGCGGGGGTGGCGGGGGTGGCTGGACGACCTGTGCGGCGGCGATGATGGCCGCGTTGGCATCGAGCAGGCCCGCGCCGCACCTGCCGGCGCCGGAGGTGGTCGTGCAAAACGTGCCTGCCGGATGGGCGCGCGCGGTACTCTTCAGGGTGGCAAGCACCTGGGCGGGTGTCAGCGCCGGATTGGTTGCGAGCATCAGCGCCACCACACCTGACACCAGCGGCGCGGCAAAGCTCGTGCCTTGGGCGTCGATGACGTTGTAGTTGCCAAGCGACGTGGTGCCGTCATTGGAGAGGGCGCGAATGAAGGACTGCGCCACCGAACACGTAGCGCCGTTGCTGCCCTGCACGACCTTGGAATTGCCGCAGCCACCGCCAGGCGCGCTCAGCGCGACCTGCGGCCCCACATTGGCATAGCTGGCGTTCTCACCGTCGTTGGCATGGGCGGTGACGGCCACCACGCCGCTGCAGTCGGCGGGCGCCTCGACCGCACCGGCGCTGTTGCCGGCGGCGGCGACCACCACCACGCCGTTGGCGGCGAGGTCGTTCACGGCCTGCTGCTCGATGCCGGAGCAGGTGCCGCCGCCCAGGCTCACGTTGACCACGCGCGCGGGAGTGGGATTGGCCGGGACATTGGGCACGGAGAGGCCGCCGGCCCACCGCATGCCGTCCACGGTGTCCGACAGCAGCGCGCCGCAGCGGCCGGATACGCGCACCGGCTGGATGCGGGCATTCCAGTCCACCCCCGCGATGTTCTGTCCGTTATTGGTGAGCGCACCGAGCGTCCCGGCTACGCTGGTGCCATGCCAGCTATTGGTGGTGGCCGTGGTGGTGGGCGTCGATTCGCCTGGACAGGTGAATCCGGCCGGCACGCCGTCGCCGGCATCGGTGGCATCGGCATCGCGGCCGTCGCCGTCGTTGGAGATGATGGGGTCGGTAATGAAGTCGTAGCCTGGCACGAGGCGGGCGGCCAGGTCCGGATGCGGCAGGTCGCCGGTATCGACCACCGCGATCACCAGGCTGCTGCTGCCGTGGGTGCGGTCCCATGCGGGCGGCAGGTTCACGCCACCCGCCACCTGGCCGGGGGTGCCGAGGTAGGTCTGGTTGAACGCGAAATCCGGATCGTTGGGCACGGTGTCGTGCAGGTGCAGCCAGCGGTCCGGCACCACCTCCGCGATGCGCGGGTCCTGGCGCAGCTTGGCGGCGGTGGCTTCGGGATCGGCGGCATGGCTGCCGGCGACGCTCAGCAATTGCAGCTTGCCGCCCATCTGGCGCTTGACCGAGAGCGCCACGCCGGTGCTTTGCTGCACACTCAGCATGCGGTCGACCTGGGCGCTGGCGGCACCGCCGCTGCTTGCGTCCTTGGTGCTGCCGTCGCGCCAGCGCACGATGAAGTTGCCACTGTAGGGCGGCGCCGGGCGCGCGGCGGGGCCGGGCGTCGCGCTGGCCGCTGCGGGTGCCGCCAGCCAGAGGGCGGCACCCAGCGCCAGCAGCAGGGCGCCGAGGCGCGTTACGCTTTTCGCGTTGCAAGACCGGTGTAGCCGTTGCTGCATGTCTACCTTCCTCTGTTAAACCCGCGTCGGACTGATCGCGGTGCAAAGACCCGGTGTTGCCATTGTCGCCTGGTCGGGCTGAGCGCCATGGCCAGCGAAAATTGATGCGCCATATTCGCCACTACAACAAACAACGCAAACTTGTGAAATGGAAATACTTCGAATTCTCTCGACGAATTACTTCTAGAAACATTACCCCGGCATCCGCAAAAAACTGTGGGATGGCGCACTCAAGTCAGGCTAATCGACTGCAAATCGACAACAACCTGCCCGCCAGCCTCAGCTTGGCGGCATGTCGCGGCCCATGGGCATGGTGCGATTCGGCTTGAGCACGCGGTCCGGTTCGGCCACTTCAATGCGCGGCGCAGCGCGCAGCGTGGCCACGGCCTGGTCGACCGTAGCATCGGCGGATGACGAAATGGCGGTGACCAGCCAGACGCCGCCCGACATGGGCCGCTTGACGACGAAGCGGATTGGCCCGGTGATTGCTTCCAGCAGGCGGTCGGCCTCTTCGGAGCCGGTCACGGGCGGGGCACTGAAGCGCACCATGATGTCGCCCACGGCGCGGTCTGCGCTGATGCTGTTGGCCGGCGGCGCATAGGGGCGCTGCTGCGCCTGGCAAGCGCTCAGTGCGAGCAGGGCCAGCAGGCCGCAGGCGGCAGTGATCAGCAGCGGGCGAGCCAGTGAGCGTGAGTGCGGCAGTTTGCCGATTGACATGGAAAGACTCCTGGATGGTTACCGGTTACCGGCCCGGTGCGGTGACGCGGGCAATCAACTGGCGGCCCGGCGCGAACGGCGCTCCCGGGCCGTGCCGGTGGCGCCGCGCGCGCCTTGCGCGAGCATCTCCTCGGCGTGCTGCACGGTGGTGGCGGTCACGGTGGTGCCGCCCAGCATGCGGGCGGTCTCGACCACGCGGCCGGCGGCGTCGAGGGCGCGGATGCGCGAGCGGGTGACCGAGCCCATGCCTTCGGGCTGGCTGGTCTCCTTGCTGACCAGCAGGTGGGCGCCGGCCTGGGCGGCGACTTGCGGCAGGTGGGTCACGCACAGCACCTGGCGGGCGCGCCCAAGCTCCTGCAGCCGGCGGCCCACCACTTCGGCCACCGCGCCGCCGATGCCGGTGTCGACCTCGTCGAAGATCAGGGTCGGGGTCGGCGCGGCCTCGCTGGTGATCACCGAAATCGCCAGGCTGATACGGGCGAGTTCGCCGCCCGAGGCCACCTTGGCGAGGGGCCGCGCGCTCACGCCGGCATGGCCGGCCACCAGGAATTCGACTTGTTCCAGGCCGTGGCTCTGCCCTTCGTCGAGCGGGTGCAGCGCCACGACGAAGCTGCCGCCCGCCATGGACAGTCCCTGCATGGCATCCGTGACCGCGGCCGACAGGCTTTCCGCCGCCACCTTGCGGGCGGCGCCGAGGTGCTGGGCGATGGTCAGGTAGGCGGCTCGGGCCGCGGCCTCGCGCGCCATCGCCTTGTTCAGGTCCTGGGCGGACTGGAGGTCGTCGAGCTGCCGGCGGCGGGCCAGCAGCTCGTCCGGCAGTTGCTCGGGCGGCATCCGGTACTTGCGCGCGGTGGTGTGCAGCGCCTGCATGCGCGCCTCCACCAGTTGCAGGCGTTCCGGGTCGAGATCGAGCCGGTCGACGTAGCGGTTGAGGGAGTGCGCGGCCTCCTCGACCTGCACCAGGGCCGGGTCCAGCGCCGCCAGCACGTCGCCCAGGGCAGGATCGACGTTCTCCAGCTGGCGCAGGCGCTGCACCACGCTGTTGAGCCCCGATAGCACCGAGCCATCGGCTTCGGACAACGCCTCCAGCGCGGCGCGGCTGCCCTCGATCAGCCCGGCGGCGTGCGAGAGCCGGTTGTATTCAGCCTGGATGTCTTCCCATTCGCCGGCTTGCGGCGCCAGCTTTTCGAGTTCGCCGACCTGCCATTCGAGCCGTTCGCGTTCGAGCTGCATCTCGCGCGAGCGGTGCTCGATGGTCTCGCGCTGGCGCACGCAGGCGCGCCACGAGCGCCAGGCCTCGGCGACCGCGCCGGCCTGGGCGGCAAGGCCGGCGTGGGCATCGAGCAGCAGGCGCTGCGCGTCCGGGCGCAACAGCAACTGGTGGGCATGCTGGCCGTGGATGTCGACCAGGCGGTCGCCGATGTCGCGCAACTGGCCCAGCGTGGCGGCGGCGCCATTGATGAAGGCCTTGCTGCGCCCGCCGGCATCGACGGTGCGGCGCAGCAGCACGGTGCCGTCGTCGCCGGTGAGGTCGTGTTCGGCCAGCCAGGCATCGAGCCCGGCGGGGGTGGCGAAAGTGGCGCTGATACTGGCCCGGGCGGCGCCTTCGCGTACCACGCCGGCGTCAGCGCGCTCACCCAGCACCAGGGCCAGCGCATCGATCAGGATCGATTTACCGGCGCCGGTCTCGCCGGTAAAGACGGTGAAGCCCGGGGAGAAGTCGAGGTCGAGCGTATCGACGATGACGAAATCGCGGATGGACAGGCTGCGCAGCATCGTGGGTTCGGTTCAGGGGCGGATCTGGGCCGGATCAGAGCCGGTTGTCTTCGCTCGGGTACTCGTGCCAGTGCAGCTTCTTGCGCAGAGTCGTGTAGTAGTTGTAGCCGATCGGGTGCAGCAGGTTGACGGTCTTGGCCGAACGGCGGACCACGATGCGATCGCCAGGCAGCAGCGAGGTCAGCGACTGCATGTCGAAGTTGACGCTGGCGTCGCGCGCCGTTGCCACTTCGATCGAGACTTCGGCGTCGTGCGGCAGGACGATCGGGCGGTTGGACAGCGCGTGTGGGGCAATCGGCACCAGCACCAGCCCCGACAGGGTGGGGTGCAGGATCGGGCCACCCGCCGACAGCGCATAGGCGGTCGAGCCGGTCGGCGTCGAGACGATCAGGCCGTCCGAACGCTGGTTGTACATGAAGTGGCCGTCCACCGAAACCGCCAGCTCGACCATGCCGGAGATGCCGGAACGGTTGACAACCACGTCGTTGAAGGCCAGCGCGGAGAAGATCACGCCATCGTCGCGCACCACCTGCGACTCCAGCAGCATGCGGGTCTCGGATTCGTGGCGGCCCGCGAGCATGTCGGGCAGTACCGATTGCACGTCTTGCAGCGGGATGTCGGTCATGAAGCCGAGGCGCCCATGGTTCACGCCGATCAACGGCACCGGGTAGCCGGCCAGCTGGCGCGCCAGGCCCAGCAGGGTGCCGTCGCCGCCCAGCACCACCGCCACATCGGCATGCTTGCCGATCTCGTCGGGCGCCAGGGTCGGATAGTCGGTCAGCCCGGTGGCCATTGCGGTCTCGCGTTCGAACACCACATCCTGGCCGTTCTTGAGGATACAGGCGGCCAGGTCTTCCAGCGGCCCCTCGATGCCGGCGGTGGCGTACCTGCCGATCAGGGCGACGGTGCGAAAGGGCGCGCGCGTGGCGCCGGGCGTAGGGAGCGAGGACATGCCGGGATTAGACCATATCGCCGCCGCCATTGTCAGCAGATCGGCACCCCCGGCCCGGCCGGAACACGGATGAGCCGCCCGAACGCGGTAAACTTGCGTAAAATCGGGAACATCATGGATGAACGTGCGAAAACGCTTCTCAAAACCCTGATCGAGCGCTACATCGCCGAGGGGCAGCCCGTGGGCTCACGGACCTTGTCGAAGTACTCCGGGCTCGATCTGTCGCCTGCCACGATCCGCAATGTGATGTCGGATCTGGAGGAGATGGGGTTTATTGCCAGTCCGCATACCTCGGCCGGGCGCATTCCGACGCCGCGCGGCTACCGCTTGTTCGTCGACACCATGCTGACCGCCCAGTCGCTGGAAGGCGCGCTCAACCTGGCCGAGCTGACGGGCAAGATCCAGGGCCAGCTGCGCGGCCAGCAGATGGGGCCGCAGCGGATGATCACCTCGGCGGCGCACACCCTGTCCAACCTGTCGCAATTTGCCGGTGTGGTAATGACGCCGCGCCGCGCCCAGGCGTTCCGCCAGGTCGAGTTCATGCGGCTCTCCGACAAGCGCATCCTGCTGATCATCGTCACGCCCGAGGGCGATGTGCAGAACCGCATCATCCAGACCGAGCTGCCATATTCCCCGTCGCAACTGGTCGAAGCCGCCAATTTCATCAATTCGCACTTTGCCGGCATGAGCTTCGACAATGTGCGCAACCACCTGCGCGGCGAACTGCAGGCGCTGCGCATGGATATGTCGCAGCTGATGCAGGCGGCGGTGGAGGCGGGCAGCAGCGCCATGGCCGAGGAGGAGGAGGACGATCACGTCTTTATTTCCGGCGAACGCAAGCTGCTCGAGGTGGAAGACCTCTCGTCCAGCATGGAGAAGCTGCGCAAGCTGTTCGACGTCTTCGAACACAAGACCGGCCTGCTCAAGCTGCTCGATGTCTCGAGCCACGCCCAGGGCGTGCAGATCTTCATCGGCGGCGAGAGCAAGCTGGTGCCGCTGGAAGACATGGCGGTCATCACCGCGCCCTACGAGGTCGACGGGCAGATCGTCGGCACCCTCGGGGTGATCGGTCCGACCCGCATGGCCTACGAACGGGTGATCCCGATCGTTGACATTACCGCGCGCCTGTTGTCCAGCGCGCTCAGCCAGAACTAGTATTGTCCTGGCCCGGTCTCACAGACTGCCTGTCCCCTTCATCCTGTCAGCTCGGCGAGACCTGGCGGCCGCGCGCCCTGTGCCCGCGCCGCCCCGCCACACCGGAAATTGCATGACGTTTACTCCCGAACCGGCCTACCAGCATGGCCAGGCGCCGCGTACGGCGATCCTGCTGATCAACCTCGGCACGCCCGATGCGCCGACGCCCAAGGCGGTCGGCAGTTATCTCAAGCAGTTCCTCTCCGATCCGCGTGTCGTGGAAATCCCGCGCGCGGCGTGGCTGCCGATCCTGTACGGCATCATCCTGCCGCTGCGTTCGCGCGCTTCCGCGATGAAGTACGAATCGATCTGGCTGCGCGAGGCGCATATGACCGGATCGCCGCTGCTGGTCCATACCGAGCGCCAGGCCCACGCCTTGCAGTTGTTGCTCAACCAGCATGGCCATGCGGTGACGGTGGCGTGCGCCATGCGATACGGCAACCCGTCGATCGCCTCGGTGCTGGAAGCGCTGCGCCGCCAGGGCACCGAACGCATCCTGTTGCTGCCGATGTACCCGCAGTACTCCGGCACCACCACGGCGACGGGTTTCGACGAGGTGTTCCGGGTGCTGAAGTCATGGCGTAACCAGCCCGAGTTGCGGCTGGTCAAGCATTTTCACGACCATCCGGCGTATATCGCGGCCCTGCACCAGCAGGTCGGGGCATACTGGGCGCAACACGGCACGCCGGATTTCGCGCGCGGCGACAAGCTGATCCTGTCATTTCACGGGGTGCCGCGCCGGACGCTGGAGCTGGGTGATCCCTACCACTGCGAATGCCTCAAGACCGGGCGCCTGCTGGGCGAGGCGCTGGGCTTGCAGCCCGGGCAGTACCAGGTCACCTTCCAGTCGCGCTTCGGCAAGGCGGAGTGGCTGCAGCCCTATACCGCGCCCACCCTGCAGGAACTGGGCAAAGTCGGCACCGGCCGGGTCGACGTGTTCTGCCCCGGCTTCCCGGCAGACTGCCTCGAAACGCTGGAGGAGATCGCCATGGAAGGGCGCTCCGAGTTCCAGATGGCTGGCGGCAAGGTATTTCACTACATTCCTTGCCTCAACGATGCGGAAAGCTGGATCGCCGGACTCGCCGAAATCGGCTTGCAGCACCTGCAAGGCTGGCCGCTGCGGCCGCCCCATCCGCATGAGCTCGAAGCCCGGCGCACGCAAGCCCAGACCCGCGGGGCGGCGGCATGACCGGCGCCTGGCCAACGACATGGAAGTGATGGCATGAACGTATCCTTCGAGGCCGATGCCCGTCTGCGCATCGATAAATGGCTGTGGTGCGCGCGCTTCTTCAAGACGCGTTCGCTGGCGGCCGAGGCGGTGGAGCGCGGCAAGGTCCAGGTCAACGGCCAGGCCTGCAAGAACTCGCGCGAGGTCAGGCCGGGCGACACGATCTTCCTGGAGGCGCACCAGCAGCGCTGGGAATTGGTGGTGAAGGGCATCGCCGGCGCGCGCGGCCCGGCAGCCGTTGCCCAGACACTGTATGCGGAAACCGAGGCCAGCGAGGCTCGCCGGCGGCAAGATGCCGAGAACAGGCGGCTTAACGTGGAACCGGCATCGCGCTTGCAGGGCCGGCCGACCAAGCGCGACCGGCGCCAGATCGACGGCGTGAAGGGGTGAGCCAGGACAAGCCGCGCAGGCGCTCGCCCGAACCCGCCCGGCCGTGTCAGCGAACGTAGGGAACGATGTAGTGCTTGAACACTGCCTTGGCACTGCCGTATTCGGTGTCTCGCGGCGTAAGGGCGCCGGAGAGGCAGATGAAGGCTGTCATCACCGATAATGCGGCTAGTAGGCAAACTGTCAGAACAGGCAGCTTATGCATGGCTAACCTTCCGGGAGTGACCTGACTTGTGATGCATCTTCGAGTCCCGTTATTTTTATCATTTTTATATGATTTCATCTTAGGGGGGGCGCTGCGGCAATGCAATATGGCCCCTATTTCGGCGCACTCCTGTTTGTAACCTTGTGTTTCACCGCACCGTCCCGGTGCACTCTTGAAAATCAGAGGCCTGCCACCACTTGCAGGCTTATATTTGCCGATTGACCAACCGGCGGCCTGCGACCAGGCAGGCCGCGTCCTTGCATTGATACGGATCGACATGGAAGAACAGAAGCAGACGCCATCCACCACGCCGCCGCCCACGCCCGCTAGCGAGGAGCTGAACACCGCCCCGGCCGGCCAGGCCGAGAACGCCGCCGCAGGCGGCGTGGCAGCCCAGTTGGCCGCGCTTGAAGCCAAGGCCAAGGAGCACTACGACATGTTCCTGCGGGCCACGGCCGAGGGCGAGAACATCCGCCGCCGTGCCCAGGAGGACGTTGCCAAGGCGCACAAGTTCGCCATCGAGAGCTTTGCCGACTACCTGCTGCCAGTGATGGACAGCCTGCAGGCTGCACTGGCCGACGGCTCCGGCGATATCGCCAAGCTGCGCGAAGGGGTCGAGTTGACGGGCCGCCAGCTCACCAGCGCCTTCGAGAAGGGCAAGATCGTCGAACTGAACCCGGTGGGCGAGAAATTCGACCCGCACCGGCACCAGGCCATCTCCGTGGTGCCCGCTCCGCAGGAGCCCAATACCGTGGTCTCGGTGCTGCAGCGCGGCTACATGATCGCCGATCGTGTACTGCGTCCGGCGCTGGTCACCGTGGCGGCGCCCAAATAAGCACAGTCCCTTTCGCTGTCCGCCCCTCTGGCCGGCACAAGCTACGCCCGGTGCCGCTGGCCCGGGCGTTTTTCATTGCCGGAGCAGCTTATGTCCATCAAGCCAGACAATGCCGCCACCCCCGCCGCCGACGCGGAGGCGCACCTGGATCACCGCGCCTTCGAGGCGTTCGGCATGCGCGAGGTCGCGGGTGACGATATCGATACCGCCATCGCCGCTGCGGGGGACGCGCTCGTCTGCGTGTTCTTCTGGGGCGTGGACTGCTTCAATTGCGAGATGGCGAAGAAGGCCATGCTGGCCAATCCCGGACCGGTGCGTGCCCTCGAACTGCACTGGCTGCACGCCAACGTCTATGCGCATCCCGAACTGGGCAAGCGCTTCGGCCTGCATGGCATCCCGGTTTTCATGTTCTTCCACAAGGGCAAGAAGCTGGGGCGGGCTACCGGCTGGCACGGCCAGGGCCAGTTTGCCGCGGCAGTGGCCAACGCCCGCCTGAAGGCCAGCGGCAAGCCATTGGCGGGCTAAGCGGCGTACCCCAGCCGGAATGGCACGGCAGCTTGCGGTTGTAGTCCGGCAGTCTCTCGCCATGGCCGGTGATTAACCTGCCACCTGACGCTAGCGCGGCCTAGCGGCTGGCGCGTCGCTGGATCGAAGCGATGTATTGCTCCGCGTCGGGCGGAAGGCCAGTGCGCTGTGCCTGCCAGAGCATTTCACCCAGGCATTCCATCACCTGGTGCTGCGCCTCGTGAGGCGAATCCAGGCGCTGGGCCAGGGCCTCATAGGCGCGGCGGATGCCCGGAGGCTGGTCGATGGAAACCTGTTCGGAGATGGACAGGTGCATGGACAGGTGCAGGAAGGGATTGGTCTGACCGCCTTCGGGGGTGTAATCCTTGGTCAGCGCGCCTTCCGTGTCGGTCAGCAGGCTGTGGTATTCGGGATGTTCGCCGATCCAGTCGACTGCGATGACTTCGAGCGGCGTCAGGACATTGCCAGCGCGCTGCTTCTGCCAGGCTTCACAGAAAAAACGGCGGACTTCTTCGCGGGAGGGATTGAACATGATGCCGCTATTGTAAACGAGCCGTCCCGTTGCTGCAGCGCAGCGCCGGCTGGCCCGCGCAGCGCTGTCCGATTCAGGCCGCCAGCCACTAGAATGCGGCGTTGCCCGGCGCCGCCGGGCTTTCCCTCTTCCGCGCGCCCCCATGTCCGCTTCCCATTCTTCCCCCGCCAGTGCCCGCCCGAGCATCCACCATGCCCGCGAGCAGTTCGCCGGCGTGCTGCTGATCGCGCTGTCGGCCAGCGCCTTCGGCGCCATGGCGATCTTCGCGCGCTTTGCCTATGCCGCCGGCGCCGACGTCTACGGCCTGCTCGCGGTGCGCTTCGTGCTGGCGGCGCTCGCGCTGGCGGTGGCGATGCGCCTGCGCGGGGTCAGCCTGCCGGGCTGGCGCAAGGTGCTGGCGCTGGCCGCCATGGGGGGCATCGGCTATGTCGGGCAGTCATTCTGCTTCTTTACCGCGCTCAACCATGCCCAGGCCAGCCTGGTTGCCTTGCTGCTCTACCTGTATCCGCTCTTCGTCACCATCCTCGCCGCCGTTTTCCTCAAGGAGCGCTTGCGTACGGCGTCCGTGATCGCGCTCGTACTCTGCTCGGTCGGGGCGGGGCTGACCGTGGGCGGCGGCCAGGGCTCCGCGCTGGGCATCGCGCTCGGCCTGGCATCGGCCGCGATCTACTCGGTCTACATCATCGTGGGCGCGCGCATTACGGCGGGTGTCAATCCCCTGGCGACCACCACCGTGGTGTGCGGTGCCGCGGCGGTGGTCTATGTCGCGGTGGGCGTGATGCGGGCGGGGGCGGGCGTGCCGCCGCAGTTCCCGCAGGGCTTCGCCGGGTGGCTGGCACTGCTGGCGATCGCATTGCTGTCGACCGTGCTGGCCATCCTGACCTTTTTCGCCGGGTTGCAGCGGCTCGGCGCGGCGCGGGCGTCGATGCTGTCCACGCTGGAGCCGGTGGTGACCGTGGTGCTGGCAGCGCTTTTGCTGGGGGAGCACGTCGGGCTGACGCAGGCGCTGGGCGGCGGGCTGATCCTCGCAGGCGTGCTGTGGCTGACGCGCAAGAGCACCAGCCAGGATGTGCAAGAGAATTGAACCCCTCGCTCAAATTGCTTGGCGGGACAAGTGCGGCGATTTCGTTACAATCCTGCTCTCACCTCTTGTTCAGGAACCGAACGCATGAAACCGATCGACCAGGTTGCTATTGCCCAGCTGTTCACGGAAGCCCGCACCCACAACGTGTGGCAAGACCGCAAGGTGGACGACGCCGCGCTCCACCAGATCTATGACGCGATGAAGTTTGGCCCGACGGCCGCCAACGGTTCGCCGGCTCGCATCGTCTTCGTCAAGAGCGCAGCCGAGAAAGCACGCCTGGTCGAGTGCGTCTCCGCAGGCAACGTCGAGAAGACGCGCGCGGCCCCGGTGACCGCCATCGTCGCTTTCGACAACAACTTCCACGACCAGCTGCCCAAGCTGTTCCCGCACGCCGACGCCCGTTCGTGGTACGCCGGCCAGCCGGAGAAGATCGCTCGCGATGCGCTGATGAACAGCTCGCTGCAAGGCGGCTATTTCATCCTGGCGGCCCGTGCGCTTGGCCTGGATTGCGGCCCGATGGCTGGCTTCGATGCCGCCAAGGTCAATGCTGCCTTCTTCCCCGACGGCAAGTGGTCGGTCAATTTCCTGGTGAACCTGGGGTATGGCGAGGCCGACAAGCTGTTCCCGCGCAGCCCGCGCCTGTCCTTCGACGAAGCCTGCCGCATCGTTTGAACGGCCGCGCCTTCACGGCGCTACCGTGAAAAAAACCGCTTCAGCAGGCGGTTTTTTTGTGCCTGCCCGGCGCGCTTGCGCTCAGATGCGCGGCGCCTCGGTCTTTTCGCGGTATTCGCATAGCGGCTCGATCACGCAGTGCCAGCATTCGGGCTTGCGMGCCTTGCAGACGTAGCGGCCATGCAGGATCAGCCAGTGGTGCGCGTCGTGCAGGAATTCGTGCGGCACTACCTTGAGCAGCTTCTGCTCGACCACCTGCACGTCCTTTCCGGGCGCCAGGCCGGTGCGGTTGGCGACACGGAAGATATGCGTGTCGACCGCGATGGTAGCTTCGCCGAACGCGGTATTGAGCACCACGTTGGCTGTCTTGCGGCCCACGCCCGGCAAGGCTTCCAGCGCGGCGCGGTCGCGCGGCACCTGGCCGCCGTGCTGCTCCACCAGGATGCGGCAGGTGGCGATGACATGCCTGGCCTTGGTCTTGTACAGGCCGATGGTCTTGATGTATTCGATCAGCCCTTCCTCGCCCAGGTCCAGCATCTGCCGTGGGCTGTGCGCCACGGGGTATAGCTTGCGCGTGGCCTTGTTCACGCCGACGTCGGTGGCCTGCGCGGATAGCAGCACGGCGATCAGCAACTCGAACGGCGAGCTGTACTCCAGCTCGGTAGCGGGGGCCGGGTTGACTTCGCGCAGTGTCTCGAACAAGGCGCGGCACTTGGCTGCGTTCATTGGTGCCTGGTTGGTTTGGGGTCGGGTTCACCCAGGCCGGCCTTGGCGCGGCGGGCTTCGGCGGTATCGATCTGCGCCTGCACGGCAGGGGAGACGTTTTCCGTATTGCGCGGTTTCACGGCTTGCTGCTTCAGGCGCGCGCGTTCGATGGCGGCCTGGATGATGGCCTGCTTTCGCGCCTGCGCCGCCCGTTCCTCCTCGTTTTGCGCGCTCTGCGCCTGCAGCGCTTCCAGCTTGGCGGCGGCCTTGGCCGCGAGGCGCGCATCGTTCTCCTCGCGCTCGCGCACCAGCCGCGAGCGCCGCGCAAGATAGCGCGCGTGGGCTTCGTCAGCTTGTTCTTGCGACCACGCGGCCCAGCCCGTGCGGTCGGCGGTGACGGGCACCATGGCGATGCAGTCAACGGGGCAGGGCGCCACGCAGAGGTCGCAGCCGGTACACCAATCCGCCAGCACCGTATGCATCTGCTTGGGCGCGCCGACGATGGCATCGACCGGGCAAGCCTGGATGCAGAGCGTGCAGCCGATGCATAGCGCCTCGTCGATGACTGCCACCGCGCGGGCCTGTTCCACGCCGCGCTCGGGGTCCAGGGGCAGCATCGGCGCGCCGAGCAAGGCCGACAGCCGGCGGATGCCCTCGTTCCCGCCCGGCGGGCAACGGTTGCAGTCCGCCTCGCCTGCTGCCATGGCTTCGGCATAGGGGCGGCATCCATTGAAACCGCACTTGGTGCACTGGGTCTGGGGCAGCAGGGCTTCGAGGCGATCGGCGAGGGTTGGGCGGTTGGCGGTCACGAATGCTTTGGGGTTTGCGGGGCAGTACGCGGCAGGGATTATCCCCGATTTCGCCGCAGTGCAGAAACGCGAGATGATGCGCCCTTTGCCGGGGCCGGTGCGCGCACGTTGCCCTGTGCCATAATCCGCACAACGATTCACCAGCCGTCGCATGCGAAACGAAACCAGAACCAAGCGGGACCCAGAGGGAACGCGCCGCCGCATCCTTGATGCGGCCACCGAAGAATTTGCCAAAGGTGGGCTGGCCGGCGCCCGCGTCGACCAGATCGCGCGCCGTGCCGAGACCAACGAGCGCATGCTCTATTACTACTATGGCAGCAAGGAGGGCTTGTTCCTGGCCGTCCTTGAAAAACAATACGCGGAATTTCGTGCCGCGGAAGAGCAACTGCATATCACCGAGGAAGATCCGGTGGCTGCCGTGCGCACCCTGGCGCGCTTCGTGTGGGACTGGTACTACCGCAATCCGGAGTTCATCCGCCTCGTCAACAGCGAGAACCTTCACGAGGCCCGCCACCTGAAGAAATCGACGCAGTTGCACCAGTTGATCAACCCGGTTGTCAATGTGCTTGCCGACATCGTCAAGCGCGGGCAGAAGAATGGCGTGTTCCGCGACAATGTCGACATTTCGCAGCTCTACCTGACCATTTCGGCGCTGGGCTACTATGTGCTGTCCAACCGCTACACCATCAGCGCGGTGATCGGCCGCGATGTGGCGGCACAGGACGAGCACGAACGTTTCGCCGAGTTGCACACCGATATGCTGCTTTCCTACCTGGCGCGGCGCCCGGCCTGATTGCGGCGGGAAACATGATGAAGAACGCCCGCGGCAAGCGGGCGTTTTTCATGGGCGGAGCACAATCGCTCAGTGGTACTTGAGCACGAAACTGCGCAGCGCCGGATAAATCTCCTGGCGCCAGYGGCGGCCGGAGAAGATCCCGTAATGGCCGCACTTGGCAGCGGTGATGTGCTGCTTGCGGTCCTTGGCGATCCCTGTGCAGAGTTCGTGCGCCGCAGCCGTCTGGCCGGCGCCCGAGATGTCGTCCAGTTCGCCTTCGATTGTCAGCAGCGCGGTGCCCTTGATGTCCTGCGGACGGACCGGCATGCCATCGATTTCCCAGGTGCCGTTGGCCAGGCGGAACTCCTGGAACACCTCGCGGATGGTATCGAGATAGTACTCGGCATCCATGTCGAGCACCGCGTTGTACTCGTCGTAGAAGCGCACATGCGCTTCCGCGTCGTCCGCATCGCCCTCGACCAGGTTCAGGTAGTAGTCGTAGTGCGAGGACAGGTGGCGGTCGGGGTTCATCGCCACGAAGCCGGCATGCTGCAGGAAGCCCGGATACACCTTGCGGCCATGGCCCGGGTAATTCGCCGGTACCGTGTAGATCACATTATTCTCGAACCACTCGAACGACTTGTTGGTCGCCAGCGAATTCACCGCGGTCGGGCTGCGGCGTGCGTCGATCGGGCCGCCCATCATGGTCATGGTCTTGGGCGTCTTCTCGCCGGCCGAGGCCAGCAGGGAGATGGCCGCGAGCACCGGCACCGTGGGCTGGCACACCGAGATCACATGCAGGTTTTCCGCGCCGATGTGGCGGATGAAATCCTGGATGTAGTGAATGTAGTCGGACAGGCGGAAGCGGCCTTCGTCGACAGGCACCATGCGGGCATCGATCCAGTCGGTCACATAGACCTTGTGATCCTGCAGCAAGGTCTTCACGGTGTCGCGCAGCAGCGTGGCATGGTGGCCCGACAGGGGCGCGCACACCAGCACCACCGGCTCGTCCTTGAGCAGCTTGATGGTCTCGGGGTCGTCCGCATAGCGCTTGAAGCGCACCAGTTTGCAGAAGGGCTTCTCGACGATCGTCTGCTCGACGATCGGGATGTCCCTGCCATTGGAGCGTACCGATTTGATATCGAAGCCAGGCTTCTCGTATTCCTTGCCTAGCCGGTAGAGCAACTCGTAGCCGGCGGCCAGTCGCGTGGCGCCGGGCAGCAGCGACATCGGGCTCAGGGGATTGGTGAAGGTCTTGGCTGTAGCCTGCGCCCATGCGGTAAGCGGGTGCAGCATCGAGCGCTGGAATTCATGCAGCTGGTAAAGCATGACGGGTCCCTATCAGGCTGGGGGCGAAGCTGGAATTCAACGCCTTGACATTACAAATACAGCAATCAACAACAAACACGGAGTTGCTAATGTGTTGGCGATTATGCGCACTATGGATCTTGCGACGCAGCATATACCGAAAGGTACGCTCGCATTGAAAAAAGACAATAGGACAAACGCTGTACTTCTCGCTGACAAACGCAAAAAAACGTAAAAAAATATGGCTAGAAGTGGGAAAAGCGACCGAAGTCGCCTTTCCCGCCACTTTACGCTTGCCGCATTACAGCACGGCGGCGATGGCGTCGACCACCGCGTCGATGTTGCGGCTGTTCAGCGCCGCCACGCAGATGCGGCCGGTGCCCACGGCGTAGATGCCGCGTTCGTTGCGCAGGCGGTCCACCTGGTCCGAGTTCAGGCCGGAGTAGGAGAACATGCCGCGCTGGGCCTTGACGAAGGAGAAGTCGCCCGGCACGCCCTTGGCTGCCAGCTTGTCCACCAGCGCATGGCGCATCAGCTTGATGCGCTCGCGCATCTCGCCCAGTTCCTGCTCCCACATGGCGCGCAGTTCGGGGCTGTTCAGCACGGTGGCGACCACGGTGCCGCCGTGGGTCGGCGGGTTGGAGTAGTTGGTGCGGATGACGCGCTTGACCTGCGACATCACGCGCTGGGCTTCTTCCTTGCCCGTGGTGACAATCGACAGCGCGCCCACGCGCTCGCCGTACAGCGAGAAGCTCTTCGAGAACGAGCTGGAGACGAAGAAAGGCAGGCCGGATTCGGCGAACAGGCGCACCGCGGCGCCGTCCGGATCGATGCCATCGGCAAAGCCCTGGTAGGCCATGTCCAGGAACGGGATCAGGTTGCGCTCCTTGACCAGTTCCACCACCTGCTCCCATTGTCCGGCCGAGAGATCGACGCCGGTCGGGTTGTGGCAGCAGGCGTGCAGCACCACGATGGTGTTGGGCGCGTACGACTTCAGCGACGCCACCATGCCGGCGAAATTCAGGCCGTGGCTGGCTGCGTCGTAATAGGCATAGTTGATCACGGGGAAGCCGGCAGCCTCGAACAGGGCGCGGTGGTTTTCCCAGCTCGGGTCGCTGATGGCGACCTTTGCGTCCGGATACAGGCGCTTGAGGAAGTCGGCGCCGATCTTCAGCGCGCCGGTGCCACCGAGTGCCTGGGCGGTCACAACGCGGCCTTCGCTGATCAGCGGCGATTCCTTGCCGAACAGCAGGGTCTGCACGGCCTGGTCGTAGGCGGCGATGCCCTCGATCGGCAGGTAGCCACGCGGGGTGGCGGTGGTCAGGCGGGCCTTCTCGGCTTCCTGCACGGCGCGCAGCAGAGGGATTTTCCCTTCGTCGGTGAAGTACACGCCAACACCCAGATTGACCTTGGTGGCACGGGTATCGGCATTGAAGGCTTCATTCAGGCCCAGGATCGGGTCGCGCGGGGCCATCTCGACGGCAGAAAACAAACTCATTTGGGATCTCGTGGTCAGCTATGTAACAAAACGGGAAGGCGTAGAATGCTCCGGACTGCGCTCCGGAGTGCGGGCGGCCCCCATCTTGATACCTGGCCGCCAACCCCAAGATTCTAGCGTATCTGCCCGTTTTCCTGAGGTTTTCCCTTGCCAGCCTATGTCGAATCTCGTTGAAGTCGCGCCTGCGCTGGATGAAGAGAAGTTCGCGACCTTCCCCGGCTCGCCCTTCCAGCTCTACCAGCCCTATCTGCCGGCAGGCGACCAGCCCGAGGCGATTCGCCAGCTGGTCGAAGGCGTCGAGGACGGCCTTTCGTACCAGACCCTGCTGGGGGTGACCGGATCGGGCAAGACCTTCACCATGGCCAACGTGATTGCCCGCATGGGGCGTCCGGCCATCGTGTTCGCGCCCAACAAGACGCTGGCCGCGCAGCTGTATTCCGAGTTCCGCGAGTTCTTCCCGCGCAATGCCGTGGAGTACTTCGTCAGCTACTACGACTACTACCAGCCCGAAGCCTACGTGCCGCAGCGCGACCTGTTCATCGAGAAGGACTCCTCGATCAACGAGCATATCGAGCAGATGCGCCTGTCGGCCACCAAGAGCCTGCTGGAGCGGCGCGACACCATCATCGTGGCCAGCGTCTCCGCCATCTACGGTATCGGCAACCCGTCCGAATACCACAAGATGATCCTCACCCTGCGCACGGGCGACAAGATCAGCCAGCGCGACGTGATCGCGCGCCTGATCGCCATGCAGTACACGCGCAACGAGACCGATTTCCAGCGCGGCACCTTCCGCGTGCGCGGCGATACGCTGGATATCTTTCCAGCGGAGCACGCCGAGCTGGCGGTGCGCGTCGACATGTTCGACGACGAGGTCGATTCGCTGCAGTTCTTCGATCCGCTCACCGGGCGCGTGCGCCAGAAGATCCCGCGCTTCACGGTCTATCCGTCGAGCCATTACGTGACCCCGCGCGAAACCGTGTTGCGGGCGATCGAAGACATCAAGGTCGAACTGCGCGAGCGCCTGGACTTCTTCTACAAGGAGAACAAGCTGGTGGAGGCGCAGCGGCTGGAGCAGCGCTCCCGTTTCGACCTGGAAATGCTCTCCGAGCTTGGCTTCTGCAAGGGCATCGAGAACTATTCGCGCCACCTGTCGGGCGCCAGGCCGGGGGAACCGCCGCCCACGCTGGTCGACTACCTGCCGCCCGACGCGCTGATGTTCCTGGACGAGTCGCACGTGCTGATGGGCCAGTTCAACGGCATGTACAACGGCGACCGGGCGCGCAAGACCACCCTGGTCGATTTTGGCTTCCGCCTGCCGTCGGCGCTGGACAACCGTCCGCTCAAGTTCGAGGAGTTCGAGCGCAAGATGCGGCAGGTCATGTTTGTCTCGGCCACGCCATCCAACTACGAAAACGAGCATGCGGGCCAGGTGGTGGAACAGGTGGTGCGGCCCACGGGCCTGGTCGATCCGATCATCCACGTGCGGCCGGCGACCACGCAGATCGACGACCTGCTGTCCGAGATCCACGCGAAGGTGGCGATCGGCGAGCGGGTGCTGGTGACCACGCTCACCAAGCGCATGGCCGAGCAGCTCACGGAGTTCCTGACCGAGAATGGCGTCAAGGTCCGCTACCTGCACTCGGATATCGATACCGTGGAGCGCGTGGAAATCATCCGCGATCTGCGCCTGGGCACCTTCGATGTGCTGGTCGGCATCAACCTGCTGCGCGAGGGCCTGGATATTCCGGAAGTCTCGCTGGTGGCGATTCTCGACGCCGACAAGGAAGGCTTCCTGCGGGCCGAGCGTTCGCTGATCCAGACCATCGGCCGCGCGGCCCGTAACGTCAACGGCACCGCCATCCTTTACGCGGACCGGATGACCGATTCGATGAAACGGGCGATCGGCGAGACCGAGCGGCGCCGTGCCAGGCAGATTGCGTTCAACGAGGCCAACGGCATCGTGCCGCGCGGCGTGGTCAAGCGCATCAAGGACATCATCGACGGCGTCTACGACCCGAGTGAGGTGAAGGCGGAGCTGCTGGCCGCGGAAGAGCGCGCCAGGTACGAGGACATGAGCGAGAAGCAGGTCGCGAAGGAGATCAAGCGGCTCGAAAAGCAGATGTTCGAGCACGCCAGGAATCTCGAGTTCGAAAAGGCCGGGCAGGTGCGCGACCAGTTGGCCAAGCTCAAGCGCCAGGTGTTCGGCGCCAGCGGCGACGGGGAGCATCTGCCGCCGGCCGCGGCGGCGTCCTGACGGCGATGCGCCTGCCGCATGCAGGCGTTGGCCTTGCTACCGTCTATAGTTGGAATCCCGGTCCGTAGTGAGGAGATGGCTCATGGTCAAGTTCGCTCTGTGGGTTCCGCTGCATGCGAAACCCGGCAAGGAAAAGGAAGTGGAAGAATTCCTGCTCTCCGGCCTGCCGCTGGTGCAGGAAGAGACAGGTACCACGGCATGGTTTGCGCTCCGCCTGGGGCCATCCCTGTATGGCATATTCGATGCGTTTCCCGATGAGGCCGGACGCCAGGCCCATCTCTCCGGCAAGGTGGCGGCAGCCCTGATGGCCAAGGCGCCGGACCTCTTCGCCAAACCGCCTTCCATCGAGAAGCTGGACGTGCTGGCGGCCAAGCTGCCCTGAGCCGCGCCGCGCCACCGCGAAGCAAAGGAGTAGCGGCAGGCGCGGGCTAGCCCTTCGGCGGCAGTGCGCGCAAGCGCTTGTTCACTTCCAGCAGGGTTTCGCAGGCGTCGGCATCGTCCGCATGGCGCTTGCCAATGAAATCCACGATGGTGCGCAGCGGTTCGCGTTGCGCCGCGCATGCCGTGGCCGGTGCCGGGCATGCCGCGCCGATTTCATCCTCCAGGCTGCGCCGGACGACGCAGAGCAGCCTTTCGCARCCTGAAGCCGAGGAAGCGTCCGCGCCGGCCTCAGCGGCGCAGGCCACCGTTGCGCAAAGCAGGATGGGCCATACGAGGACGGGGCTGAGGTGGAATTTCACCCCGCGATTATGAGGGTGTGACGACTTTGCGTCACCTTGTTTGCCACGGTGCAGCCACCCCGAATCGCGTTCGCGCCGCCTGCCGGCCCCGGCCGAGCGCATCGGTGGCAGCGGGTAGAATCCGGTTTGCAACATCGGCGAAAGCCCGGCACAAGTGTTCAACCCGCCCTGTAAGTCGCTGATTTCATTGTGGCGCATCTGCACGTTCGGGCTGCATTTGCGTCTACTCGCTGAGCCCCAGGTACCTGACTCCTATGAAGAAATATGCCATTCTCATGTGCTGCATGGGCAATATCTGTCGTTCGCCCACTGCCGAAGGCGTGATGCGTGCCAAGCTGGAATCAGCGGGGCTGGCCGATCTGGTCGAACTGGATTCCGCGGGCACGCACGGCTATCACGTAGGGCGGGCGCCGGATGCGCGTTCCCAGCGCCATGCGCTGGCCCGTGGCTATGACCTGTCCGCGCAGCGCGCGCGACTGGCGGTGGTGCAGGACTTCGCGCGTTTCGACCTGTTGCTCGCCATGGATCGCGACAACCTCGCAGCGTTGCACGCGATCTGCCCACCGGGCAGCCGGGACAAGCTGCGCTTGCTGATGAGCTTCGCCAGCCGGCATGCCGCGGACGAAGTGCCGGACCCCTACTATGGAGAGGGCGACGACTTCGAGCGCGTGCTCGACTACGTGGAGGACGCCAGCGATGGCGTGGTCGCCATGCTGCGCGCAAAGGGGCTGGACGGCGCGGCCTGATCGGACGCGCGAACCGCTTCCAGCGGATCATTCATTTCACGAGGTTTCATGTTTCGTTCCCTGTTCCGCAAATGGCGGGAATCCCGCAATGCCAGCCTGCAACTCGACGCAATCCTGGCGGCCGCGGACCCGGAGGCGCCGCTGGCCGACCGTAACAGCTGGCTGATCGAGCTGGGCTACTGGATTCGGCGCGACGGGCTGCCTGGCGCCGAAGGCGTGGCGGCAGACAAGAGCCGCCGCGAGCACGTGCGGCTGCGCTACCTGCTGCAGGTGCTTGGCCGCAACCCGGAAATGGCGGGTCGCTTTGCCAGCATGGTGCGTTCGCTGGTGCGCGACAACGACCCCACGACCTTGCTTTGCGATACCGGCGTGGCGTCTCACCCGGGTTTCTGGAGCGAGGTGCTCGATCGGCTGCAAGCGCGCTTCCTGCCGCCGCCGCCCAATTGCGGCGATCTGGCGGGGCTGTTCGCGCTGCTGTTTATCGATGGCAACGATGCCGACTGGGTCGAGGCGCTGGACAACGACCTGCTCGACCGCCTGGCCGCGGTGCTGCGCACGGACGACCCGGAGGCGGGTGATACCGCCGCGCTGCCCGAGTGGGATCGTTTCGACCGCACGCTGGCCACCAGCATTCAGGTGCTGGTCAGCCAGGTGCGTGCCACCGGCCTGAGCCAGGCGATCCGCTCGCGGCTCAAGGGCAAGGTGCAGGACACGGCGTTCTATCGCCTGGGCAGTGCCGCCGAGGCCTTGTGCCAGGAGGAGGCGGCGCAGCAAGGCGGCGAGGCGTTCGCGCACCGCCTCAACTATTTCCGTGCGCTGCTCGATGGCTGCCACCAGGCGGCCCAGTGCGTCTACGACGACCTCGAGGAGAATGGCGTGTCGGTGGAGGTCGTGTTCCAGATCGAGCGCATGAAAGTGCGGCTTGCGCGCATCGAGCTGTTGCTGGCAACCTGGGTCGAGCCGCAGCGGCGCCACCGGCATGCCCGTCTGATCGCCGCGCTGATCCGCTCCACCCAGGCGCGCCGCAGCATCGTCCATCTGGCCGGCACCTCGTTCTCGCAACTGGCACGCAAGGTGGTGGAGCGCTCCGCCGAGACCGGCGAGCACTACATTACGCGCGACCGCCGCGAGTACCGCGATCTGATGAAGGCGGCAGCCGGCGGCGGGATGATCACGGTGGGCACCGTCTATCTCAAGTTCCTCCTCAGCGGGCTGCAGCTGGACAAGTTCATCGGGGGCCTGCTTGCCTCGCTCAACTACGCGGGCAGCTTCCTGGTGATTCATTTCGCGCATTTCACACTGGCCACCAAGCAGCCGGCGATGACCGGCCCGGCGCTGGCGCACCGGCTCGATGCTGTCGGCAAGCCGGAGGGCCGGGAGATCTTTGTCGACGACACCATCGCGATGATCCGCTCCAACGCCGCGGCAATTTTCGGCAACCTGGCGGCAGTGTTCCCGATCGCGCTGGCGATCCAGTGGCTGGTCAATCGCATCCTGGGTGCCAACCTGATCACACCGGCCAAGGCGATCGCCACCATCGAGTCCTTTTCCATTCTCGGCCCCACGCCGCTCTATGCCATCTTTACCGGCGTGCTGCTGTGGCTTTCCAGCCTGGTGGCGGGCTGGGCCGACAACTGGTTCGCGCTGCACAAGGTGCACGACGTGATGGCGTACAACCGCCGCTTGCGCTACGTGCTGGGCGCGCAGGGGGCCATGCGCATGGCGGATTTCTGGAAGCGCAACATGTCGGGGGTCGCGGCCAATGTCTCGCTGGGCCTGCTGTTGGGGCTGGGGCCGGAGATCCTCAGCTTCTTCGGCCCGCATATGGAAGTGCGCCACGTCACGCTGTCGACGGGGGCGGTGGGCACCTCGATCGGCGTGCTGGGCATCGCCGTGCTGAAGATGCCGTCGTTCTGGCTGGCGGTGGCGGGCATCGCGCTGATGGGCTTGCTTAACGTGGCGGTGAGCTTCGCCCTGGCCTTCAATATGGCGTTGCGCTCACGCAGCCTGCGCCGGGTYGACCGTCACGCATTGAGCGCGGCCGTGCGGCAGCGCATCCTGAAAAACCCCTGGTCCCTGATCGTGCCGCCGCGCACGCCAGCCGCGGCGGCGCCGGAAGAGGAGCGGGTTTGATGCAATGCGGCAGGGGTACTTGACCGATTTAGTCAACTTCTCTTATACTCGACCAAAATGATCAAGTACTCCCCAGCATCATGAGACTGACGACCAAAGGCCGCTTCGCGGTAACCGCCATGATTGACCTGGCCATGCGCCAGGATCAGGGCCCCGTTACGCTAGCGGGCATCAGCCAGCGCCAGAAAATATCCCTCTCTTACCTTGAGCAACTGTTCGGCAAGCTGCGCCGCCACGAGATCGTGGAAAGCGTGCGTGGCCCGGGCGGCGGCTACAGCCTTGCCCGCAAGGCAGAGGACGTCACCGTGGCCGACATCATCATCGCTGTCGATGAGCCGCTCGACGCCACCCAGTGCGGGGGAAAGGGCAATTGTAACGGAGATGAAGGCACYGCTCGCTGCATGACCCACGAGCTGTGGGCCACGCTGAACCAGAAAATGGTCGAATATCTCGATTCCGTCTCCCTGAGGAACCTGGTCGACCAGCAGCGCGCCAAGTCTCCCGCGGTGTTGCACGACATGCGCGAAGAGCCGGTGGCGCAAGCCGCGGCCGTGCCGCTGGGCAAGGCGGACAAACAGGAAAAGCCCGCGCGTCCGCGGGTGGTGAATTCGGTTTTCAGCCTGGCTCAGTCGTAAGACGGGCAGCCGGCGAGAGAGCATAGAGCAATGTCAAGCATAGCGGTCCCTAAAAGGCAGTCATAACGATGAGCACTCCCCATTTCCCCATCTACATGGATTACTCGGCCACCACGCCGGTAGACCCGCGCGTCGCGGACAAGATGATTCCGTACCTGCGCGAGCAGTTCGGCAATCCGGCTTCGCGCAGCCACGCCTACGGCTGGGACGCAGAGCGCGCGGTGGAAGAGGCACGCGAGCAGGTGGCGGCCCTGGTTGGCGCCGACCCGCGCGAGATCGTGTGGACGTCGGGCGCGACGGAGTCCAATAACCTCGCCATCAAGGGCGCGGCCAATTTCTACTCCGGCAAGGGCAAGCACCTGATCACGGTGAAGACCGAGCACAAGGCCGTGCTCGATACCACCCGCGAACTGGAGCGCCAGGGTTTCGAGGTGACGTACCTCGACGTGCAGGATAACGGCCTGGTCGACATCGAAGTGCTGAAGGCGGCGATCCGCCCGGACACGATCCTGGTGTCGGTGATGCTGGTGAACAACGAGATCGGCGTGATCCAGGATGTGGAGCAGATCGGCGAGATCTGCCGCGCCAAGGGCATCATCTTCCATTGCGACGCGGCCCAGGCCACCGGCAAGGTGGCCATCGACCTGAACACGCTGAAGTGCGACCTGATGTCGTTCTCGGCACACAAGACCTACGGCCCCAAGGGCGTCGGCGCGCTGTATGTACGCCGCAAGCCGCGCGTGCGCCTGGAAGCGCAGATGCACGGCGGAGGCCACGAGCGCGGCATGCGTTCGGGCACGCTGGCCACGCACCAGATCGTCGGCATGGGCGAAGCCTTCCGCATCGCCCGCGAGGAAATGGCTACGGAAAACGAGCGTATCCGCATGCTGCGCGACCGCCTGTGGCGCGGCCTGTCGGGCATGGAAGAGGTCTACCTGAACGGTGACCTGGAACGCCGCGTGCCGCATAACCTCAATGTCAGCTTCAACTTCGTCGAAGGCGAATCGCTGATCATGGCGATCAAGGACGTGGCGGTGTCGTCGGGTTCGGCCTGCACCTCGGCGTCGCTGGAGCCTTCGTACGTGCTGCGCGCCCTGGGCCGCAACGACGAACTCGCGCACAGCTCGATCCGCTTTACGGTGGGCCGTTTCACCACCGAAGAAGAAGTCGATTACACCGTCGAACTGCTCAAGGGCAAGATCGCCAAGCTGCGCGACCTGTCGCCGCTGTGGGAAATGTTCAAGGACGGTGTGGACCTGAACTCCATCCAGTGGGCCGCGCACTAAGCGCCAAACCCCACGCCAGACCCCATAAATACCGATACGCCAAGAGGTAGCCAAAATGTCATACAGCACCAAGGTTCTCGACCACTATGAAAACCCCCGCAACGTGGGCTCGTTCGACAAGAACGACGACGCCGTGGGTACCGGCATGGTCGGCGCACCGGCTTGCGGCGACGTCATGAAGCTGCAGATCAAGGTCAATGAAGCCGGCGTGATCGAAGACGCCAAGTTCAAGACCTATGGCTGCGGTTCGGCCATCGCTTCCTCCTCGCTCGTGACCGAATGGGTCAAGGGCAAGACCGTGGATCAGGCACTGGAAATCAAGAACACGCACATCGCCGAAGAACTGGCGCTGCCGCCGGTGAAGATCCACTGCTCGATCCTGGCCGAAGACGCCATCAAGGCGGCGGTCGAGGATTACAAGAAGAAGCACGAAGGCGCCGAGCAGAAGGCTGCCTGAGTTCCGCGATCCATCAAGGGATAAAGCATCGATGATCACGCTTACCGAGAAGGCCGCCAAGCATGTGGCGCGCTACCTGGACCGCCGCGGCAAGGGCGTTGGCCTGCGCCTCGGCGTCAAGACGACCGGCTGCTCGGGCCTTGCCTACAAGCTGGAATACGTCGATGACCTGTTGCCGGAAGACAGCGTATTCGAGTCGCACGGCATCAAGGTGATCGTCGATCCCAAGAGCCTGCCGTATATCGACGGCACCGAGCTGGATTTCGCCCGCGAAGGCCTGAACGAGGGGTTCCGCTTCAACAACCCCAACGTCAAGGACGAATGCGGTTGCGGAGAGTCGTTCCGGGTCTGAGCGCGCGATGGCCGAGGCCCTTGCGCGGGATGGGATGAAACGCGGTATCGTCGGCTTCCACCAGGACGAGGAAAACCATTGGGTGGCGGAACTCGACTGTGGCCACGGCCAGCATATGCGCCATGACCCGCCCTGGCAGATGCGTCCGTGGACGCTGACGGCGCAGGGGCGGGCGGCGCGGATCGGCGAGGTGGTGAACTGCCCGAAGTGCGATCGGGCGGAGCCGCCGGCGGCTTGGGCGGCGAGCCGGGCGTAGCAGGGTATCGGCGCGGCCAGCGAGCCGCTTTCACGCTGAAGGAAGTTCAAAGGGGCGGCGCAGCCGCTCTTTTTTGTTGGGGAAGGTGTTGAAAGACGATTATTTCGCCCTGTTCGGTTTGCCGGTGGGGTATGCAGTCGACGAAGCGGCGCTGGACGCCGCCTACCTGACCGTGCAGTCGCAGGCGCACCCGGATCGCTTCGCCAATGCCGGCGATGCCGAGCGCCGCGTCGCGATGCAATGGGCCGCGCATGCCAACGAGGCATACCGCACGCTGCGCCAGCCGCTCAAGCGCGCGATCTACCTGCTGACGCTGCGGGGCGTGGACATCCAGGCCGAGAACAATACGGCCATGGCCCCCGCCTTCCTGATGCAGCAGATGGAATGGCGCGAGGCGCTGCAGGAAGCGGTCGGGGAAAAAGATGTCGCGCGGCTCGATGCGCTGCTGCGCGAGTTGCGCGGCGAGAAGCGCGAGCGCCACGCGGCGCTGGGTGCACTGCTGGATGCCGGCGACAACGCGGCAGCCGGCGGCGCGGCCAGGCAATTGATGTTCATCGAGAAAATCGAACACGACACCAGCGAGGCGATCGACCGCCTGGAAGACTAGGCGTTCAGGGCCTTCCGGCACGTTCGCCGCCGCCATGCCACAATGGCGCCCCGGCGCGGGACCGGCCTGTGTTGCAGGCCGCCTTGCCACCGCACGATTAAAGACGATTCATCATGGCACTGCTCCAGATCTCCGAACCCGGCATGTCGCCGGCACCCCACCAGAAGCGGCTTGCGGTCGGCATCGACCTCGGCACCACCAATTCGCTGGTGGCGGCAGTTCGCAACAGCATTCCCGAAGTCCTGACCGACGAAAGCGGCCGCGCGCTGCTGCCCTCGGTGGTGCGCTACCTGCCCAAGGGCACGCAGATCGGCTACCGCGCGCAGGACGAAGCCGTGCGCGACCCCAAGAACACCATTGCCTCGGTCAAGCGTTTCATGGGGCGCGGCCTGCGCGATGTCGCGCATATCGAGCATAGCCCCTACGATTTCGTCGACGCGCCCGGCATGGTGCAGATCAAGACGGTGGCCGGCGTAAAAAGCCCGGTCGAGGTATCGGCGGAAATCCTGGCCACGCTGCGCCAGCGCGCCGAAGACTCGCTGGGCGACGAACTGGTTGGCGCGGTGATCACCGTGCCCGCCTATTTCGACGACGCGCAGCGCCAGGCCACCAAGGATGCCGCCCAGCTCGCCGGGCTCGAAGTGCTGCGCCTGCTCAACGAGCCGACCGCGGCGGCGATCGCCTACGGGCTGGATAACGCTTCCGAGGGCATCTACGCGGTGTATGACCTCGGTGGCGGCACCTTCGACATTTCCATCCTCAAGCTCAGCAAGGGCGTGTTCGAGGTGCTGGCCACCGGCGGCGACTCCGCCCTTGGCGGTGACGATTTCGATCAGCGCCTGATGTGCTGGATCGTCGAGCAGGCTGGCCTGCAACCGCTGTCGGCCGAGGATATGCGCCTGCTGATGGTGCGCGCGCGCGCCGCCAAGGAAGCGTTGTCGGAGGCCGACTCCACGGTGATCGACGCAGTGCTGGAAAGCGGCGAGATCGTGCATCTGACGCTGTCGGCGACGACCTTTGTCGAGATGACCGCGCCGCTGGTGCAGAAGACCTTGTCCCCGGTACGCAAGGCGCTGCGCGATGCGGGCGTGGCAGCCGACAACGTCAAGGGCGTGGTGCTGGTCGGCGGCGCTACCCGCATGCCTTCGATCCGCAAGGCGGTGGCCGATTTCTTCGGCCAGCCGCCGTTGACCAACCTCGATCCGGACAAGGTCGTGGCACTGGGCGCGGCGATGCAGGCCAACCTGCTGGCCGGCAATGGCGCGCCGGGCGAGGACTGGCTGCTGCTCGACGTGATCCCGCTGTCGCTGGGCGTGGAAACCATGGGTGGCCTGGTCGAGAAGATCATTCCGCGCAACAGCACCATCCCGGTGGCGCGCGCACAGGAATTCACCACGTTCAAGGACGGCCAGACCGCGATCGCCATCCATGTGCTGCAGGGTGAGCGCGAGCTGGCTAGCGATTGCCGCTCGCTGGCGCGCTTCGAGTTGCGCGGCATTCCGCCGATGGTGGCCGGCGCGGCACGTATCCGCGTGACCTACCAGGTCGACGCCGACGGGCTGTTGTCCGTGTTCGCGCGCGAGACCCAGTCCGGCGTGGAAGCGACCATTGCCGTCAAGCCGTCCTACGGGCTCGCCGACGACGAGATCGCCCGCATGCTGCAGGACAGCTTCCGCGAGGCCGAGCACGATATGCAGAGCCGCGCGCTGGCCGAAGAGCGCGTGGACGCCGCGCGCCTGATCGAAGCCACGCAACGCGCACTGGAGCTCGATGGCGACCTGCTCTCGGCCGAGGAGCGTGCCGGCGTGGAGCAGCTGATCACGGCAACGGTCGATATCGCCAAGGGCGAGGATCACCACGCCATCAAGGCAGCGGTGGAAGCCCTGTCCCACGGCACCGACGAATTCGCCGCCCGCCGGATGGACCGCTCGATCAAGAGCGCGCTGGCCGGCCGCAAGGTGGAGGACCTGGGCTGATCCCCGAGGACTTTCGCACCGTATCCAAATCCAGGACTTTCCAATGCCACAGATCATCGTATTGCCCCACGTCGAACTCTGTCCCGAGGGCGCCGTGTTCGAAGCCAAGACCGGAACCAGCGTCTGCGACGCCTTGCTCAACAATGGCATCGACATCGAGCATGCCTGCGAGAAGTCGTGCGCCTGCACCACCTGCCACGTGGTAGTGCGCGAGGGCTTCAACTCCCTCAACGAGCCGGAAGAGAAGGAAGAGGACCTGCTGGACAAGGCGTGGGGGCTTGAGCCCAATTCGCGGCTCTCGTGCCAGGCGATTGTTGCCGACGAGGACCTTACCGTGCAGATTCCCAAGTACACGATCAATTACGCCAAGGAAGGGCACTGAGCGCCTGTGCGCCTGCTCGTTCCGTTGCCGACCTGACAGAGAGATTCCCCATGAAGTGGACTGACACCTACGACATCGCCGCCGCCCTGTACGACAAGTACCCGGACGTGGATCCCACCACGATTCGCTTCACGGACCTGCATCGCTGGGTGATGGAACTGGATGGCTTTGCCGACGTGCCCGAACGTTCGGGCGAGAAGATCCTGGAGGCGATCCAGTCCGCCTGGATTGAAGAGGCGGAGTAAAAAAGCAAAAGGGCCGAACCTCAAAATCGCCATTTGAAACGGCGAACCCCTTGCCGGTCACCTCGATTTGGACACGCATGGGGAAAGTATCAGGGGGAGGGTCGGAGGCGGCGCTCCCCCGTCCGATTCGCGGGAAGCCCCGGCACGCAGGGCGCCAGCGCTTTTGGAGGTCACTCGCCGTCCGGTGCGTATCCCAGCTCTCGCTGATGTCGAATCGAGAGTACGAGGACGCGTGAGTCGGAGTACGCATACAGAATGACATGGGAGTGAATGACGTACTCGCGAAAATCCGGCACCCCCGCCTCAACGGCCAGTCGGAGCAGATCGTTGAGTCGCGCCGATTCCTGATCGGAGCCTGCGGCGAGGATCTCGGCGGGGCGGCCAAGCCGGGGATGCGTCATCACTAAATCACGAAACCGATAGATCTCTTCCCATAGCGCATCCATTCGCCGCGGCGCTGAACTCACGTCCCGGAGCAACATGAAATCTTCAATGGTCTCCATCCGCTCCTGGAAAGTATCCGCAAAATCGACCCGCGTCATTTGCGGGATCCATCACGTCGATGTCGACGCATGGATTCCCGGATCTCCTCTAGAGACTTGACGCGACCTTCAAGTGCGTCCTTGATACCCCTTTCGGCATCGGCCAACATCAGCAGTCGCCCCCGTTCTCTCCGCTCGAGGTTGTGGTAGTAGTCCAGCTTCCTGGCATCGACAAGGGCCACGAAGGCAGTGCCATTCTTTGTCAGCAACTTCTCGGCACCTGCCACTACGTCCTCGGCCAGCTCCGTCAACCGTGAGCGCGCCTCGCTGATGGGAACAACATCTTGAGCACGAATCGACATTGCGCATCCATTACAGAATTTGTTAACGGAAACATAGACAAATTACGTCTTGTGGTCAAGGTGCACGACAATCCGGGGGGGTACATAAGTACCGTAGTCAGCACAATTCCCATCAGCAAGATCACCGGAGAATTTTCGTCGACACGGTCGGCAGAGAAGCCTTAGGCTGGGCAAGGGATCCCGGTGATCCGGCCCTTTTCTTGACTTCCAGCCCTCGTCCGGCGGCTCAGGCCGTGACCAGGACCCCATTCTGCAATCGCACGCGCTGGCCCACCTGCACGCCAGGATCGGCATGATAGGTGAAGGTGCGGTAGCTGCCATTGTCCATCTGCACGCGCACCTGGTAGGACGTGTCCTTGCGCACGCTCTTCTCGATCTGGTTGCCGGCAAAGCCGCCGCCTACGGCGCCGGCCACAGTGCCCAGGATGCGGCCATTGCCCCTGCCGATCTGGTTGCCCAGCAGGCCGCCGACCACCGCGCCGCCAACTGCGCCCAGGCCGCTGGCCGGTTTGGCGGTCTCGATGGGCGTGATGGCCACGATGTGGCCGGTATAGGCGCTGCCTTGCGCCGGCTGGCGTTGGGCAGGGGCAGGGGCGCCGTTGTCGGCGCGGCTCGCCTCGGGGCCATATCCCGCGTCCGGGTTGGCGTTCCGCTGGGCGGCTCGCCGGGCCGCCGGTGCCGGGGCGGGCGCGGCGGCAGGCGCCTGCGCCAGTTCAGGGGCTGCCGTTTCGGGTGGGCGGATGGTACTGCCGGGCGCCACCGGCTGAGCGGCTGCAGCGGCTGCAGCGGCTGCAGCATTGGTGGCCGCGATCGGCGCAGTCAGGGACTGGGGCGCATCCTGCGTCGCCTTGCCAAGGGGCAGCACGCCGGTCATCGCGGCGACGGCAGTCAGGCTGGCAATCACGATGGCCACCGCCGCGGCGCCTACCAGTGGATGCAGGCGGCGCTGCACGGGCGGCGACGAGGACAGGGCGGGTTCGTTCAATGGTTGCAAGGTCGGGTTCGGCATGTTGTTTTTCCTCGCGAAGCACTGCCAGGCAAGGATGCTGCCGGCCAGTGTCTCGATAACACCAGTGTGGCCGAACCAGGCGCGGTTTTCCGTTTGATTTTGTAAGCTTATGTAGGTCGGAAAATCGTTTTTAATCAATGGTTTGCAGGTTGAGGCAGGCTGTATTCAAGGCCGTCGTTTGTAACAAGGCCGGCCTGGCACCAACAAGAGGCTTGCCGGTCGGTATTAGCTAGACTAGACTAACCTCATTATTGGAGAATGTGATGCAAGCCGTCAACATGTTGCAGGCCAAGTCTTCGTTGTCCCGCCTGGTGGAAGCCATCGAGCAAGGACAGGAGCGTGAAATCATCATTGCCCGCAATGGTCGCCCGGTGGCCAAGCTGGTGCCGATGGAGAGCGCCCCTGCTGGGAAGCGCATCGGTGTTGCAAAAGGTGTGTTCGAGGTGCCCGAATCCATCGACGCGCACAACGATGAGGTGGCGCGGATGTTCATGGGTGGAAGGCAGGCTTGAATCTCCTTCTCGATACGCATGTCGCTCTCTGGGCGATTACGGACAGCCCAAAGTTGGCGCCGAAGGCGCGTGACATCATCGCCTCACCCAAGACAACCGTATGGGTCAGCGCCGCAAATGTTTGGGAAATCGCCATCAAACATGCCTTGGGTCGCGGCGACATGCCTGTTTCCGGCCAAGATGCGATGCGCCACTTCCTGGACTCGGGCTACCGTTTTCTGGCAGTCGATGCCGAGCATGCGGTTGCCGCAGGAGAATTGCCGTCGCACCATCAAGACCCGTTTGACCGCATTCTTGTTGCCCAGGCGCTTGTCGAACCCATGCGGCTGATGACCCATGACCCGGTGGTGGCGCTTTACAGCGACACCATTATCAAGATTTGACAGGGGTAGGTGTCGCACCGCGCGAAAGCGCACGGCCCGCCCCGGTACCGCCCGCCAGCTAGTCAACCAGGAGGGGACTTCGCGATTCTCAGGTCAAGGGAGTCACCCCGTCATAGTGCCGCCTCCAGACGAAAAAGCCCCAGCGTTTGCGTGGGGCTTTTCCATTACCTGGCGGCCTGCATCATGCGGTCAACGTTGCCTCAGTCCTCGCGGCGCAGATGCGGGAACAGGATCACGTCGCGGATATTCGGGCTGTCGGTCAGCAGCATCACCAGGCGGTCGATGCCGATGCCGCAGCCGCCCGTCGGGGGCATGCCGTATTCGAGCGCGCGGATGTAGTCGGCGTCGAAGTACATCGCTTCTTCGTCGCCCGCGTCCTTCTGGTCGACCTGCTTGCGGAAACGCTCGGCCTGGTCCTCGGCATCGTTCAACTCCGAGAAGCCGTTGGCGATCTCGCGGCCGGTGATAAACAGCTCGAAGCGCTCGGTGATGCCCGGCTGGGTATCCGAGGCACGCGCCAGCGGCGAGACTTCCACCGGGTAGTCGACGATGAAGGTCGGCTCCCACAGCTGGCTCTCGGCGGTTTCCTCGAACAGCACCAGTTGGAGCGTGCCCAGGCCGGCGTTGAGGAATTGCGGCGCGCCGGTGTTGATGCCGAATTTCTTCAGCTCGGCGCGCAGGAATTCGGTATCGGCCAGTTGCGCGTCGGTGTACTGCGGCGCGAATTTCTGGATGGCCTGGGTGATGGTGAGGCGATGGAAGGGCTTGGACAGGTCCAGTTCGCGGCCCTGGTAGGTCAGCACGGCGCTGCCGCCGGCATCGATGGCGGCCTGGCGGATCAGGTCCTCGGTAAAGTCCATCAGCCAACGGTAGTCCGTATAGGCCGCGTAGAACTCCATCATGGTGAACTCGGGGTTGTGGCGCGGGCTCACCCCTTCGTTGCGGAAGTTGCGGTTGATCTCGAACACGCGTTCGAAGCCGCCGACCACCAGGCGCTTCAGGTACAGCTCGGGCGCGATGCGCAGGAACATCTGCATGTCCAGCGCGTTGTGGTGGGTGATGAACGGCTTGGCCGTGGCGCCGCCCGGGATCGGGTGCAGCATCGGCGTTTCCACTTCCATGAAGTCGGCATTGGCCATGTGCCGGCGCAGCGAGCTGATCGCATTGGTGCGGGCGCGGAAGGTGGCGCGCGTTTCCGGCGAGACGATCAGGTCGACATAGCGCTGGCGGTATTTCTGTTCCTGGTCGGCCAGGCCGTAGTAGTCGCCCGGCAGGGGGCGCAGGCTCTTGGACAGCAGGCGCAGTTCGGTCACCGCCACCGACAGCTCGCCGGTCTTGGTCTTCATCAGCGTGCCGCGCGCGGCGACGATATCGCCCAGGTCCCACTTCTTGAAGCCGGCGTACACGTCTTCGCCGATCGCGTCGCGGCTGATGTAGAACTGGATGCGCCCCGAGCCGTCCTGCACGGTGGCGAAGCTGGCCTTGCCCATCACCCGCTTGAGCATCATGCGGCCTGCGATGGCGACTTCCACGCGGCTGGTTTCGAGCGCGGCCTGCTCGGTTTCGGCGTACTGGGCGTGCAGCGCGGCGGCCTGGTGGGTCGGGCGGAAATCGTTGGGGAAGGCAGGGCCTTGCTGGCGCAGGGCCTGCAGCTTCTCGCGCCGTTCCGCGATGATCTTGTTTTCGTCGGCTGCGGCCGGGGCGTTGGCCTCGGCGGGAGCGCGGTTGGATTCGGTCATGATGTCTTGGTGAGCCGCGCGGCGCTGGCCGCGCGATGTTCAGGTATTGCGGATATCGTCGAGCTCGGTGCTGCCGAAGTCCGGCCGCTCCAGGTACGCGGCGATGCGCTGTGCGGCGTCGTCGGCCGAGGCCAGCTGGTCGTTTTCCTTGAGATCGCGGAAGCGCTGCGCCTGCGCGAAATCGGCGGTGCGGATGGTGGCCTGCATGCCGGTATCGATCACGCCCGGGGCCAGCGCGACGGCGCGCACGGCGCGTTCGGCCGGGGCCTGCGCGTATTCGGCGTTGATCGAGCGCACGAACATGTCCAGGCCTGCCTTGCCGGCGCAATAGGCGCTCCAGCCTTCGACCGGGCGGCGCGCCGCGCCGGACGAGATCGCCAGGATCTTGCGCGGGCAGCCGAAGCGCTCGGTTTGCGCCAGGAACGCCGCGGTCATGGTCATCGGCGTCGCAAGGTTGGTCAGCAGGTGCGGCACCAGCGTCGGTTCCCGCAGCCTGGTGATCGGGCCGATCGGTTCGATCATGCCCGCGTTCAGGATCAGCGTGACGCTGGCAGGGATTTCCTCGACCGCATCGAGCACGCTGCCGAGCCAGGTCGCCGCCGGACCCGGCTGCGACAGGTCTTGCAGGTGCCACGCCACCTTGACGCCGCTGGCGGACGCGATCCGTTCCAGTTCGGGGTTGCGGCCACGCGCCACGCACAGCAGGCGGTTGCCCGGTTTGAGCAGGGCCTGCGTGAGCGCGGCACCCAGTCCGCGCGAGGTACCGGTGATGATGATCAGTTGCGTTGCTGCGGTCATGGTCGAGAGTGTCCCGGCGGATGAGTGGCCGCACCGGCCGCCGCGCCGCGCCCCATGCCTGCGGGGCGCGCCTCGGCGGCGTGGCGCCGCTGCTGCGTGTTACAGCCCTTGCTTCAGGCTGGCTTCGATGAACGGGTCCAGATCGCCGTCCAGCACTTTCTGCGTGTTGGACATTTCCACGTTGGTGCGCAGGTCCTTGATGCGGCTCTGGTCCAGCACGTAGGAGCGGATCTGATGGCCCCAGCCCACGTCAGTCTTGGACGACTCCAGCTTGTCGGCCTCGGCCTGGCGCTTGCGCATCTCGTGCTCGTACAGGCGCGATTTCAGCATCGACATGGCTTCGGCACGGTTCCGGTGCTGCGAGCGGTCGTTCTGGCACTGCACCACGATGCCGCTCGGGATGTGCGTGATCCGCACCGCCGAATCGGTCTTGTTGATGTGCTGGCCGCCCGCGCCGGAGGCACGGTAGGTGTCCACGCGCAGATCGGCGGGATTGACCTCGACTTCGAAGGAATCATCCACCTCGGGGTAGACGAAGACCGACGAGAACGAGGTGTGGCGCCCGCCCGACGAATCGAACGGCGACTTGCGCACCAGGCGGTGCACGCCGGTTTCCGTGCGCAGATAGCCGAACGCATATTCGCCCTCGACCTTGATCGTGGCGCTCTTGATGCCCGCCACGTCGCCTTCGGATTCTTCCAGCACCTCGGCCTTGAAGCCCTTGCGCTCGCAGTACTTCAGGTACTGGCGCAGCAGCATCGAGGCCCAGTCGCAGGCTTCGGTGCCGCCGGCGCCGGCCTGGATGTCGATAAAGGCGTTCGCCTGGTCCATCTCGCCGGCAAACATGCGGCGGAATTCCATGTCCGCGACGATGGCTTCAAAGCCCGCGACATCGGTCTCGATGGCCTCCAGCGTGTCGTCGTCGCCTTCCTCGCGCGCGAGCTCGAACAGCTCGTCGGCGCCGCCGAGGTCATCGGTGAGCTTGCCGAGCACGCCGACCACGCCCTCCAGCATTTTCTTTTCCTTGCCGAGATCCTGGGCCCGCTTGGGGTTGTTCCAGACCTCGGGGTCCTCGAGTTCGCCGTTGACTTCGTCGAGCCGTCCTACTTTGACATCGTAGTCAAAGATACCCCCGTAGATCTTCCGTTCGCGAACGGAGATCGGAGATGGCACCGGAGATGGCGTTGAGGCGTTCTGCTTCCATGATGTTCCTGCGCTTTCAAAACCCTGAATTATAGCGGATCGGGGGCTCTTCCCCCGGCTACCATGGCGTCTGTTGCGTGATTTCGAACGGTTTTCCCCCGGGAGGGTCTACAGTTGCGGGTGCGCCAAGGCAGACCCGGACGTGCCGCCGGCGACAAGACATGGACAGGGATGGACGACAACTACGCATGAAGCAGAGCAAAGACGACACCATTACCACGCGGCGCGGCGCGCTCGGGCTGCTCGCCGCCGCAGCCGCGGCATGCCTGGCAGCGGGCTGCGGCACCATGGCCAGCGAGCCGGCGCCGGATGGCTACTACCGGGTGCAGGGCGGCGATACCTTGTACACCGTCGCCCGGCGGCACAAGCGCTCGGTGCGCGACCTGGTGCGCTGGAACCAGCTGCCCAGCGCGGATCGCATCGAGGTGGGCCAGTTGCTGCGGGTGCGCCCGCCGGCAGGTGCCAGCGCCAGTGCCGGCACGGGCGGCGGCGCCGGCAGCGGGCCGGTGGCGGTGGGGGATACCCCGCGCGTGGACAACAGCGGCCCGTCGCGGGCCCCGGCCACCAGCATCCGCCTGCAATGGCCGGCCGACGGCCGCGTCACCGCCGGCTACGGGCCGCCAGCCAGCAAGGGCCTGCGCATCGACACTGCGCCCGGCAGCACGGTGCGCGCCGCCGCGGGGGGCAAGGCCATCCACGTCGGCAACCTGCGCGGCTACGGCATGCTGGTGATCATCAAGCACGACGACAACTGGCTGACGGTCTATGGCAACCTGGACAAGCCCTTGGTCAGCGAGGGGGCGCAGGTGTCGGGTGGGCAGGAGGTGGGCCGCATGGGCACCGCCGACAGCGAGCTGCACTTCGAGGTGCGCAACAACGGCAAGCCGGTCGACCCGACGGGGCTGCTGCCCGCCCGCGGTTGAAGTGCGGGCAAGGCGGCCGCGTTACTGCGCGTGCTCGATCACCATCTGCACGCGGGTGACGCCGTTGAAGGTGTTGTTGTCGAGCCGGTAGGCCACCAGCGCGCTGGCGCCCAGCGAATCGGCGTGGTTGAACCAGATCGCGTCGAAGCGCTGGCTGCCGCGCCCCAGCTGCAGCTTGAGGTGCTTGCCCTTGAGCACGCTCTGGCGCAAGACGTTGAACTCGCCACAGAAAGTAGGCGCGGGGAAGCCCTGGCCCCACACCTGCTGCTCCAGCAGCGAAACGAACTCCGGGCTGAAGCAGGCATCCTCGATATCGCCGTCGGTCTCGATCACGCGGGCGAGCTGCTCATCGCTCAGCCATTCGCGTCCCACGGTCTCGAATGCCTCCATGAAGGGCCCGAAGTCGCCCGCGCTCAAGGTCAGGCCCGCCGCCATGGCGTGGCCGCCGAATTTCTTCAGCAGGCCGGGGTGGCGCTTGGAGACCAGGTCCAGCGCATCGCGCAGGTGAAAGCCCGGGATCGAGCGGCCCGAGCCCTTGATCGTATCCTCGTCGCCCGGCGCGAAGGTGATGGTGGGTCGGTGGTATTTTTCCTTGAGCCGGGAGGCCACGATACCGATCACGCCCTGGTGCCAGGTTTCGTTGAACACGCTGACCGTGAAGCGCGCGGCAGGGTCCAGCGCGCCCAGCGGGCCTTCCAGGATCTGCAGCGCTTCCTGCTGCATGCCGGCCTCGATCTCGCGCCGCTCGCGGTTCATGCCGTCGAGCTCCTGGGCGATTTCCCAGGCGCGGTTGGCGTCGTCGGTCAGCAGGCATTCGATGCCGAGCGACATGTCGGCCAGGCGCCCGGCCGCGTTCAGGCGCGGACCCACGCCGAAACCGAGGTCGAAGGTGTTGGCGCGTGTCGCTTCGCGCCCGGCGGCGCGGAACAGGGCGGCCACGCCGGCGTGCATGCGCCCGGCGCGCATGCGCTTCAGGCCTTGCGCCACCAGGATGCGGTTGTTGCTGTCGAGCTTGACCACGTCGGCCACGGTGCCCAGCGCGACGAGGTCGAGCAGGGTATCGAGCCGGGGCTGGGTCTTGGCGTCGAATACGCCGCGGCGGCGCAACTCGGCCCGCAGCGCCAGCAGCACGTAGAACATCACGCCTACGCCCGCCAGGTTCTTGCTCGGGAACTCGCAGCCGGGCTGGTTGGGATTGACGATCACCGCAGCCTCCGGCAACTGGTCGCCGGGCAGGTGGTGGTCGGTCACCACCACGTCGATGCCGAGCGCATTGGCCGCGGCCACGCCGTCGACGCTGGCGATGCCGTTGTCCACCGTCACGATCACGTCCGGCGCCTGCCTGGCGGCAAGCGCCACGATTTCCGGGGTCAGGCCGTAGCCGTACTCGAAGCGGTTGGGCACGATGTAGTCGATGCGCGCGCCCAGCATGCGCAGGCCGCGCACGCCGACCGCGCAGGCCGTGGCGCCGTCGCAGTCGTAGTCGGCCACGATCAGCAGGCGCCGGCCGGCGGCGATGGCGTCGGCCAGGTAGGTGGCGGCCTGGTCGATGCCCTTCAAGGCGGCGGGCGGCACCAGGCCCGGCAGTTCGGTGGCGAGTTCGGCGGGTTCGCGCACCCCGCGCGCCGACAGGATGCGCGCCAGCGTGGGGTGCAGGCCGCAACCGGCCAGCTTGCCGGCAAATTCGGTGGAAAAGGAGCGAACGGCGATTCGGGTCATGTACGGCTTGCGGAAGAACGGTGGTCAGGCGGCATAGGCGAGGTCGGACAGCAGCGCGCGCCAGTCGCCGCGCTGCCCCAGGCCCCGCCAGAACTTGCGCAGGTCGGCGCGGCGGACGGTGAACTCGGCGTAGTGGTTGTCACCGGCCAGCATCAGCGTCACTGCCTGCACCTGGCCGCTTTCGAGGGCAGCCAGCGCCGGGGCGAACCACTCGGCGTCGAGCGCGTGCATGCGCTCGATCCACAGGCCCCAGTCTTCGGCGATATGGGCTTCGATGCCATCTTCCAGCAGCACCATGGCGCTGCCCTGGATGCCTTCGATGGCCTTGAGGCGTGGCGGCTGGGGCTGGCAGGCCGCGCCGCCGGCCAGCCCCAGGCCACGCAGGAAGGCGTCGCCGGTCAGTACTGTGTCGGCCAGGCGGGGTACTTGTTGCAGGGCGCCGCCGCCGTGGAGCCAGACGGAATTGATGGAGAGTTCCCCGGCCGCTTCCCTGTCCTGGTTCACCGGATGGTCGTGCCAGGTCATCTGGATTTCGTTCTGGATCCGGCGCCAGTCGCGGGCGCGCTCGCCGGACTGCATCCACACATCGATATTGCGGCCGGTGGCGCGCAGCGGGCTGGCGGCCACAAGCGGCCCGAACACGGCTTCCGGGATATACCAGCGGGCCGGATGCGGCGTTTCGAGCGTAATGCCGGACTCCCGCAGCAGGTCCGCCACCGCGGCGTGCAGGGCGGCCGACTCCTCGGGGCGGATGTGCAACTGGGCGGGATCCATCAATACCAGGTGGTCTCGCGCGGCGTGGATATGCACTGGCTGCAGGCAGGCCCAGGGCTGGCCGTCGTCCGCGGCGGCGCCCGTGCCGGCGGCGGTCATGTCCGCCAGGCGCATGAACGGGGCGCTGGGCACGCGCGCAGTGTCGAGCCCGGCACGTTCGGCCAGCCAGCGCTCATGCGGCAGCGAGCGCAGGAAGGGATCGTCGTGGCGCTCGCGCGGGCCAGGGCTGGCGCGGGTGAGCAACTTTCCCAGCGCCGGCAACTCCAATTGCCGCACCAGGGCTTCCAGCATGGCGTCGTTGCCCCCGCCGTCCGCGTCGATGGCGGCGCCGGGCGGGACGGAAAAGGGCACAATCAGGGTCAGGTGCGTCATCATGGTGCCGAGATTGTAAACTTGCGGCTGGCGGTCGGCGGAAATATCGTCCCCCCGGCCGGGTTGCAACCATGCAGGCGCACGCAACCAATACGTGACAAGCGGCGTCGGCGGTGTGGCGCCGGCGTTTCTCCTTGACAACAGGAACCCTCTTGAACTTTCCTTACGAGTGGCAGATCGGTTGGCGATACACCCGCGCAAGCAAGCGTGCCAGCCGCAACACCTTTATTTCCTTTATCTCGATGATTTCCATGCTCGGCATCGCGCTGGGCGTGGCGGCGCTGATCGTGGTGCTGTCCGTGATGAATGGTTTCCAGAAAGAAGTGCGCGACCGCATGCTGTCGGTGCTGTCACATATCGAGGTGGTCGGGCCCGGGGCGCTGCCGGACTGGCAGAAGACCGCCGCCGAAGCGATGCGCAACAAGGAAGTGATCGGGGCTGCGCCCTATGTGGCCGCGCAGGCCATGCTGACGCGCGAGGACGCCGTGCGCGGCGTGTTGCTGCGCGGGGTCGAGCCATCCGAGGAGCCGAAGGTTTCGGATATCGGCAAGCAGTTCCGTGGCGGCAGCATGGATCGCCTGCTGCCGGGCGAATTCGGCATCGCGCTGGGCAACGAGCTGGCCAACGCCATGGGCGTGCAGGTGGGCGACAAGGTCACGCTGGTGGTACCGCAGGGCACCATCACGCCGGCCGGGGTGCTGCCGCGGCTCAAGCAGTTCACCGTGACCGGGGTGTTCTCGTCGGGCCATTTCGAGTTCGATAATGCGCTGGCGCTGATCAATATCAGGGACGCGGAAGCCATGTTCCGCCTGCCGGGTCCCACGGGTGTCCGTCTGAAGTTGACCGATATGCAGCGCGCGCCCCAGGTGGCCGACGCACTGGCCGGCACGCTGAGTGGCGAGCTCTACCTGCGCGACTGGTCCAAGCAGAACCGCAACTGGTTTGCCGCGGTGCAGACCGAGAAGCGCATGATGTTCATCATCCTCACGCTGATCATCGCGGTGGCCGCGTTCAACCTGGTGTCCACGCTGGTCATGACCGTGACGGACAAGCAGGCAGACATCGCCATCCTGCGCACCATGGGCGCGCAGCCTGGTTCGATCACCAAGATCTTTATCGTGCAGGGCGTGGCCATCGGCTTTATCGGCACGCTGGCAGGCGTGGCCGGCGGCGCGCTGATCGCCTTCAATATCGACATCATCGTGCCCTTTATCGAGCGGCTGCTGCATGTGCAGTTCCTGCCGCGCGATATCTATTTCATCAGCGAACTGCCCTCGGATCCCCGCGTGAACGACATTGCCACCATCGGTATCGTCTCCTTTGTGCTGTCCATCCTGGCCACACTCTACCCAAGCTGGCGCGCTGCCCGCGTCAACCCGGCGGAGGCGCTGCGCTATGAGTGAAACCCTGTTGCGCGCCGAACTGGCCGGCGGTGCCGCCGATGCGCCGGCCAACGCCACGGGCACGCCCGTGCTGCTGGCCGAGGGCCTGACCAAGCGCTTCCGCCAGGGCGGCCTGGACGTGACCGTGCTCAGGGGCGTGGACGTGCAGGTGGAGGCCGGCGAGAAGGTCGCCATCGTGGGCGCGTCCGGCTCCGGCAAAAGCACGCTGCTGCATGTGCTGGGCGGACTCGACGACCCCGACAGCGGCCGCGTTGCCCTGAAGGGCCGGCCCTTCACCGCGCTGCGCGAGAGCGAGCGCAATATCGTGCGCAACCGCGAGCTGGGCTTTATCTATCAGTTCCACCACCTGCTGCCCGAGTTCACCGCGCTGGACAACGTGGCCATGCCGATGCGCATCCGCGGCCTGCGGCAGCCAGAGGCGCGCGCGGCGGCGCAACAGGTGCTCGACAGGGTGGGCCTGGGCGACCGGGCGCAGCACAGGCCCGGCGAACTGTCCGGCGGTGAAAGGCAGCGGGTGGCGATTGCCCGCGCGCTGGTCGGCGGCCCGGCCTGCGTGCTGGCCGACGAGCCCACCGGCAACCTGGACGACCACACCGCGGGCGGCGTCTACGACCTGATGCTGGAGCTGTCGCGCACGCTGGGCACCAGCTTCGTGATCGTGACCCACGACCTCGACCTGGCCAGCCGCTGCGATCGCGTGCTGCGCCTGCGCGACGGGCATCTCCACCGCGAACGCTGAAGCGCATCGCCACACCGACGCACTGCCATGTGGATCGATACCCATTGCCACCTCGACGCCGGCGAATTCGACGCCGATCGTGATGCCGTTGCCACCGCCGCTGCCAAGGCAGGGGTGACGGGCATCGTGCTGCCGGCGGTGGCCGTGTCGAATTTCGCCGCGGTGCGGGCACTGGCGCATCGCCACGACAGCTGCGTCTACGCGCTGGGCATCCATCCGCTGTGCACGCCCGGTGCCGCGCAGTCCGATCTCGATGCCTTGCGCCGCGAGGTGCGGGCCTCGCTGGCCGATCCGCGCTTCGTCGGCATCGGCGAGATCGGGCTCGATTTCTTCGTGCCCGGCCTCGATGCCGCGCACCAGGCCTGGATCTACACCGAGCAGCTCAAGATAGCCCGCGAGTTCGATTTGCCGGTGCTGCTCCACGTGCGCAGGTCGCAGGACCAGGTGGCGGCGCAGTTGCGGCGCATTGGCGTGCGCCAGGGCATCGCCCATGCCTTCAACGGCAGCCCGCAGCAGGCGCGCGGCTTTGTCGACCAGGGCCTGAAGCTGGGGTTTGGCGGCAACCTGACCTTCAGCCGGGCGAGGCAGATCCGGCGACTGGCCCTGGAGTTGCCGCTCGAGGCCATCGTGCTGGAAACCGACGCGCCGGACCTCGCGCCCGCGTGGTTGTCCGACGACCAGTTCGGCGAGCAGCACAAGGCGCGCAATGCGCCCGCCGAAGTGGCGGGCGTGGCCAGGGTGCTGGGCGAATTGCGTGGTCTCGATGACGCAACGCTGGCGCAGGCGATGTGGCAGAACTCGGTGGCCGCGCTGCCCCGTCTGGCGGCCTTCGCGGCGACCATGTTCCCGAGCGCGGCGCCAGCCGCAACAACTGGCAACGTTCCCGTCTCATCCTGACAAGTTTCGCGGCCGCTAACGGACGTATAAGCAGGCGTGACTGACTTCCCTCCCGGGAGATGGCATGCGTCTGATCCTGCTCGCCTTCGTGGCGGGCTGCTGGTGGCTGCAGCAACAAGGCTCGCTGCCGCGCGGTGGTGCGGCATGGGCCCTGGTGGCGGCGGGGCTTGCGGCTGCCGCGCTCGCGCTTCGCATGCGCGTGGGCCGTCCTGGCTGGGCGCGGGCGGCCTTGATCGCGCTGTCGGTGCTGGCCGGATTCGGCTGGTCGGCATGGCGCGCCGAACTCAGGCTGGGAGAACGCCTGGCGCCCGGGCAGGAGGGCGTGGACCTGGTGGTGAGCGGCGTGGTGGCGGGCCTGCCGGCACAGGCCCCGCGCGGCCAGCGTTTTGCGTTTGCGCGCGACGAGGCTGGCGTCCGGGATGCGGCGTCCGGCGTTCCCTCGCGCCTCCTGTTGAGCTGGGACGATGCGCCACCTGAATTGCGTCCCGGCGAGCGCTATGTCTTCTCGCTACGCCTGCGCCGGCCGCACGGGCTGGCCAATCCCCATGGTTTCGATTACGAATACTGGCTGATGGCGGCCGGCATCGGCGCCACTGGTTACGTGCGCGACGTCCAGGGCGAGCCGCAGGACGCCGTCGGCGAACGCCTGGCGTGGCGGATCGCGCGGTGGCGCGCGCAGGTACGCGACCACGTGCTGGGCAGCCTGCCTCCGGATGCCCGTTTTGCCCCGGTGCTGGCGGCCCTGGTGGTGGGCGATCAGCGTGGTATCGGGCAACGCGACTGGACCTTGTTCACGCGCACCGGGATTGGCCACCTGATCAGCATTTCCGGCCTGCATATCACCATGATCTCCGGACTGGCTTCCAGCTTCGCATACTGGCTGTGGCGGCACTCGTTCGGCCTTGGCCGCTGGCTGCGGCGGCCCTTGCCGCTGTATTGGCCGGCACGCCGCGCCGCCCTGGTGGCGGCGGTCATGGCCGGACTCGTGTACGGCCTGCTGGCCGGCATGCAGGTTCCGGCGCTGCGTACCGTGTCGATGCTGGTGGTGGCCGCGCTGGCGCTATGGAGCGGGCGCACGCCGCCCGCGTCGCTGGTGTTGTCGTGGGCCGCATGCGTGGCGATCGGGCTCGATCCCTGGGCGGTACTGTCGCCCGGCTTCTGGCTTTCCTTCGGTGCGGTGGGCGTGATTTTCCTGGCCGCGGCGCAGCCTGCCGATCCTGCCGCCTCCTCGTGGTGGCAGCGATTGCGTTCCACGCTGGCGCAGGCCGCGCGCACCCAATGGGCCGTCACCATCGGGCTGGTGCCGCTGACCTTGCTCCTGTTCCAGCAGGTGTCGGTGATCTCGCCGCTGGCCAATGCGGTGGCGATTCCGCTGGTCAGCCTGCTGGTGACGCCGCTGGCCTTGCTGGCCGCGGCCACGCCGGCACCGCTGGCGGGCTGGTTGCTCGGACCCGCGCATCTGCTGCTGCACTGGCTGGTGACGGGCCTGGAGTGGCTGGCGGCGCCGCCGTGGGCGGTGTGGCAGGCTGCGCGCGCCGGGCCGTTCGCGCTCGCCCTGGCCGTGCCTGGCACGCTGCTGCTGCTGGCGCCGGTGCGCTGCGGCGCGCGGGCGCGGCTGCATGGCCTGGTGCTGCTGTTGCCGATGGTGCTGGCGGGGCGGCAGCCGGTCGCGCATGGCGAATTTCGCGCCACCGCGATCGATATCGGGCAGGGCACCGCGGTGCTGGTGGAGACGCGTTCGCGTGTGCTGCTCTACGATGCCGGGCCGGCTTATGGGTGGGGCGCCACGCGTGGTGAGCCGGGCAACAGCGCGGGCGCGCGCGCCGTCGTGCCATACCTGCGCGGCGCGGGCGTGCGCAGCCTCGACACACTGGTGATCAGCCATGAAGACGCCGACCATGCCGGCGGCGCGCGCGATGTGATGGCTGCGCTAAAGGTCGAGCGCCTGTTGTCCGGCGCGCCGCCCGGACATCGGCTGCTGGTGCCGCCGGCAAGCGCGGGCTCGCTGGAGGCTCAGCCCTGCGAAGCAGGGCAGCAGTGGGATTGGGACGGGGTGCGCTTCACAATGCTGCACCCCTTGCCCGGCGTGGCGCAGAACGCCGCCATCGACAGCAATGCGCGCAGCTGCGTGCTCAAGGTGGCGGGCAGCGCGCGCAGCTTGCTGCTGACTGGTGATATCGCCCGGCGCGACGAGGCGGCGCTGCTGGCGCGCCTGCCGGTGCAGGATTTGCGCGCCGATTTCCTGCAGGTGCCGCACCATGGCAGCAACACCTCGTCGAGCGGGCAGTTCCTGGCCGTGGTGGCGCCCGAGTTGGCGCTGTTCCAGATGGGCTATCGCAATCGCCACCGCCATCCGCGGCCGGAAATCTGGGATCGCTACGGCTCGCACGGCATCGCCCGCTATCGCAGCGACGAAACCGGCTCCGTCCACCTTATGACGCGCGGCGAGTCCTACGAGGTGCGGGCTTATCGCCAGCACGAGCGGCGCTATTGGCGCGCGGCGCCGCTTGCGCCTCGCTGAGATGCGCCGGCTCGGCCTGGGCGATGCGGCGCTCGCGCAGATGGGCCTTGGCACGCTGCAGTCCGGCGCTGACCACGTCGGCGCGCTCCAGCGCGACGCCCGCCGCGAGCACATCGCCCAGCACCAGGTGGCAGATGCGCGAGGTCATCGGGGTGTAGACCTCGCTGTCTTCTTCCACGTCCGAGAACACGCAGACATCCGCCAGCGCGGCCAGTGGCGAGCCGCTGTGCGTCAGTGCCAGCACACTGGCGCCGCTGGCGCGGGCCAGCGTGGCAGCGGCCAGCATGTCCCAGGTGCGTCCGCTGTTGGAGACCAGCACCGCCACATCGCCCGGACCGAGCAGCGCCGCGGACATGCTGAACACATGCGAATCCGAGTAGGCCACGGTGGGAATGCCCAGGCGGAAGAACTTGTGTTGGATATCCAGCGCGACGATGCCCGAGTTGCCGCAGCCATAGAACTCGATCCGCCGCGCCGCCGCGAGCAGCCGGATGCCGTGCTCGATCTGGTCCGCGGACAACGCATTGCGCACGGTCATCAGCGTGGCGATGGTGCGGTCGAACACCTTGCCGGCGATGTCGGCGGGGCGGTCTTCGGCCTTGACGTCCTGGTGCACGAAGGGCGTGCCGCCGCCGACGTTCTGGGCGAACTGGAGCTTGAACTCGCGAAAGCCGTCATAGCCCAGCGCGGCGCAAAAGCGCGCGATGGTGGGCTGGGAGACGCCCGCGCGCTCGGCCAGTTCGGGCATCGACAAACGGATCACGCTGGCGCCGTGGCGGGCGACATAGTCGGCAAGGCGGCGTTCGGAGGGTCGAAGCGTGTCGTAGACGGCAAGGATTCGGTCGCGCATGGTAAGGAGGAAGGCTGTCAGTGCCGGGGCATTCTGGTGGCGTTGGCCCCGGAATCCGGGGTTCGATGGGTCGAACGGTATGTAGATATTCTACATAAATTGAATCGAGGTCACGTCTGCTTGCGTCTGGATTGTGACTGGGGCTTTCCCTGATTGTGGGCATTTGTGCCATGTATTCGGCGCTTTGTGATGCGAGCGCATGGTGATTTCAAATTGCCTTTCGATATAATGTAGAAAATCTACAAACAAATGCGTCCCCCCAGTCCTCCCGGATACGATCAGGCATCACGACCAGGAATCCCACCAATGCCAAAAGCCCTCCACGCCGAAGTCCAGGCCGTCACCGCGCGCGCGATCGCGCGCAGCCAGCGCAGCCGTGCCGCCTACCTGGCGCGTTGCGACCGTGCCCAGCAAGAGCTGGGACCCTTGCGTGGCCTGTCCTGCGCCAACCTCGCGCACGGCCTGGCCGCGCTGCCTGTGCATGACAAGCTCAGGCTGCGGGTCGAGCATGCCGCCAATCTCGGCATCGTCACTGCCTATAACGACATGTTGTCGGCCCACCAGCCGTACGAGCGCTATCCTGGCGTGATTCGCGAGGCCGCGCGCGCGGTCGGCGCAGTGGCGCAGGTGGCCGGCGGCGTGCCGGCGATGTGCGACGGCATCACCCAGGGCAACGCCGGCATGGAGCTGTCGCTGTTCTCGCGCGACGCCATTGCGATGGCGACGGCGGTCTCGCTGTCGCACAACACCTTCGATGCGGCGGTGATGCTTGGGGTGTGCGACAAGATCGTGCCGGGCCTGCTGATGGGCGCGCTGCAGTTCGGCCACCTGCCGGTGGTGTTCGTGCCGGCCGGGCCGATGTCGACCGGCTTGTCCAACAAGGAAAAGGCGCGCGTGCGCCAGCTCTACGCCACCGGGCAGGTCGGCCGCGAAGCCTTGCTGGAAGCCGAGTGCGAGGCCTATCACGGCGCCGGCACCTGCACCTTCTACGGCACCGCCAACAGCAACCAGTTCCTGATGGAGATCATGGGGCTGCATATGCCGGGCGCCGCCTTCGTGCATCCCGACAGCGGCCTGCGCGACGCGCTCACCGCCGCCGCCGCGCAGCGCGCGCTGGCGCTGACGGCGCGGGGCGCGGACTACCTGCCGCTGGCGCGCATCGTCGACGAGCGCGCCGTGATCAATGCCGTGGTCGGCCTGCTGGCAACCGGCGGCTCGACCAACCACACCATCCACCTCGTGGCGATGGCGCGCGCAGCCGGCATCATCATCGACTGGGACGATTTCGACCGCCTCTCGCGCATCACGCCGCTGCTGGCACGGGTGTATCCCAACGGCTCCGCCGACGTGAACCATTTCCATGCCGCCGGCGGCGTGGCCTACGTGATCCGCCAGTTGCTCGACGCCGGGCTGCTGCACGAGGACGTGCAGACCGTGGCCGGGCCTGGCCTGGCCCGCTATACGCAGGAACCCGTGATGATCGACGGCGTGCTGCAGTGGCGCGATGGTGCCGCCACCAGCGGCGACGCCACCGTGCTGGCCACCGCCGGGGAGCCGTTTTCCGCCGAAGGCGGCCTGCGCCTGCTGCAGGGCAATCTGGGCCGCGGCATGATCAAGGTGTCGGCGGTGGCGCCGGAGCACCGGGTGGTGGACGCGCCGGCCCGCGTCTTCGATTCGCAGGAAGCCTTGCAGGCCGCGTTCGAAGCCGGCGAACTGGCCGGGGACGTGGTCGCCGTGGTGCGCTTCCAGGGGCCTAATGCCAATGGCATGCCCGAGCTGCACCGTCTTACGCCGGTGCTGGGCGCGCTGCAGGATGCCGGCCACCAGGTGGCGCTGGTCACCGACGGACGCATGTCCGGTGCTTCCGGCAAGGTCCCCGCGGTCATTCATGTGTGCCCAGAGGCACTTGCTGGCGGCCCCTTGTCGCGCGTGCGCGATGGCGACCGTATCCGCGTGGATGCCGTCGCCGGCACGCTGGAATGGCTGGGTGGCGCCGATGGGGGGGCCGGGGAAGCCAGGGAAGCCAGGGAAGCCGAATTCGCGGCGCGCGCTTCGGCGGTGTTGCCGGACGACGCCTTCGCCAGCTTCAGCGTCGGCCGCGGGTTGTTCGGCCTGTTCCGCCGCAATGCGCGGATCGCGGAGGAGGGGGGCAGCGCGCTCGACCTGTCCGAGGCCGATGCACCGGGTGCTGTCCAAACCGGCGCTGTCGTCGCACAATAGGCAGCGCCCCTGCTATTTGTGTCATTTGTGTCTCCGGCAGCCAATTGCTGACGGGGGCGACCCCGAGCCGGCCCATGCGGGTCCTATCATGGCTTTATTGCCGTATGGTTTCCGGAACCGTCCGGCGGCCGGCGCGGGGACTACCGACAAGGATGGGAAAACCATCCGACCATGATCGTTGGAGCAGACATGATCTACATCCTGATGGGCGTTTCCGGCAGCGGAAAGAGCACCGTCGGCCAATTGCTGGCCGAGACCCTGCACTGCGGCTTCCATGATGCCGACGAATTCCACAGCGCCGCCAACAAGGCCAAGATGCACAACGGCATCCCGCTGGCCGACGAAGACCGCTGGCCCTGGCTGGCCGCCATGCGCGCCGCGATCGACGGGGCCCGCGCCGAAGGGCGCACCCATGTGTTCACCTGTTCCGCGCTGCGGCAGACCTATCGCGACCGCCTGACGCCGTCCGACGGCGGCGTGACCTTTGTCTACATGAAGGGCGATGCCGCGGTGATCGGCAGCCGCCTGGCCGAGCGCAGCGACCACTTTTTCAACCCGGCGCTGCTGCAGAGCCAGTTCGAAACCCTGGAAGAGCCGCGCGATGCCCTGGTGCTCGATATCCGCCAGACGCCGCAAGCCCTGGTGCAGCGCATCCTGGCCGAAGTGCCGGCGTGCACGGGGGCGGCGGTCGCGCGCTAGGGCGGTGTCGTCGCCGGCCGGTCCGTTTCTGTTTTTCGCATTCCGCTTTCCGGTTGTTGATCCCTGTTGGTGCGACTGAAGGAGGGGCTGGCAAACATCTTGCTTAATCCATGTCTGATGGCGCGAATGCAGGCTGCTTGCGGCTTTCGTGGCCATAGGTATCCTATAGGTACGGCAGGTACAGCACTTCGAAGCGTGACGAGTCGGTCCGCGGCCTTGCCGCCGGCCTCGGGTGGTGGCCGCAAGATGCCGTGCCGGGAGCAACAAGCCAATCAAAACGGGATTGCCGGCAGTTTGGGCGGCGCCCAAATCAAGGGGGAACGGCCATCATGGCGGCGCGGTTTTTCGACGAGATGCTAGATTGGCACGAGGGCGTGGCAGCAGCAGTCCACGCGGGAGAGTCCCTGCCGGCAGGTGCCGTGCGCGGGCATTACAAGCAGTTCGCGGACTGGCTGGCGCGACAGTCCGAAGGGACCATGGGCAACAAGCGTGCCGAGGCGGACCTGATCTTCCGGCGGGTTGGCATTACCTTCGCCGTCTACGGCGAGAAGGACGAGTCCAACAGCGGCACCGAGCGCACCATCCCGTTCGACGTGATTCCCCGGATTTTCCCCGCCAGCGAGTGGGCTACGCTGGAGCGCGGGCTGCGCCAGCGGGTGTCCGCGCTGAACCGCTTTATCCACGATATCTATCACGGCCAGGACATCATCCGCGCCGGCGTGATCCCGCCCGACCAGATCTACAACAACGCGCAGTACCGGCCCGAGATGCTCGGCATCGACGTGCCGCGCGATATCTACGCCCACATCGCGGGTATCGACGTGGTGCGCGCTGGCGAGGGCGAGTTCTACGTGCTGGAAGACAACCTGCGCGTGCCTTCCGGCGTGTCCTACATGCTGGAAAACCGCAAGATGATGATGCGGTTGTTCCCCGACCTGTTCGCGCGCAACCGCGTGGCGCCGGTGGCCCACTATCCCGACCTGCTGCTCGACATGCTGCGCGGCGTCTCGCCGCAGAACATCACCGATCCCACGGTGGTGGTGCTCACGCCCGRCATGTACAACTCCGCCTACTTCGAGCACGCCTTCCTGGCCCAGCAGATGGGTGTGGAGCTGGTGGAGGGCAGCGACCTGTTCGTGGAGGACGATCATCTCTATATGCGCACCACGCAGGGTCCGCAGCGCATCGACGTGATCTATCGCCGGGTCGACGATGACTTCCTCGACCCGCTGGTATTCCGGCCCGATTCCACGCTGGGCGCGGCGGGGCTGCTGTCGGTCTATCGCGCCGGCAACGTCACCATCTGCAATGCCATCGGCACCGGCGTGGCGGACGACAAATCGATCTACCCCTATGTGCCGGACATGATCCGCTTCTACCTCGGCGAGGAAGCGATCCTGAACAACGTCCCGACCTATATGTGCCGCCGTCCCGACGACCTGCAGTACGTGCTCGATCACATGGACGAACTGGTGGTGAAGGAAACCCACGGCGCCGGCGGCTACGGCATGCTGGTGGGCCCGGCCGCCACGCGCGCCGAGATCGACACCTTCCGCGAGGTCGTGCGGGCGCGTCCGGAGCAGTACATCGCGCAGCCCACGCTCGCGCTTTCCACCTGCCCGACCTATGTCGAGTCCGGCATCGCGCCGCGCCACATCGACCTGCGGCCCTTCGTGCTGTCGGGCAAGGATGTGCGCATGGTGCCCGGCGGACTGACGCGCGTGGCGCTGCGGGAGGGCTCGCTGGTGGTCAATTCCTCGCAGGGCGGAGGCACCAAGGACACCTGGGTGCTGGAGCGCTGAGGCGCGGTGCACGCAAGGATGGTTTGAGCAAGGATGGTTTGAGAATGCACGCGCCGGCCGCCGCCATGCCGGCGGTGTGCGGGCGAACAGCGCCATACGAGGGGACTGACATGCTTAGCCGCACTGCCGACCATCTGTTCTGGATGGCGCGCTACACCGAACGCGCGGAGAATACCGCGCGCATGCTCGATGTGAATTACCAGACCTCGCTGTTGCCGCAATCCGCCGAAGTGGCGGAACAGGGCTGGTGGGCCATGCTCGACATTTCCGAGCTGACACAGGTGTTCGACAACAAATACGACCTGCTCACGCGCGATGACGTGATCGATTTCATGGTGCGGGACATGACCAATGTCTCGTCGATCATGAGCTGCCTGCGGGCGGCCCGCGAGAACGCGCGCGCGGTGCGCGGCTCGCTGACCACCGAGGTGTGGGAAACCATCAACACCACCTGGCTCGATGTGCAGCGCATGATCGCCGACGGCATCCTGGCCGACGATCCCTCGCAGTTCTTCGAATGGGTCAAGTTCCGCTCCCACCTGGCGCGCGGCGTGCAGTTCGGCACCATGCTCAAGGACGATGCCTTCCACTTCATGCGGCTGGGTACCTTCCTGGAACGCGCCGACAATACCGCGCGGATTCTCGACGTCAAGTTCCAGGCCGACACGCTGGACGACAGCGACCCCGATCGCGATGCCAACGATTTCTATCATTGGGCGGCGGTGCTGCGCTCGGTGTCCGGCTTCGAGGTCTATCGCAAGATCTACCGCACGGTGATCACGCCCGAGCGCGTGGCCGAGCTGCTGATCCTGCGCCCTGACATGCCGCGTTCGCTGGTGTCGAGCATGGACGAGGTGGTGGCGATCCTGGCGCTGGTCGGAAACCAGCAATCCTCGGAAACCGAGCGGCAGGCTGGTAAACTCCACGCTGATTTGAAATATGCGCGCATCGACGACATCTTTGCCGTCGGGCTGCATGCTTACCTGACCAGTTTCCTGGAGCGCATCGGCGACCTCGGCAACGGCATCAGCCGGGATTTCCTCGTGCCGTTGCTGGCTGCCTGATCCACGACATTACGTGGGAGGTGATGCCGGCCTCGCCACATCGTGAAATACAAGATCCATCACAAAACGGTTTACCGTTACGCCGAGCCGGTTCGGCGCAGCGTGCACGAACTGCGGCTCGCGCCGCGTTCGGGCCCGCTGCAGGCCGTGCAGCAATGGCAGTTGTCCGTGCCCGGCAACCTTTCCGAGGCACGCGACGGCTTCGGCAATATCGTGCACAGCTTTACCGTGTCGGGCCCGGCGCATATGCTGGAGATCGAGGCCTCTGGCGTGGTAGAGGTGACGCCGCCCGGCAGCGGCGCGGTGTCGTACTTCTGCGATGCGCCGCCGGCGGGCGAGACGCGCGTCTCGCCGCTGTACTACCTGGGCAGCACGCCGCTGACTACCGCGAATCCGGAGATGATCCGCTTTGCCGCGCCCTACCTGGCGGCGGGGCTGGACGTGCCAGCCCTGCTGGCCCTGGCCGGCGGCATTGCCGCGCGGGTGCGCTACAAGGCGGATAGCACGGATGTGGGTACTTCGGCGAGCGGGGCTTTCGGGCTGGGCAGCGGGGTTTGCCAGGACCAGGCACAGGTAATGGTGGCGTGCTGCCGCGCCTTGGGCGTGCCGGCGCGCTACGTCAGCGGCTATTTCTACGATCCGGCGGCGTCCGCGCTGGCAAGCCATGCCTGGGCCGATGTCTGCGTGGATGCGGACAAGGCGCTCTGGTGCAGTATCGACGTGACGCACGCTTGCCTGAGCGACGCGCGCCATGTCCGGCTGGCGGTCGGGCGCGATTACCGTATGGCTGCGCCGGTGCGAGGCATTCGGGAAGGCGGCGACGGCGAGCGGTTGGCGGTAGAGATTACCATTGCACCGCTGCAGTGAGCGAGGTGGTGCGTAAAGCACCAGAAGCGGGCGGAATGCGGTGTTCCGGCCACAGTGTTCCGCCGCGCGGGGGGCGGCGCCAGAGTGTGGCCTGACCCCGTGCAGGGCGCCGGGGCGACCGTGCACCATAACTAGACGAGATCATGACGTACTGTGTAGCCATGCGGCTGGATGCCGGTCTGGTGTTCCTTTCCGACTCCCGCACCAATGCCGGGGTCGATGCGATTTCGACCGCGCGCAAGATGACCGTGTTCGAGGAGCCGGGCGATCGCGTGATGGTGCTGCTGACGGCGGGCAACCTGGCGATCAGCCAGGCGGTGCGGCAGATACTCGCCGAAGGCCGGGACGAGAAGCGCTTGCTCTGGACTGCGCGCGATATGTTCGAGGCGGCCGCCATCGTCGGCGACGCAGTGCGCCAGGTGCACAAGCACGATGCCCATGCCTTGCGCGAGGCCGGCATCGAGTTCAATGTGAGCCTGCTCTTCGGCGGGCAGATCCGTGGCGAGCGGGTGCGCCTGTTCCACGTGTACGCGGCCGGGAATTTCGTCGAAGCCACGCCGGAGAACTGCTATTTCCAGATCGGCGAGGCCAAGTACGGCAAGCCCATCATCGATCGCGTGGTGGAGCCGTCGCTGCCGCTTGGCCAGGCGGCCAAGTGCGCGCTGATCTCGATGGATTCCACCCTGAAATCCAATATCTCGGTGGGCCTGCCGCTGGACCTGCTGGTCTACGAGGGCGATTCGCTGCGCGTGACCCGCTTCGTCAATATCGACGAGAAGAACGCCTACTTCCGCATGATCCGCGATACCTGGGGGCACCGCCTGCGCCAGGTGTTCGGCGAGATCAGCGATCCGCAATGGGATGCCGCCGCGCCGGCGGAGTTTCCACTGGCGCGCCAGGGCGAGGGCGACCGCTGGGGCCAGCCGGTGCGCGCCACGCGCGAACGCGCCGGCACCCAGGACTGAAGGCGGGCACCCCGCATCGTTACCCGATGGAGCAGCCCGATCAGACGGCCGGGTTGATCCGCGATCTCGTCGGCGAAATGCGGGGCGATTCGCCCATGATCGCGCGCCGGTAGCCGGCGCGGCGCAGGGCGGCGGCGCAGGGCGCGGCGCGAGGGGCGAATGCATCTCAGCGCCTGGCGGGCAAGGCCACTTGTCTTAAATGCGGCGCTGCAGCAGCCGGGCTCTCATGTATAATCCCGATTTCCCCGGCAAGCTCGGTTTATGACCAAATTCGTCTTCGTCACCGGTGGTGTCGTCTCTTCACTCGGCAAGGGCATCGCTGCTGCTTCGCTCGCGGCCATTCTCGAGTCGCGCGGCCTCAAAGTCACCCTCCTCAAGCTAGATCCCTACATCAACGTCGATCCCGGCACGATGAGCCCCTTCCAGCATGGCGAGGTGTTCGTCACGGAAGACGGCGCTGAAACCGATCTCGATCTCGGCCACTACGAGCGGTTCGTCTCGGCCAAGATGCGCAAGTCGAACAACTTCACCACGGGCCAGATCTACGAGTCGGTGATCCGCAAGGAACGCCGCGGCGAGTATCTCGGCAAGACGGTGCAGGTGATCCCGCACATCACTAACGAAATCCAGGCCTTCATCGAGCGCGGCGCGGCCGCGTCGCACGGTGGCAAGGCGGATGTCGCGCTGGTGGAAATCGGCGGCACGGTGGGCGATATCGAATCGCTGCCGTTCCTGGAAGCCGCGCGCCAGATGAGCCTGCGCATGGGCCGCAACCACGCGGCCTTCGTGCACCTGACGCTGGTGCCGTTCATTGCCAGCGCCGGCGAGCTGAAGACCAAGCCGACCCAGCACTCGGTGCAGAAGCTGCGTGAAATCGGCATTTCGCCGACCGCGCTGCTGTGCCGCGCCGACCGTCCGATCCCGGACGAGGAGCGCGCCAAGATTTCGCTGTTCTCCAATATCCCGCAGGAAGCCGTGATCTCGGTGTGGGACGTGGACAGCATCTACAAGATCCCGCAGATGCTCAACGAGCAGGGCCTCGACCGCCTGATCTGCGAAGAGCTGCGTATCGATCCGAAGCCGGCCGATCTCGCCATGTGGCAGCGCCTGGTCAATGCCCAGGAAAATCCGCAGCACGAGATCACCATCGGCATGGTGGGCAAGTATGTCGACCTGACCGAGTCGTACAAGTCGCTGATCGAAGCGCTGCGCCACGCCGGCATGCACACCGCCACCCGCGTGAACATCGAGTACATCGATTCGGAAGAACTCGAATCGGGCCACCTCGAAGTGCTCAAGCCGCTGGACGCCATCCTGGTCCCGGGCGGCTTCGGCAAGCGCGGCACGGAAGGCAAGATCCGCGCGATTCAATATGCCCGCGAGAACAAGGTGCCTTACCTTGGCATCTGCCTGGGCATGCAGCTGGCCGTGATCGAGTTCGCCCGCCACGTGGCGGCGATGGCCGATGCCAACTCGACCGAGTTCAACCTGGAAACCGAGCATCCGGTGGTCGCACTGATCACCGAATGGGTCGACCGCGAGGGCAAGGTCGAGCAGCGCTCCGCCGAGTCCGACCTGGGCGGCACCATGCGCCTGGGCGCCCAGCGCGTGCCGGTCAGGCCGGGTACCAAGGCGGCCAAGATCTATGGCGAGGAAGTCAACGAGCGCCATCGCCACCGCTACGAGGTCAACAACCACTATGTGCCGACGCTGGAAAAGGCGGGCATGGTGATCTCGGCGCGTACCCCGACGGAAGACCTGCCGGAAATGATGGAACTGCCGGAAAGCCTGCACCCGTGGTTCGTGGGCGTGCAGTTCCACCCGGAATTCACCTCGACCCCGCGCGACGGCCATCCGCTGTTCAAGGCCTACGTGGAAGCGGCGCTGGCCAACCAGCAGAGCACGGCGGGCTGAGGCCCAGGGCACCGCAAGCAGGAGACTAGTGATGAAACTCTGTGGATTTGACGTTGGCCTGGACCGGCCGTTCTTCCTGATCGCCGGTCCGTGCGTGATCGAGTCTGAGCAGATGGCGCTGGATACCGCCGGCGAGCTCAAGGCGATCACCGGCGCGCTCGGCATCCCCTTTATCTACAAGTCCTCGTTCGACAAGGCCAACCGTTCGTCGGGCAGGACCTTCCGCGGGCTGGGCATGGAGAAGGGGCTGGAGATCCTGGCCACGGTCAAGCGCGAGATCGGCGTGCCGGTGCTGACCGACATCCACGAGATCGACGAGGTCAAGCCGGTGGCCGCGGTGGTGGACGTGCTGCAGACGCCGGCCTTCCTGTGCCGCCAGACCGACTTCATCCGTGCCTGCGCGCAGAGCGGCCGCCCCGTCAATATCAAGAAGGGGCAGTTCCTCGCGCCGCATGACATGAAGAACGTCATCGACAAGGCACGCGATGCCGCGCGCGAGGCGGGGCTGCCGGAAGACAGCTTCATGGCCTGCGAACGCGGCGTCTCCTTCGGCTACAACAACCTGGTCTCCGACATGCGCTCGCTCGCGATCATGCGCGAGACCGGCGCGCCGGTGGTGTTTGATGCCACGCACTCGGTACAGTTGCCGGGCGGCCAGGGCACCAGCTCCGGCGGCCAGCGCGAGTTCGTGCCGGTGCTGTCGCGCGCTGCCGTGGCAACCGGCGTGGCCGGGCTGTTCATGGAAACGCACCCGGACCCGAGCAAGGCCATGTCGGACGGCCCCAACGCCGTGCCGCTGTCGCGCATGAAGGAACTGCTGTCCGTGCTCAAGGAACTCGATACGCTGGTCAAGCGCTCGGGCTTCCTCGAAGACAATTTCAGCTGGCCGGCAACCTGCGCCTGAGCGCATGGTGCCGATCATGGCCGTCATCAGGCGGCCATGATCAGCCAGGTAGAATCCACATCATAAAATCACACGGAGATACGCCATGGCCAGCGGCTATATCATTGCCCACGTCGATGTCACCGATCCCCGGCAGTACGAGGAGTACAAGGTACTTTCCAGCCATGCCATGAAGATGCATGGCGCGGAGGTGCTGGTGCGTGGCGGCAAGACCGAGACGCTCGAGGGCGACTGGGCCCCGACGCGCGTGGTCGTACTGAAGTTTCCCAGCTATGAAGCGGCAAAGTCGTTCCACGACAGCGAAGAATATCGCGCCGCGCGCAAGTCGCGCGAGCATGCCGCGCGCATGAACATGATCGTGGTAGAAGGCGCTTAAGCATCAGTCAGGCGTCGGTGTGATTCAGCGCCCGTCAGCGGTAGTCCAGGGCATGGCGCCCGTGCAGTAGAAGTCATCAAGCATCAAAACAGTCCAAGAGGAATCCATGAGTGCAATCGTAGATATCATCGGTCGCGAAGTTCTCGACTCGCGCGGTAACCCGACGGTCGAGTGCGACGTCCTGCTCGAATCCGGCGTGATGGGCCGCGCGGCCGTGCCGTCGGGCGCGTCCACCGGTTCGCGCGAAGCCATCGAGCTGCGCGACGGCGACAAGTCGCGTTATCTCGGCAAGGGCGTGTTGAAGGCCGTCGAGCATATCAACACCGAAATCTCCGAAGCCATCATGGGCCTGGATGCCTCCGAGCAGGCTTTCCTGGACCGCACCCTGATCGATCTCGACGGCACCGAGAACAAGGGCCGCCTGGGCGCCAACGCCATGCTGGCCGTGTCGATGGCCGTGGCCAAGGCTGCAGCCGAAGAAGCCGGCCTGCCGCTGTACCGCTACTTCGGCGGTTCGGGCGCGATGCAGATGCCGGTGCCGATGATGAACATCGTCAACGGTGGCGCGCACGCCAACAACAGCCTGGACATCCAGGAATTCATGATCATGCCGGTGTCGCAGACGAGCTTCCGCGAAGCCCTGCGTTGCGGCGCCGAAGTGTTCCACGCGCTCAAGAAGATCCTGTCCGACAAGGGCATGTCGACGGCGGTTGGCGATGAAGGCGGCTTCGCGCCGAACTTCGCTTCGAACGAAGAGTGCCTGAACACCATTGTCCAGGCCATCGAGAAGGCCGGCTATCGTGCAGGCGAAGACGTGCTGCTGGCACTGGACTGCGCCGCCAGCGAGTTCTATCACGAAGGCGAAGGCCAGTACCACCTGGAAGGCGAAGGCCTGAAGCTGACCGCGACGCAGTTCGCCGACTACCTGGCCAACCTGTGCGACAAGTTCCCGATCGTGTCGATCGAGGACGCCATGGCCGAAGGCGACTGGGACGGCTGGAAGGTCCTGACCGACAAGCTGGGCAAGCGCGTGCAGCTGGTGGGCGACGACCTGTTCGTCACCAACACCAAGATCCTGAAGGAAGGCATCGAGAAGGGCATCGGCAACTCGATCCTGATCAAGATCAACCAGATCGGCACCCTGACCGAAACCTTCGCCGCCATCGAGATGGCCAAGCGCGCCGGCTACACCGCCGTGATCTCGCACCGTTCGGGCGAGACCGAGGACAGCACCATCGCCGATATCGCGGTGGGCACCAACGCCGGCCAGATCAAGACCGGCTCGCTGTCGCGTTCGGACCGTATCTCGAAGTACAACCAGCTGCTGCGCATCGAGGAAGATCTCGGTGATATCGCCAGTTACCCGGGCAAGAGCGCGTTCTACAATCTGCGCTAAGCTCGTGTCAGCACCGGCCGCGGTCAATGCCGCGGCCGGTGCTGACCCAACTTCCTTTTTCGCTTACGTGCCATCACCCACGCGCCATCACCCATGCGCCTGATCTCGTTGCTGTTGTTTGTGCTGTTGCTCGCCATCCAGTATCCCTTGTGGCTGGGCAAGGGTGGTTGGCTGCGTGTGTGGGAAATGGACAAGCAGGTGCAGGAGCAGACTGCGCGCAACCAGTCGCTGAAGCTGCGCAATGCCAAGCTGGAAGGGGAAGTGAAGGACCTGCAGGATGGCACCGGCGCCATCGAGGAACGTGCCCGCTATGAGCTGGGCATGGTCAAGGATGGCGAGGTGTTCGTGCAGTTCGTGGCGCCCGCGCCCAAGGTCAGCGCCACGCCGCCGCTGCCGCCTCCGGCGAATTCCCCGGCCTTCCGCCACTGACGGGCGACGGGCGCCAGCCCCGCCTTTCTCGATTTTCCTGTTCTCGATTGCCTCGTGGCAACCCCCGGCATCGGAGGGATGCGGCCGGCTCGCGTCTGCCGCCGGTTCAACTCACCACCGGTATCACCACCAGTACGGGTACGGGTAGCCGCCCCAGCCCCAGTATCCAGGGCTGCTGAAGCCAACGCCGCCACCCCAGTGGCCGCCGCCCCATCCACCGTAATACAGGTTCCAGCTGGGTGCGGGATAGGCATAGGCTGCCGCCTGCGCCATGGCCTCGGCCTGTTGCTGGCGGGCGATGGCGGCCTCCTGCTCGAGCAGCACCTGGCGGTTCAGGGCGTCGAGCTTCTTCTTTTCTTCAGCGGTGATGGGCGCCGGCGGAACCCCGTTGGGCGCCAGCCGCAAGGTCGGCGGCGAGCCGTTGGCGTCGCGCGGCAACTCGGCGCAGCCGCCGCAGGCCAGCACCGCCCCGAGCAGCAGGGCGCTGATCGCGCCCGGCACGCGGGCGGGGCATGGCAATTGCCGCGCGGCCGCGGCGGACGGGTTCGAAGACAAAGCGGGCATGTTGACTCCCTGACTCTGGTAGGTCACTGACGCTTGGACCTCATTGAAAGGCCTAAAGGTTCCTGGTGGGGTTCCTCTTGAGCCACCGCGCCCCGCGACGTTACTACTCAGCACTCAGTGTTGCTGCCCCGCGCCGTCGCCGGCGCCGGTCGCGACAGGCGCCGGTGCAAACAATTGCGCGCAGTCGACCGGATCGAAGTGGTACTGCTGGCCGCAGAAATCGCACTGGATTTCCACTTCGCCGCGTTCGACCAGGATGTCCTCGATCTCCACGCGGCCGAGGTTCTGCAGCATGCCCGCCACCTTGGCGCGCGAGCACGAGCACTGGAAGTGCGGCGTGAGCGGTTCGAACACGCGCAGGCCGGTGGCTTCCAGGTCTTCCCAGAACAGGCGGCGCAACAGGGTGTCGGGTGTTTCGGCCAGCAGCTCCTCGTCCTTCAGCGTGGCGCCGAGCTGGCAGGCACGATCCCAGGTGTCGAGATCCTGCGCGCGGCCGCTGTGCGCCAGCGGCGCGCCGGTTTCGCCGACTTCGGCGGGTGCGCGCCCGGCATGGCCTTCCAGCGTGCCGCCGTAGGAGGGCAGCTTCTGCAGCAGCATGCCGGCGGCAACCTTGTCGTCGGCGGCCAACCACAGCCGGGTGTCGAGCTGCTCGGACGCTTGCATATAGTGTTCGAGCACGGCGGTCATCGACGCCATCGGGCCATGCGCATCGGCCAGCGGCACGACGCTTTGGTATGGCTGCTGTCCGGGGAGCTTGTCCTGCGGATCCAGCGTGATGGCGAAGCGGCCGCGGCCGCCCACGTTGACGAGATCCGCCAGCGTGGCATCGTCGGCCAGCGCCACGCCTTCGGCGAGTTTTGCGGTCGCCCGCATCGACAGGTCCGACAGGCATTCCACCACCAGCATGCGCACCGGGCCGTCGCCGTGCACCTGCATCACCAGCGCGCCGTTGAACTTCAGGTTGGCCGAAAGCAGGGCAGCGGCGGACATCATTTCGCCCAGCAGGCGGCGCACCGGCGCGGGGTAATGATTGCGGCGCAGTACTTCCTGCCAGGTGGCCTGCATGCGCACCAGTTCGCCGCGCACGGGGGCCGCGTCGAACAGGAATTTCTGCAGGGTGTCGGGGGTGATGGTGTCAGTCACGATGATCCGTCGGTAAATCGGCGCGGGCGGCGCGGCGCCTTAGTCGATGCGTTTGAGTTGCGTCTTGTACATGGCCTGGCGCGTGGCGTAGGTTTCGGCATTGCGGTACAGGTTGGCCACATCCTGATCGGTGAGTTCGCGTACCACCTTGGCCGGCGCGCCCAGGATCAGCGAGCGATCCGGGAACACCTTGCCTTCGGTGACCACCGCGCCGGCGCCGACCAGGCATTCCTTGCCGATCACGGCGCGGTTCAGGATCACCGCCTGGATGCCGATCAGCGAGCCTTCGCCCACGGTGCAGCCGTGCAGCATGGCCTGGTGGCCGATCGATACCTTGTCGCCGATGGTCAGCGGGCAGCCGGGATCGGTGTGGAGCACGGTGCCTTCCTGCACATTGCTGGACTCGCCCACCACGATCGGTTCGTTGTCGCCCCGGATCACCACGCCCGGCCAGGCACTGGCACGCGCCTTCAGCGTCACGTTACCGATGATGGTGGCTTCCGGCGCCACGTAGGCATCCGGATCGATGTTGGGGACGAGATCGCCGAGCTGGTAAAGCGCCATGAAGTCTCCTGCACAAGTTCGTTTGGGTATATGGGGTTTGCCGCCGGGCTTTAAAGGGCGTGGACATGGGCGTGCCGGCGCGAAAGCGCTGCCGGCCGCGCTCTACAATGGCGGCAACCCGAATTTTACGCTTATGCCAGCCAACCTACCCAATGCCGCCGGCCTGCGCGCCGCCGACGCAGATCCTGCCCGTACCATGCTTGCCGCACCCGATGGGCCATCCGGCCTGGCGGCGCCGTCCTTGCGCCGCCAGGCGCTTGCCATCCTGTGCATGTGCGATGCCGCCGGGAAAGCCGCTGCCACGCGCAGCCTGCGCCAGGCGGCCGAGGCCATGACGCCGCATGCCCTTGGCATCGGCGAGTCCCTGTCGGACAGGTTGCCGCTGCCCGGCCGGCCGCCGCTGCCCGAACTGGTGCCGCCACAGCGGGTCGAGCGGCGCCGCTCCATCCATACGCCCGCCGGCCGCTCGGCGTTGATCCACGCGCTGGCGCATATCGAATTCAACGCCATCAACCTGGCGCTGGATGCGATCTGGCGTTTCGGCGGGATGCCGGAGGCCTTCTACCGCGACTGGCTGCGCGTGGCCGACGAGGAAGCGCTGCATTTCAGCCTGCTGGCCGGGCACCTGGCCACGCTGGGCGCACGCTATGGCGATTTCCCCGCGCACAACAGTCTTTGGGAAATGGCCGACAAGACCGCCGGCGACGTGCTGGCGCGCATGGCGCTGGTGCCGCGCACGCTGGAGGCGCGCGGCCTGGACGCCTCGCCGCCGGTGCGCGCCAAGCTGGCCGCCGCCGGCGATCATGACGCCGCCGCCATCATCGACATCATCCTGCGCGACGAGGTGGGCCACGTCGCCATCGGCAACCGCTGGTACCGCTGGCTATGCGCGGCTCGTGGCCTCGACCCGGTTGCCACCTACGCCGATCTGGCCGCGCGCTATCAGGCACCGCGCCTGCGGCCGCCCTTCAACCTGGCGGCGCGCCGCGCGGCGGGGTTCGACGAGGATGAGTTGGCGTGGCTGGAGAGGCAGGCCGGTCAGCAGGAGTCCGCCGGGGCGACATAGGCCTGCTGGGTGGCGCCGTCGGTGCCTTTGCGGAATTGCGTCGGCACGACTGAATTTGATTTCCCAATATTGGGATAAACGATCAACGCCGTTAGAAAATATCAAATCAAATTAGAAACATTGCTATTTGCCAGAAGGTGCGCTTTGGGTAGTCTATCCGATCACAATATTTGAAGTGGAATTAATCTGCGGAGACAACGGGTGGATCAAGCCGGCTCTCGTCGCCCCGTTCGTACGGCGCGTTGGTTACCCAACTTGAGTTAGTTGCTACTAGGTCTGATCATGCGCGCCAACAAAGTATTTGCTAACTCCCTTGCGCTAGCTATCTCGATATTCTTAGTAGGAGGCAAGAGCGAAGCTCAAGCGTGTCTGGCCCTCATTACTCACCGAGACAATGTCTGGCTAGCGTCCCAGGCGGGCGGTGAACCAGTGCAGCTTTCAACAGACGGCAAGAGAAAACTTGCGACCGCCATCTCTCGCGGGAGCTATTCATCACGCATCCAAAGAAAAAGAAGGGGTCAGGATGAGAAATCGCGAGCAACCCACGTGGGCGAGGCATGGCCAAATCGGCGCTCAGAAAATCGTTGCGTGGGCGGATCGCTTCCATCGGGAATGCGCCAGTCTGTGGGATTCCAGCCCCCCAACCACTCGAGCATGAATTCACGTAGGACATGGGCATCCTAAAAGCGATCCCTCTGTTCGCCTTCCTGGCGATTGCAGCACTTGGCCTGATTCCCCTCACAGCATTTGCGCAAAACGAAAACGGTTGCTCTGCAGATGTCTTCGCGAACCCCTATGTATTGAATACTGGTTTTGTCAACCGTCCCGCGAGCGTCTCCGCGTCGTGTCCGGAATGCGGCAATGTGGCGAAGGCCACCGCGTACGACGCCAGTGGCAATGTGTCGAGCCGGGTGGATTTTGACAACAAGGAGACGCGCTACAGCCACGACGCGCTCGGCCGCGAGACGCAACGCATCGAGGGCTACGGCACGGCCGACGCGAAGACCACGACCACGGAGTGGCATCCGTCGTGGAATCTGCCGCTGAAGGTTGCCGCGCCAGGACGTGTGGACAATTTCACCTATGACGACAAGGGCCAGCTCACCGCGCACGGGTGGTTTCCTACGGCGGACGCCAATGGCAATCAGGGACTGAATGCAGCGCCGTCCGGTGTGGTGTCGAGCAACGGCTATAGCTATGATGGGAACGGCCTGATGACGGCGTTGACCGAGCAGGTCGATGACGCGGTGACCCAGCAGTGGACATTTAGCTACGATGCTCAAGGCAACCTGGTGTCGGCGGCCGATGGAACTGGGAGAACTTCGCGTGCCGTGCGATACGATCCGGCCGGACGCTTGCTCGAAGCGGCTGATCTGGAGGGCGTTACCGTCAAGTACGTCTACGATCAGCGGGGTCGCGTGCTCCAGTATCTGTATGGCGACAATGTGACGGCGTACGTGTATGACGCGATTGGGCAGAGAATCCAGGTGACGAGTCCCCATGGAAATGTTACGAACTACACTTACGATGCCGCGCACCGGCTCATTGATGTGTTATTCAATGGACAGACGCTCACTGGTCCCGATCCGGAAGAGCAACAGCTGGCCTTCGCGAAAGCAGCCCCAGAAAATTCAGGTGCCAATCCCTTCAGCGCGTGGATGGGCTGGATCTCGAAGTTGTTCAACTGGCTCTTTGGATCGGCACATGCGCAAGCCGTACCGGCACCCGCAGTTGCCCTTGGCGCGTCTGTCTCGATTCCTGGTAGCTACACGCCGGATCCATGGGACGTGCTCGCTCCCAACGTCGGCGGGAAGAAGCCTTGGGAATGGCTGGCGATTTGGACGACGCCGCTGATCGAAAGTTGTACAGGCCCGAGCAAGAAGAAAATGCACCGGGGGCGCATTCAGGCGCAAGGTCCTGGTTACCGTGATCCGGGAATCGGCGATGTCGAAAGATGGGGGCCACAGCCGCGGCCGCCAACGGTGAGGGAGGGCTTGGCCATGCTAGATGCGCTCGAAGGACGGATGAATACGACCCAATACAGAGATCGTAGCGAAGCTCTCGCCAAAGCTAGAGGGTATGTTGTTAGAGCAGGGGCAGTGGGTGGAGTCGGCCCTCCTGGAAAATCATTCCAGAATCGTGCCATTCAACATGAGAATGGCCGGGAGCGGGTCGATATCGAGATAATCGAGGGCATTGCCTTCGTACCATAAGAGAGCTTTAAATGCGCAAGACTTATGAACTATGGAAAGCAATAGACGCAGACGGCGCGGCTGAATTCTCTCTACTCGAGGCAGGACAGTTTCCGGCACATGCGTCGATGTTCGAAGGAGAGCCAATCTTACTGACTAAGTTCGAAGCCGACAGCTACGAAGAGGCTGCACAAAAGCGGAACGACTTTCTTGGATGGGGCAAATACCACCCGATGGACGACTAGCGCGAATCAACGCGGCTCTTCTTGTAGTGGAGCGTTTTGCAGTCGGCTCCGATAAAATCAAGGGCTTACATTTTAACTGTCGAACTCACCGGCATGGCGATGGGCTGCGCATAGTCTGACGTCGGAACCGCTTCGATATCGAGGTCGGCGGCCGGATGTCCACGGCGCTCCGGTTCTTACAGGCCGGACGCCGCGAAGGGGCAGAATCTGAGGGGGCGGGATCGCTGGCCAGAGGCAGGCAACAGCCTTGCAGCCGCGCCCGCCCGCCATGCTAGAGGCGCGCTGGCGCGCCGCGCCGGGCTTCGATCTCGCGCAGCACGCGCCGCTGGATCTTGCCGGTGGTAGTCATCGGCAGTTGCTCGATGAACTCTATGGCCTTGGGGTACTCATACGGCGCCAGCTGGCCGCGCACATGTTGCTGCAATTCGGCGACCAGCGCGGCGTCGGCCTGCGCCGAGCGGGCCACCGACGGCACCAGCACGATGAATGCCTTGACCACCGCGCCGCGCTCCGGGTCCGGGGAAGGCACCACGGCGCAGTTCGACACGGCGGGGTGCTTGAGCAGGCAGTTTTCGATCTCGCTCGGCCCGATGCGATAGCCGGAAGACTTGAAGACATCGTCGGCGCGGCCCTGGTACCAGAGGTAGCCGTCCTCGTCGGCGCGCGCGAGGTCGCCGGTGCGGCACCAGCGCAGGCCATCGCGCTCCAGGTATTTGCCCGCGGTGGCCTCCTCGTTGCGCCAGTAGCCGAGGAAGAACACGGGATCGGGGTGGCCATGGCGGTCGGTGCTGCACACGGCGATCTCGCCGTCCTCGCCCGGGGCGCATGGCCTGCCGTCCTCGTCGATGACGGCGATGCGATGGCCGGGGTAGGGGCGCCCCATCGAACCCGGGCGCGCGGGCCAGCCAAGCTGGCCATCGTCGTTCTGCGCGGTGCAGTTGCCCACGATGTAGTTGATCTCGGTCTGGCCGAACATCTCGTTGACGATCACGCCGAGCGCGTCGCGGCACCAGCCGAACACGGTTCCCCCGACGGCTTCGCCCGCGCTCATCAGCGCGCGCAGGTGCAACTGGTAATGCTCGCGCGGCGCGGGGCAGGTCTTCATCATCTGCTTGAGCGCGGTGGGAAACAGAAAGGTATTGGTCACGCGGTAGCGCTCCATCAGTTCGAAGGCGACCTGCGCCGAGAACCGGCCCTGATAGCCCACGATGGGCTTGCCGAAATACAGCGCGGGCATCAAGGCATCCCACAGTCCGCCGGTCCAGGCCCAGTCGGCGGGGCTCCAGAATACGTCGTCCTCCTGCGGAAACCAGTTCTGCGAACAGACGAAGCCGGACAGGTTGCCAATCAGCGCGCGGTGCGGGATCAGCGCGCCTTTGGGCTGGCCGGTGGTGCCGCTGGTGTAGATCAGCACCGCGGCCTCGTCGGCCCCGGTCTGTACGGCGGTGAACTCCGGGAGTTCGGCGGCCAGCAGCACGTCCCAGTCGTGCTCGGCGCGGCCCACGGCGCCGCCGACGCCGATCACCGAGGCCAGCGCCGGGCACTCGGCACGCGCCGCCAGCACATTGTCGATCGCCGTTTCATCGGCGATGGCCACGCAGGCTTCGCTGTGCTGGAGCCGGTAGGCCAGCGCTTCGGGCCCGAACAGCATCGACAAGGGCATGGCGATGGCGCCGAGCTGGTAGATCGCCATCTGCGCGATCACCGTCTCGATGCGCTGGGGCATGACAATGCCGACCCGGTCGCCCCGCGCCACGCCCAGCGCGCGCAGCGCCCGCGAGAGACGGTCCGCCTCGGCCTGGATGTACGCGTAGCTGTAGCTGGCGCGGCGCCCGTCCTCGTGTTCGGTGTGGACCGCCACCCGGTCCGCGGTGGCGGGCGAGCGCGCCCAACGGCTGCAGCAGACGTCGGCCAGGTTGAAATGTTCGGGCACGTACCAGCCGAATTGTTCGTGGAGCGCGCGGTAATCGTCGCGCCGGCTGGCGGGCAGGGCGGGTGCGGCCATGCTGGGTCTCCTGGTTGTCGCTTGAAGGTGCGCGGATACATGCCGCGCCGGCTTGCCGCTATAATCCACGCAAACGAACGATCGTTCTATTTCTGGGCTTCCCCGCTGTCGCGGGTGAATGCTTCCGCCACCATCAGGCACCCGGGGAGACGCCATGACAATCAGAGAAACCTCGCGCTCGGAATTTATCACGTTGCGCGGCCTCGACATGCACGTGCGCCACTGGGGCGAGCCCGGTTCACCCACCCTGTTCCTGCTGCATGGCTGGATGGACGTGGCCGCCTCGTTCCAGTTCATGGTGGATGCCCTGGAGCGCGACTGGCACGTGATCGCGCCGGACTGGCGCGGCTTCGGCCAGACCGACTGGCCCACGCGCTATCCCGGCACCGGGTCCTACTGGTTTCCCGACTACGTCGCCGATCTCGAGGCGGTGCTGGATCATTACCAGCCGGACCAGCCCGTGAACCTGGTGGGGCACAGCATGGGCGCCAACGTCGCCTGCTTCTATGCCGGCATCCGCCCGGAGCGGGTGCGCCGCGTGGTAGACCTGGAGGGGTTTGGCATGACCGGCACCCGCGCCGAGCAGGCGCCCGGCCGCTACGCGCGCTGGCTGGACGAGCTACGCCAGCGCCAGCCGCTGAAGACCTATGACAGCGTGGACGCGGTGGCGGCGCGCTTGCAGAAGAACAATCCGCGCCTGACGGACGAGCGTGCCGCGTTCCTGGCCGCGCACTGGTCGGCCAGGAACGCGCAAGGCCGTTGGGAAATCCTTGGCGACGCCGCCCACAAGCTGGTCAACCCGGTGCTGTACCGGCTCGACGAAGTGATGGCGATCTGGGCCAAGGCTACCGCGCCGGTGCTGCACGTGGAAGCGCGCGACTCGCAAACGCTTAGCCACATCGCAAAGGGGCAGCCGCTGGACGCGTTCAAGCTGCGCTTCAAGGCATTCCGGGATTTCCGTGAAGCCATTGTCGATGACGCCGGCCATATGCTGCATCACGACCAGCCGCGGGTGGTTGCCGGGCTGGTCGAGTCGTTCTGCATGTAGCATGCAATGTCCGGCTGGCGGCGCTCAGGCGTGGTTCAGCTTTGCCTTGAGCGTGGCATTGTTGCTGGTGTGCACGTGCACCAGCGCCTTCTCGGGAAAGGCATAGTGATGGGCGCGGCGCAAGGCCAGCGCGGCCTCGTGGAAGCCCGAGAGGATGAGCTTCTGCTTGTTGTGATAGAACGCGATATCGCCGGCGGCGAAGATGCCGCGCCGGGAAGTTTCGTACGTGGTGGTATCCACCACGATGCGGCCGGCGCGCATGTCGAGGTCCCAGCCGGCGATCGGGCCGGGTTCGGAGACCAGGCCGTACAGCGCCACCAGTTCGTCGGCTGGCAGGCTGACGCTGTCGTCGCGGGTGCGGATCTCGACGCCGGCCAGCGCATCGCCCTCGGTCTTGAGCGCGCCCAGCATGCCTACCACGAAGTCCATTTCGCCGGCGGCCACCGCGGCCCGCATTTCGGCCACCGTGCCGTCGGCCGCGCGGAAGCCCTCCCGGCGGTGCACCAGCGTGACGCGCGCGGCGGTTTTGCGCAATGCCAGCGCCCAGTCCAGCGCCGAATCGCCGCCTCCGGCCACCACCACGCGCTTGCCGGCAAAGCGCGCGGTATCGCGCACGGCGTAGTGCAGGTGGCGGTCTTCCAGCGCGGCAGCCTCGGGTAGCGCTACGCGCTGCGGGGCGAAGGCGCCGGCGCCGGCGCAGATCAGCACCGCGGCCACGTCGAAGCGCTTGCCATTGTCCGTGGTGACCAGCAGGCGGTGCGGATGTTCGTGCTCATGGCCGTGCGCCTGCGCGGCTTGCGGTGCGGGCGGAATCTCGGCGAGGCCGTTGGCGCGTTCGCTGAAATGCATGGGAAACGCGAACGGCGCGCATTGCTCGAGCAGGCGGTCGACCAGGTCCTGGGCCAGGCAGCCGGGCACCGCGGGGATGTCGTAGATCGGCTTTTCCGGATACAGCTCGGTGCACTGCCCGCCGGCGCGGTCCAGCACGTCGATGAGCTCGCACTTCAATCCCAGCACGCCCGCCTGGAACGCGGCGAACAGGCCGACCGGGCCCGCGCCGACGATCAGGACATCGGTGCGGATCGCCCCGGATGGGGCGGCGCCGTCGGCCGGGTTGCGGGTTGCGGGCGTGGCGGAGTCAGTGGCGTGGATCGGCATGGCTTGGCAGGCGGCGCGCGCAGCGCCGCCCCGGGGGGAGGGTCGTCAGGCCCCAACTATACCGCGCGGCGCGGCGCCCCATGCCTACGCCAGCGTTGGCGGCAGGGCTATCGGCCTGCCTGCCGGCGCGGAATATGTGGGCCAGCCCACGCGGCCACTGGCGGCGGGATTAACAGGGGATTAACGCGGAATAAGCGCGGGAGTAGAATAGGGAAATGCAAAATCCACACGCAATCAATGCAGATCTGCATTGCCATTCCACGGTATCCGACGGCATGTTGTCGCCCGGGAACGTCGCCGCGCGCGCGCGCGCCGGCGGCGTGGCATTCTGGGCGCTGACGGACCACGATGAGGTCGGCGGCCAGGCCGAGGCGCGCGCTGCGGCCGAGGCGCTTGGCATGCGTTATGTGCCGGGGGTGGAGATTTCGGTGACCTGGGCCGGCCAGACCGTCCATATCGTTGGCTTGCAGATCGACCCGGCGTGTCCGGCGCTGGTTGCGGGCCTGGCGGCGACGCGCTCCGGCCGCGCCGCGCGGGCGCAGGATATCGGCGAGGCGCTGGCCGCCATCGGCATCGAGGGCGCCTACGAGGGCGCGCTGCAGCATGTCGGCAATCCCGACCTGATCTCCCGCACGCATTTCGCGCGCTGGCTGGTGGAGCGGGGCCGGTGCAAGACCATCAGCGACGTGTTCAGCAAGTACCTCGGCGAAGGCTGTCCGGGCTATGTGGGGCACCGCTGGGCCAGGCTGGCCGATGCCGTGGGCTGGATCCAGGCAGCCGGCGGCATTCCGGTGATGGCGCATCCGGGGCGTTACAACTACACGCAACTCCAGCACGATGCGCTGTTCGACGAGTTCAAGCAGCTCGGCGGGACCGCGGTCGAGGTGGTGACTGGCAGCCATACGCCTGACCAGTACCGCCGCTACGTCGATGTCGCGCATCACTACGGCCTGCTGGCCTCGCGCGGCTCGGATTTCCATGGGCCGGGCGAGGGGCGGACCGAGCTGGGCTCGCTGCCGCCGCTGCCGTCCTCGGTCACGCCGGTCTGGCATGACTGGTAAGCCGCGCCGGCCAACGGCCGCACGGCGCCTCCACGGCCCGCACCATGCGCTCCCTTCGCATCTCCCCATCGCAGAGCTCGCCCGGCGTGCACGCGGTGTTCGCGCCGGTCTCGCGGCCGTTTGCCCATAGCCCGCACATGTCCCAATATTTCGAAATCCATCCGCTCAACCCGCAAGCCCGCCTGATCAAGCAGGCCGCGCAGATTATCGGGAAGGGCGGGCTGATTGCCTTGCCCACCGACTCCAGCTACGCGCTGGCCTGCCGGCTCGACGACAAGGCCGCGGTGGAGCGGCTGCGCCGCCTGCGCGGGATTGACGACAAGCACCACCTGACGTTGATGTGCAGCGACCTGTCCGAGCTCGGCAACTTCGCCCGCGTGGACAACCGCCAGTACCGCTGGCTCAAGGGCGCCACGCCCGGGCCCTATGTGTTTATCCTCGAAGCCACCAAGGAAGTGCCGCGCCGGCTCTCGCATCCCGCGCGCAAGACCATCGGCGTGCGCGTGCCCGAGCACGCCATCCCGCTGGCGCTGCTGGCCGAAGTGGGCGAGCCGCTGATCTCGGCCACGCTGCAACTGCCCGGCGACGAGGCCCCGCTCAATGAGCCGGAGGTGATCCGCGCCCGGCTGGAAAAGCAACTCGAACTGGTGATCTGCGGCGGCGCGGCGCCGGCGCAGCCGACCACCGTGATCGACCTCACCGGGGGAGAGCCCGAGCTGGTACGGCAGGGACGGGGCGACATCGAGCGCTTCGACCTTTGATTCCAAATTGCCCTTGCCGCGCCGCGCGGCCCAGGCGGCGGGCGCACTTTCCCGCGTCCCCGGTACAATAGCGCCCCATGGATTCCTCCCTGATTCAGACCGTTGCGGTCTATGCCTTGCCGGTCCTGTTCGCCATCACGCTGCATGAGGCCGCGCACGGCTATGTGGCCAAGCTGTTTGGCGACAATACCGCCTATGCCATGGGCCGCGTCAGCATTAACCCGGCACGTCATATCGACCCCATCGGCACCATCGTGGTGCCGCTGCTGCTCTACTTCATGACCAGCGGCCAGTTTGTGTTCGGCTACGCCAAGCCGGTGCCGGTGGTCTTCGAGCGCCTGCGCAATCCGCGCTGGCACGGCATGTGGGTGGCGCTGGCTGGCCCGGGCAGTAATGTGCTGCAGGCTTTCCTGTGGGCGCTCGTGGCCGTAGGGCTGTTGGTGGCCAGGGTGCAGGAGCCCTTCTTCAGCCAGATGGCGCAGGCTGGCGTGCTGGTCAACCTGGTGATGGCGGCGTTCAACCTGTTTCCCGTGCCGCCGCTCGACGGCGGGCGCGTGCTGACCGCGCTGTTGCCCCAGCGGCTTGCGCGTGCGGTGTCGCGCATCGAGCCCTACGGCATCTTCGTGGTGCTGGCACTGGTAGCGGCGGGCGTGATCACCAGGGTGTGGATGCAGCCGGTGATGGGGGCGCTCAGAAGCCTGGTGCTGCTGATGCTGCAACCCATCCTGGCGCTGGTGCAGTAAGCCGCGCCGGCGGCAACGCAGGCGCCGAAGCCGAATACGAATACGATTACCAGTACCGATTCCCGCAAATACAGACAGACATGTTCCCCGATCGCGTTCTTTCCGGCATGCGGCCCACCGGCGCGCTGCACCTGGGTCACTATCACGGCGTCCTGAAAAACTGGGTCCGGTTGCAAGCCGAGTACCCCTGCTTCTTCTTCGTGGCGGACTGGCACGCGCTCACCACGCACTACGAGTCGCCCGAAGTGATCGGCGAATCGGTCTGGGAGATGCTGATCGACTGGCTTGCCGCCGGCGTCGATCCCGAGCGCGCCACGCTGTTTATCCAGAGCCGCGTGCCGGAACATGCGGAACTGTTTCTGCTGCTGTCCATGGGCACGCCGCTGGGCTGGCTGGAACGGGTGCCGACCTACAAGGACCAGATCGAGAAGCTCAAGGACAAGGATCTGTCCACCTACGGTTTCCTCGGCTACCCGCTGCTGCAGGCCGCCGACATCCTGATCTACCGGGCCGGCCGCGTGCCGGTGGGCGAAGACCAGGTGCCGCATGTGGAGATCACGCGCGAGATCGCGCGCCGCTTCAACTACCTCTACGGCCGCCAGCCGGGCTTCGAGGAGCGGGCGCAGGAAGCCGCCAGAAAGCTGGGCGGCAAGCGGACCAAGGCGTATATCGAGCTGCGCCGCGCCTATCATGAGCAGGGCAAGGCCGAGGCCCTGGAAGAGGGCGCCGCGCTGGTGGCCCAGTCCCAGAGCCTGTCCGCCGAGGACCGCGAACTGCTGCTGGGCTATCTGGGCGGTTCGCGCAAGACCATCCTGGTCGAGCCGCAGGCGCTGCTGACTGCGGCGTCGCGGATGCCCGGGCTGGACGGCCAGAAGATGTCGAAGTCCTACGGCAACACCATCCGCATGCGCGAGGACAAGGCTTCGGTGGAAAAGAAGGTGCGCACCATGCCGACCGATCCGGCGCGCGTGCGCCGCACCGATGCCGGCGAGCCGGCGCGTTGCCCGGTGTGGCAGTTGCACCAGGTCTACACCGACGCGCCAACGCGCGAGTGGGTGGAGAAGGGCTGCCGCAGCGCCGGCATCGGCTGCATCGAATGCAAGCAGCCGGTGATCGAGGGCATCCTGCGCGAGCAGCAGCCCATGCTGGAACGGGCGCAAAAATACATGGACGCCCCCGCCCTGTTGCGCGACATTGTCGCGCACGGCTGCGACAAGGCCAGCCAGGTGGCGCGCGAAACCATGCGCGACGTGCGCGCGGCCATGGGCCTGGGGTACCGGTGAGCACGGCCGCGGGTGCCGCTGCGCACGCGCCGCTGGCTGCGCCGTCGCCGTGGGTGACGCGCTGGGCGCATCTGGTGCGCCCGGGCGGCCGGGTGCTCGACCTGGCCTGCGGCAGTGGCCGCCATGCGGCCTGGTTCGCGGCCCGCGGCCATGCCGTGCTGGGCGTCGACCGGGACGGGGCGGCGCTGGCCGCGCTGGCTGCCGCCGGGATTGCCACCCGCCAGGCCGACCTGGAGCAGGGCACGTGGCCACTGGCCGATGAGAGGCGCTTCGACGCGATCGTGGTGACGAATTATCTGCACCGTCCACTATGGCCCCATCTGCTCGATGCCCTGGCGCCGGGCGGCGTGCTGCTCTACGAAACCTTTGCGGCCGGCAACGAGACCGTGGGCAAGCCTTCCAATCCGGCTTTCCTGCTGCGGCCCGGCGAACTGCTGGAGGCCGTGCGCGGCACGTTGCGCGTGGTGGGCTTCGAAGATGGTATGCTGCAAGTGCCTAAAACTGCCTTCGTGCAGCGTCTTTGCGCAGTCAGGGAGGCTGGTGGAAATACGGAGGGCAATGCGCCGCCCCGTTATCCTTTGCCGGGCTGAAGTGCGGCCCGGGTTATTTGCCTGCCGGGTCGGCGAGACCTGGACTTCACGCGTTGAACTGCCTTGGGATTCCGTCGGTCGAAGGTGCGGTCGGAAGGCCTGAGGTATCCGGTACAATCGCGGTATTCGTTTCTCGAATTCACTAACGTTATGACACAGATTAACGGCAGCATCGTCGCTATCGTGACGCCGATGCAGGAAGATGGCAGCCTGGATTTACCGGCGCTGCGCGCCCTGGTCGACTGGCACGTGGCCGAGGGCACCGATGGCATCGTGATCGTCGGCACCACTGGCGAGTCGCCGACGGTGACCGTGGATGAGCATTGCGAACTGGTCCGCGTCGCCGTGGAGCAGGCCGACAAGCGCATCCCGATCATTGCCGGCACCGGCGGCAACTCGACCAGGGAAGCGATCGAGCTGACCGCGTTCGCCAGGCAGGTCGGCGCCGACGCGTCGCTGCAGGTCGTGCCTTATTACAACAAGCCGACGCAGGAAGGCATGTACCGCCATTTCCGCACCATCGCGGAAGCGGTGGACCTGCCGGTGGTGCTGTACAACGTGCCGGGCCGCACCGTGGCCGACATGCTGCCCGATACCGTCCTGCGCCTGGCGCAGGTGCCGGGCATCGTCGGCGTGAAGGAAGCGACGGGCAATATCGATCGCGCGGCGCAACTGATCAAGGATGCGCCGGAAGGCTTCGCCATCTACAGTGGCGACGACCCCACCGCGATTGCCCTGATGCTGCTGGGTGGCCATGGCAATATTTCCGTCACGGCCAACGTGGCGCCGCGCAAGATGCACGATTTGTGCGTGGCTGCGCTGAAGGGCGATGCGATCACCGCGCGTCGCATCCATATGGAGCTGGTTGAGCTGAACAAGGCAATGTTCGTCGAGGCCAACCCGATTCCCGTCAAATGGGCGCTCCAGCAAATGGGCAGGATGCAGGGCGGTATCCGCCTCCCGCTCACGCCGCTGTCACCGGAATGCCACGACGTGGTGCGCAAGGCGCTGTCGACTGCCGGTTTGCTCGGCTGATCGCGGCGCTTTTGCCGTCATCCATCAACTAGGATTGCGTGTCAATGAAACTCAAGCTTAACCGCCACGGCGCAACGCAGATTCGCCGTGCCGCCCTGGTCTTGCCCGTGCTGGTAGCCAGCGCGATGACCGGTTGCAGCAGCATCAACGATGCCATGGCGCCCGACAAGATCGACTACAAGTCCGCCGCCAAGCGCACCTCCACGCTGGACGTGCCGCCGGACCTGACCAAGATCGAAGGCGATCGCCGCTACTCGGTGCCGGACCAGAACGGCACCTCGACGCTGTCGACCTACAACCAGGCGACCAAGACGGTGCAGCAGCAGGCGGGCGCCGAGAACGTGCTGCCCTCCACGCAAGGCATCCGCATGGAGCGCGACGGCAACCAGCGCTGGCTGGTGATCAGCAATGGCATGGCTACCGACAAGCTGTGGCAGTCGTTGCGTGAATTCTGGCAGGAGAGCGGTTTCCTGCTGGTGCAGGACTCGCCCGAGACCGGCATCATGGAAACCGACTGGGCCGAGAACCGCGCCAAGATCCCGCAGGATTTCATCCGCAATACCATCGGCAAGGTCTTCGATGGCCTGTACTCGACCTCCGAGCGCGACAAGTTCCGTACCCGTCTGGAGCGTTCGCAGAACGGCAACCTGGAGGTCTACATCAGCCATCGGGGCGCGCAGGAACAGCTGACCGGCATCGACAAGTCGAACACGATCTGGACGCCGCGTCCTTCCGATCCTGAGCTGGAAGCCGAATTCCTCTCGCGCTTCGCGCAGCGCCTGGGCGTGCAGAAGGAGCAGGCCGACCGCATGGCCAAGAGCGGTGCCACCCCGGCAGCGACCGTGGCAGCGGCTCCCGCTGCTGCTGCCGGCGCCGCCAAGGCAGCCAGCGGCAATGCCAGCCTGACCCAGGTCAACGGCGCGCAGGCACTGCAGTTGTCCGAGCCGTTCGACCGCGCATGGCGCTCGGTCGGCCTGGCGCTGGATCGCGTCAACTTCACGGTGGAAGACCGTGACCGCGCCCAGGGGGTCTACTACGTGCGCTACGTCGACACGCGCGATACCGTGGACAACCGCGGCTTCTTCTCCAAGCTGTTCACCAAGACCGGCGCCGAAGATAGCAAGAAGGCCAAGAAGTACCGCGTGGCACTGAAGGGCGATGGTGACGGCACGACCGTGACGGTGCAGAACGACGCAGGCCAGCCGGAAGGTTCCGACATCGGCAAGCGCATTCTTACGCTGCTGGACGAGCAACTGCGCTGACCGGCGTGCGGGTCACGCAAGACTACCCGCGGCGCCCGGCCGCGGGTTGGCTCCGCACGCTGTCCGGGGAGGCCGTCGCATGATGCGCTTCGCCTTCCTCGGCAGCGGCAGCGAGGGCAATTCCCTGTTGATCGAATCGCAAGCGGGCACCACCACGACCAGGGTGTTGCTCGACTGCGGTTTTGGCATTCGCGAAACCGCGCGGCGGCTGGAGCGGCTCGGCGTCACGCCCGACCAGCTCGATGCCGTGCTGGTCACGCACGAGCATGGCGATCACGTCGGCTCGGCCTATGCCTTTGCCGCGCGCCACGATGTGCCGGTCCACACCAGCCACGGCACCTGGCTTGCCACCTCGCATATGCGCGGGGCGGACAAGGCGGATGTGCGCGTCTGCGGCGCCGACCATGCGCTGGTCATCGGCAGCCTCCACATCCTCCCCTACACAGTGCCGCACGATGCGCGCGAGCCGCTGCAGTTCGTGCTCAGCGATGGGGATGCCCGGCTTGGCGTACTGACCGATGCGGGCATGGAGACGCCTTACGTCACCGCCCGGCTGGCAGGCGTGCATGCGCTGGTGCTGGAGTGCAATCACGATCGCGAGATGCTGCGCAATTCGGCCTATCCGTATTCGCTCAAGCGCCGCATCGGTGGCGACTTCGGCCATCTTGCCAACGACGTCGCGGCCAGCATCCTGGCCAGCGTGGCGCATGCGGGGCTGCAGCGTGTGGTGGCTGCGCACCTGAGCCAGCAGAACAATACAAGGGAGCTGGCTACCCAGGCGCTGGCAGCGGTGCTGGGCGTGTCCGCCGGCGACATCCTGGTGGCGGACCAGCACGAAGGGCTGGACTGGCAGCCGGTCAGGGCCTGATGTATGGTCTGAGATAGGTAGCTGGCCCGGACGGCCGATCCGTTGTTGTGACGAAAGCGACGTATTCGGAAAGATGGACGAAAAAAAGCCGACCCGAAGGTCGGCTTTTTTATCGGTCGAGACCGATTACTGCTTGGCAGCTGCGGCCGAAGCGTCAGCGGCTGCGCCGGAAGCTTCAGCAGCCGAAGTTGCTGCGCTAGCAGCAGCAGCCGTTGCGTCGGAAGCAGCAGCCGTTGCTTCGGCGGCAGCGGGAGCAGCAGCAGCGGGAGCCGAAGCTTCTGCTGCCGGTGCCGGAGCAGCGGCTTCTTCTTTCTTGCCGCAAGCGGCGAGAGCAACGGCGGCGAGCAGCGATGCGATCAGGAGAGACTTCTTCATTGTTCGTCCTTTAACTTTAATAACAGAAAAACAGGCGATGAATAATTACCGGTAATTATCGCTCTTGAACTGCAAAATAGAGGCTCTCCCGGGTGCCGACAAATGCAGTGGTACACAGTACTAGCCAGCCAGCGATTATATCCGCGTTTTCCCGGCTTGTGTAGCGCTCTCTTTTGCTGTTTTTGCTTGTTACGGATTATTACAGCGGAGATGGCGCAAATTGCAGCCATCCTTCCAGCGCCCAGTGATGAAAAGTCTCCATCAGATCCGGCAAATCCGCGCAGGCGGCCACTTCCGCGGCACTCAGGCAGCGGTGGTCGGCCAGCCGCCGCAGCCAGCGTGCAAGCGCGTCGGGCGGTTCGTAGGCTTCGCCATTGATAAAGAAATGGGTGCGGTCATACAGGGCAATCGATGCCGGTGCAAGCACGATGCCGTGCGTCAGCGCGAGTTTGTTGTATTTCTTCAATACGATTTCGGATATTTCTGCAAACTCCACACTCGGCTTGGGTTCGGAGAGATGCGCCCCCAGAAACTCCGAGATCATGCTTCCCGACCAGCGCAGGGCGCTCAACCGTTCACTGACGGCGCGCACCATCTGGGCCGGCAGTTGGGCGGGATGTGCCGTGGCCGCCTCGCCCGCATCGGCGTAGCGGCCGCCCAGGTCTTCGTTGTCCTCGACGGTTTCCGACAGCCATGCCAGGAAGTGTCCGGCGAGTTCGCGGTAGGCCGGTGCCCGGAAGCCGATCGAACAGGTCATGCACTCGCCTTCGGCAATGCCGTCGTGGGCATACTGGGGTGGCAGGTAAAGCATATCGCCCGGTTCCAGCACCCATTCCTCCTCCGGGGTGAAGTCCGAGAGGATCTTCAGCGGCAGGTCGGGCACCAGGTCGAGCCTGGCCTGGGACGAGATGCGCCAGCGGCGCCGTCCCGATACTTGCAAGAGGAATACGTCGTAGGAGTCGAAGTGCGGGCCTACGCCGCCGCCGTCGCTGGCGTAGCTGATCATCAGGTCGTCCAGGCGCGCGTCGGGAACGAAACGGAATTGTCCCAACAACGCCGCGGCTGCACTATCGTGGAGGTTAACGCCCTGCACCAGCAAGGTCCACTGGCGGGCTTTGCGCGAGGGCAGGTTGTCGGCGGCGAAGGGGCCTTGCTCAAGCTTCCAGCGGTTGCGGAAGTGCGACACCAGGCGCGACTCGACGTCATCGTGGTCGGCTAGTTCGAAAAGCGACTCGCGCGATACCGGCGGCTCGATTCCCGGTACCGCTTGTCGGATCAGCAGGGGCTTGCGTTGCCAGATATCGCGCATGAAAGCGGCCGGCGTCATGCCTCCCAGCAAGGCGAGTGGCGCGTCGGGATCGACGGGGCCGGGGGGCAGGGCCTGCGCGTATAATGCGGAATCGTTCATGGAGTCAAGAATTGAAAATCGCTAAGAACACGGTGGTATCCGTGGTGTACAAGCTGTCGGATGCGCAGGGCAATCTGATCGAGGAGTCGGATGAGCCGATGGTTTACTTGCACGGCGGGTATGATGGCACGTTCCCCAAGATCGAGGAAGCGCTGGAAGGCCATGAAGCCGGCTTCGAAACCCAGTTGCAGCTCGAGCCCGACGAAGCCTTCGGCGACTACGACGCCGACATGGTGAAGGTCGAGCCGCGTGACCGTTTCCCCGAGCCGCTGGAAATCGGCATGCAGTTCGAAGGCGTGCCCGAAGACAGCGATGACGAGGACTCGATCATCTACACGGTGACCGACGTGGCGGAAGACAAGGTGGTGCTGGATGGCAACCATCCGCTGGCCGGCATGGCGCTGCGTTTCTGGCTGCAGGTTGCCGAAGTGCGCGAAGCCACGGCCGATGAAGTACAGCACGGCCACGCGCACGGCGCCTCGGGCATCGAAATCGTGGACGAGGACGAGGACGACGAAGGCGACAACAGCCGCACGCTGCACTGAGTGCGCGGCGCGCGCGAGTCCTCGCGGCAGTACCCACGAATAAGCCGGCCTTGCCGGCTTTTTCTTTGGGTGCGTGGCATCGGATGCGGCCTCGCTCGCAGCCCTGCCCGGGCCTTGCTCCGGCCTTACTCCGCCTCGGGGCCATCCTTGAGCGTCACTTCGAACAGCGACGGCGAGCCTGGGGTGATCACAAGTTCGGTGTACTGGCCGGGAGCGCCACTGGGCAACACCACGCGGGTGAAGTTGCGCAGCGTCTTGCCGCTGGCATCCTTGAGCGGCTTGTCGATGCCGAAGCCGCCTATCCCGGTGTGAACCAGCAGGATCTGGCCCCGATAGCGCCCGGCCAGATCGCGCAGCTGGCGCTTGAACTCCAGGAAGCCATCGCGCGTGCGGCGGCGCAGGAAGCCGTCGAACAGGGAGGGGTGGCCGCGCTGCTCCCAGCCGTTGCCGAACTGTGGGTCGGCATGCTCCAGCACCACGACGCCGGGCAGGTTCTGCTGCTGTGCCAGCGAAAACGCGCGGGCCAGCCACTGCCGGTTGGCCTCGCGGCGGTCCTCGAACTCGCCGTTGCGGCCGCCCTCCGAGCGGTAGTGATTATTGTCGCCGGGCAGGTTCACCGCCACCAGCATCACGTTGCCGGCGCTCCAGCGCACGTTTTCCCGATAGCTGCGGAAAGTGGCCTGGTCGGATTGCCGCATCAAGGGCAGGACACGCTGGCCGAGCGTGGTATCCGCCGGGTAGAACAGCTCGCGCAGCCGGTTCAGCCGTTCCACGGCATCGAAACGGCCGTTCGCCGCGCGCTGGCATTCCGCCCAGTCGGTTTCACCGGGCAGGTAGACCAGGGGCAGGGGCGACTGGTCGAGCAAGCGCTGGCGCGCGGTGAGCAAGGCATCGTCGCAGGATTCGGTGTCGCCCTTGATGCCGCCCAGATGGACGACGAAACCGAGGTGGCGCGCGGCCAGGTAGTCGAGCAGGCGGGCCGTGCCTGCCTCCGCAGCCGGCCATTGCGGCTGGTCGGCAATCAGGGCCACGCGCACGGTCTCGGCGGCCGGGGCGCGGGCGCGTTCAGCCAGTGCCAGGGAGGGGGCTGCCGGCAACGCCAGCAAAATCCCCAGCATGGCACGCCGTGCCAGGCCCCGCAGCGGGTGCGCACACGCTGCGCACAGCCCGCCCGCGGGCCGCGGCATGGATCGTTGCAGGCGCTGGTGCACGAGCCGGATTGGCGTCATGCGGTGGCTACAGCTTCCTTGGCGAGCGCGCGCAGCCGATAGAGTGCATCGAGCGCGTCGCGTGGAGTCAGGCTGTCCGGGTCGAGTTCGGCCACCGCGTCGAGTAGCGCCGCCTGCTGTGGCGAGATGGCGCTGGCCGCCGGCCCGTTGTCCCGTTCCGTGCAGTCGTCGTCCTGGTCGTCCAGCGGCGCGGGCGGCGCGGCAAACAGGTCGAGCTGGGGCGTGGGCGTGGCATCCGCCGACTGCTGCTCCAGCCATGCCAGGTGCTTGCGGGCCGCACGGATCACCGGCTGCGGCACGCCCGCCAGCTGCGCGACCTGCAGGCCGTAGCTCTGGCTGGCAGGGCCATCCTGCACGGCGTGCAGGAACACGATGCCATCGCCATGCTCGACCGCCGACAGGTGCACGTTGGCCGCCTGCGTGAATTCCTGCGGCAGCTGCGTCAGCTCGAAGTAGTGGGTGGCGAACAGCGTATGGCTGCGGTTATGCGCCAGCAGGTGACGCGCGATCGCCCACGCCAGCGCGAGGCCGTCGAAGGTCGACGTGCCGCGCCCGATCTCGTCCATCAGCACCAGGCTGGCCGGCGTGGCGTTGTGCAGGATGCCGGCGGCTTCGGTCATCTCCACCATGAAGGTCGAGCGCCCGCCCGCCAGGTCGTCGGCGGCGCCGATGCGGGTGAAAATGCGGTCGATCGGGCCGATCACCGCGCGCCGCGCCGGCACGTAGGCGCCCACGCAGGCCAGCAGCACGATCAGCGCGGTCTGGCGCATGAAAGTCGATTTGCCGCCCATGTTCGGGCCGGTGATCAGCAGCAGCTTGCGCGCCTCGTTCAGCTGGCAGTCATTGGCGATAAACGGCACGGATTCGGCGGCGAGCTGGCCTTCCACCACCGGATGGCGGCCTTGCGCGATGTCGATCACGTTTTCGTCGACGCGCTCGGGCTGGGTCCAGTCCAGCGTCTGCGCGCGCTCGGCCAGGGCGGCCAGCACGTCGAGGCGCGCCAGCGCGCCGGCCACGCGCTGCAGTTCGCCGATATGCGGCAGCAACTGTTGCAGCAGCGCATCGTAGAGCAGCTTCTCGCGCGCCAGCGCGCGGTCCTGCGCCGACAGCGCCTTGTCTTCGAAGGCCTTGAGTTCGGGCGTGATGTAGCGCTCGGCGTTCTTCAGCGTCTGGCGGCGGCGATAGTCGTCGGGCACCTTGTCGGCCTGGCCGTTGGTCACCTCGATATAGAAGCCGTGCACGCGGTTGTATTCCACGCGCAGGTTGGCAATGCCGGTGCGGGTGCGCTCGCGGGCTTCCAGCTCCACCAGGAACTGGCCGCAGTTTTCGGAGATATCGCGCAGCTCGTCGAGCGTCGCATCGTAGCCGCGGGCGATCACGCCGCCGTCGCGGATCACGCTGGCCGGCTCCGGCGCCACCGCGCTGACCAGCAGCGCATGGCATTCCCAGGGCACGGCCAGTTCCGTCACGGTCTGGTCCAGCAACGGCGCGGCATCGTCAGGATGCAGGCAGGCCTGCACGTCGGGCAGGGCGGTCAGCGTATCGCGCAGCGAGGACAGGTCGCGCGGGCGTGCATTCATCAGGGCCAAGCGCGCGGTGATGCGCTCCACGTCGGACAGCCGGCGCAGTGCCGCGCGCAGCGCATCGGTGCCCTGGCCGAGCATGGCGCCGATGGCCTGCTGGCGCGCCTGCGGGATCGCGCTGTCGCGCAGCGGATGGTGCAGCCAGTGGCGCAGCAGGCGGCTGCCCATGGCGGTGGCGCAGGTGTCCAGCAGCGAGAACAGCGTCGGCGACTCGCCGCCGCGCAGGGTCTCGGTCAGTTCCAGGTTGCGCCGCGTGGCAGTGTCCAGGCCAACGAATTCCGATTCGCGCTCGACCGTCACGCCCTTCACGTGGCGCAGCGATTGCCCCTGGGTGGATGCAGCGTAGTTGAGCAGCGCACCCGCGGCACCGAGCGCCGCGCCCAGCCCGGCGCAGCCGAACGGGTCGAGGCTGGCTACGCCAAGCTGCTCGCGCAGGCGGCGGGTGCCGGCTTCCAGGTCGAAATGCCATTCGGGCAGCCGGGTCCGCGCGCAGGCCAGGGCCGGCAATTCGATGCCGTCGGCAAACAGCAGTTCGGCAGGGCGGATCCGCTCCAGTTCGCGGCCGAACTGCGACACTTCGCATTCCATCAGGCGCAACTCGCCGCTGGCGAGGTTGAGCCAGGCCAAACCTATCTTGCTGACGCCGCGGCGCGTGGTCTGTCGATGTACCGCCATCAGGTAGGTATCGGCCTTGTCCGGCAGCAGCGCCGCGTCGGTCAGCGTGCCCGGCGTGACGATGCGTACCACCTTGCGTTCCACCGGCCCCTTGCTGGTGGCCGGGTCGCCGATCTGCTCGCAGATCGCCACCGATTCGCCCAGCTTGACCAGCCGCGCGAGGTACTGGTCCACCGAGTGGAAGGGAATGCCCGCCATCCGGATCGGCACACCGTTGGAGCTGCCGCGCGCCGTCAGCGTGATGTCGAGCAGGCGCGAGGCCTTCTCGGCATCGTCGTGGAAAAGCTCGTAGAAGTCGCCCATCCGGTAGAACAGCAAGGTGTCCGGATGGTCGGCCTTCAGGCCAAGGTACTGCGCCATCATGGGCGTGTGCTTTTCCGCGTTACCGGCTTTCGGCTCGGTCTTGGCGGACTGTCGGGGTTCTACGGACATGCAATCCTCTCGGGCGGCTTTGGCGAAACCGCCTGTTTTCGGGTACTCCGGCGGCCTGCGGCCCTGGCGCGGCGTGCGCGGCAGGCGTCGTGGATGAGGCGGGCGCGGACAAAACCGGCATTTTACTGCGAGCCGGGCCCCGCAGGGGACGAGAACGGGGCGAGAACGGGGCGAGAAGGGGACAGAAGGCTGCAGGAAGGGGAGGGGGAGGATCTTTACAAAAAAAATACGCGCCCGCCTGTCTCTTTACAGAATCTTTGTGCAATCCGGACTTATATGGAATCGAGATACCCGGCAGATACAAAAGGTGGCTCCATCACCCTTGGGGACCAACCCGGCGCCGGTAGTGAAACCACAGAAACAAGGGAAGGTGTTCGACATGTTGAGAGTTCTGGTACCCGTCAACGGCTCGGCGCACGCACTGGATGCGGTGCGTCACGCTGCCTTCATGTTCCGGGATCGCTGTGTGTCCGAGGTGCTCCTGCTTAACGTCCAGCCGCCGCTGGAATTCGGCCGCGCGTCAGCCTTTCACTCGCTGGCGGCATTGCGCAAGCTCGAAGAATCGAGCGGCGAGGCTGCGCTGCGCGGTGCACGGAGCATCCTGGACGATGCCGGCGCCAGGTACGTTGCGCAGGTCAAGATCGGCGACGTAGCGCAGACCATTGCGCAGACCGCGGCGGCGAACGATTGCGATGCCATCGTGATGGGCACGGCCGGGCGCACGGCCGTCGGCGCGCTGCTGGCGGGAAGGCTGACGAACAAGCTGATTCGCATGTCGCGCGTGCCGGTGACGCTGGTCAGGTAGCCAGGCAAGATCGCCAGGATCGGCAAGCCGGGCTGTCACGGCACATTCATCGGCAGCAAGACCATCTGCTTGCCCTGCAGGTGCAGCCGCGCCTGCAACTCGCCTGGCGTCTGGTTATGCAGCCAGGCAGTGAGGAAATTGACGTGCTGGAAGATCAGCTTGCTGGCAAAGCAGACACTGTTCGGGTACTCCGCCGTCACGGCATCGACCAGCTTCAGGAACTCGCGCACCGGATTCGTGCCGAATGCCGCGTGCGAATCGGCAGCCAGTCCATGGCGCTGGCAATTGGCAACGTAGTAACGCAGCGACTCGCCAATCGCCTGTTGCAGGCGATGCAGCGTTTCCTGGCCCTCATAGCTCTGCGCATCCACCTCTCCCACGGCCAGGAAAATCATATTCTTGAAGTGTCCCGGAAATAGGCGCTCGACCCAGAGCAGCGCATGCATGCTGGCGCCGCGGTGCTTGCCCACCAGTACGATCGCGGTGGGCTGGTTGGGGTCGAGTGGCCGCACGCGGCTCGCATCGACCAGCGGCGGGCTGCCGGCGAAGAGGGCATCCGCGCGCGAGAGTTCGGCGCGGGTGGCCGTGTAGTGCCGCTTGACGAGGACGCACAGGAAGATCACCAGGCCCGTTACCAGGACCGTCAGCCAGCCGCCGGCGGTGAACTTCTCAACCAGCGTGATCGCCAGCACCGTGGAGGTGACCGACAAGCCCAGCAGGGACAGGCCGAAGCGAACGATCCAGCGAGGCTCGCCGCGATGGCGCCACCAGTAGATGCACAGGCCAAGCAGCGAGAGGCTGAAGGTCAGGAACACATTGATGCTGTACAGCACCACCAGCACCGCGACCTGGCCGCGCGTCCACAGCAGGATCAGCAAGCTGGCCAGGCCCATGACGATGACGCCGTTCTGGCGCACCAGCCGGGCGGAAAGATCGCGGAAATGCCGCGGCACCCAATAGTCCGCCGCCATGTTGGATAGCACCGCCGGGCCGTCGAGGAAGCCGGTCTGCGCGCCCACCAGCAGTAGCCCGGCCTCCGAGGCCAGCACCACCGCGAGCAGCGCATGGCGGGACAATGCCGAGCCGAAGCCGAGATGGTCGATGACGCGGCCGAAGACCACCGCGTTCAGTGTCTTGCCCTCCACCGGCGTTGCATTCCATAGCATGTACAGCAGGATGATCCCGCCCGCCGTGAAGGCCAGCGAGGTCGCCATGTAGAACATCGTCCACTTGCCGTTTGGCACGCGCGGCTCGGCCAGCATATTCACGTTGTTCGATACCGCCTCCAGCCCGGTGTAGGTGCCGCCACCCAGCGAGAACGCGCGCATCAGCAGCGCTGCCACCGCGATCGGACCCATCGCGTGGGACATGCCGGACGCCTCGCCAATGGCGCCGGGCACGACCGCGCCGAGATGATCGCCATGCGCGGCAAGGCCATACACGATCAGCCCGAGATGCAATGCCACGAAGATCAGGAAGATGGGCATCAGCACCAGGATCGATTCCTTCATGCCGCGGAAATTGAGCCCGGTCATCATGACCACGATCACCAGTTCGGTTGCCAGCTTGAGCGATTGCGCCTCTACCGGCAGCAGGCTGAAGAACGCGTCGACGCCGCTGGCGAGCGACGTCGAGACGGTCAGCACGTAATCGACCAGCAACGCCGCGCCCGACACCAGTCCCGGGTGCGGTCCCAGCAATGCGGTAGCTACGCGGTAGCCGCCGCCGCCGGTTGGGAACAGCTCGATGACCTGGTTGTAGCCGACCGCGATGATGAATACCGTGCCGGCGGTGGCAAGGGCAAGGAAGAGCGCCAGCGGCGTATGGGAACCAAGGGCGAGGAATGCCTCCTCGGGGCCATAGCACGACGAGGAAAGCCCGTCGGCGCCCAGTCCGACCCAGGCCAGCACCGGCACCACGGCAATCGCGTGGCGGGTGCCCGGCGCGAGCGGGTCGAGCGGCTGGCCCGCCAGGCGTCTCCACCACTCCGACAATGCCGCCATGTTCGCCACCCGGGATGCTTGCGGCGCAGCACACGGAGCGCGGCGTCGGGAATCGCAGCTGGCGGTGTCGCTGCTCGCTTGCCAGCACCGGGCGCATGGACGAGCGCCCGTGGGAGTAATGTAGGTGGCAAGCAGGCGGATTCGCAAGAACGGCATTGCCGACATGCTGTCCGTGCCTGCCAGCTCAGTCGCAGTGGATGCCTGAGCGCGATGGCGATGATCGTGGGCGGCGTGGCGCCCGGTATGTGGACACCTGCCGGGGCGCCGCCGCGCCCGCAACGCTGGGTACGGCCACGCGGCCGCGTTGCGTTGTTGCTGTTATGGCGTTGCTGGTGCGGACCCCTGTTGCGGACCCTTGGCGGACCCTTAGCGGACCCTTATCGGGCCGGCTTGGCGTTGTCCACCGAGAACGGGGTCAGCAGGCGCACCATCTGCGCGAATGCCTTGGGGTTGCCGGCCAGCACTTCGCCCTGTTCGAGCTGTCGGGCTTCGCCCGAATAGTTGCCCACCAGGCCGCCGGCTTCGGTCACCAGCAGCATGCCGGCAGCCATGTCCCAGGGATGCAGGCCTTGCTCGAAGAAGCCGTCGGTGCGGCCGCAGGCCACGTAGGCCAGGTCGAGTGCGGCCGAGCCCGGGCGGCGCAGGCCGGCGCAGCTGCGCGTCATCAGCGCGAACAGTTCCAGGTACTGGTCCAGGCCTTCCATGTCGCGGTAGGGGAAGCCGGTGCCGATCAGGCAGTCGGCCAGCTTGTCGCGGCGCGAGACGCGGATGCGGCGGTTGTTCAGGAAGGCGCCGGCACCCTTGCTGGCGGTGAAGAGTTCGTCACGGGCCGGATCGTAGACGACCGCTTGCGCCGGCACGCCCTTGTGCAGCTGGGCAATGGAAACCGCGTACTGGGGGAAGCCGTGGATGAAGTTGGTCGTGCCGTCGAGCGGGTCGATCACCCAGATGTATTCGCTGGTGGGTTCTTCGCCCTCGGCCCAGGACTGGCCGGACTCTTCCGCTAGAATGGCGTGATCCGGGTAGGCCGTGCGGATGATTTCGACGATCGCGGCCTCGGCGGCGCGATCGACTTCGGTGACGAAATCGTTGTGCTGTTTGCGCGAGACCTGAACCCGCTCGACGTCCATCGACGCGCGGTTGATGACGGAACCTGCCTTGCGGGCCGCCTTGACGGCGATATTTAGCATCGGATGCATGAATCTCTCCAGGCCGGCCAAAGGTGCGCGGCCTGGCGCAAAAGGCCGGCGCGCTGCCCTTCGGGGCGGCTGACAACACAACGGATTGTAGAAGAACGGGCGCGTCGCGATCGCATTAGAACGGGCGGCGCACCGAAGATGAAGCCTGAATTGTATATGAACCCGCAGAACCAGACGAGCGTGGCCGCCGACGGCGCCCTCGCCGCGTTTTCCGCAGTGCGCTTCGTGCTGGTGGAAACCAGCCATCCAGGCAATGTCGGCGCGGTTGCGCGCGCCATGAAAACCATGGGTTTCGGCACCGTGCCGGGCAGCCTTGTGCTGGTTTCGCCACGCGAGCCGGCAGTGCGCGAGCACCCGGATGCCATCGCCATGGCCAGCGGCGCCGACGATGTGCTGGCCGCCGCGGTGATCGTCGAGGATATCGAGGCCGCGCTGGCCGGCACTGCCTACGCGGTGGCGCTTACGGCACGCCAGCGCGAGTTCGGGCCGCCGCGCCTGTTGCCGCGCGACGCGGTGGCGCAGGCCGGCGCCCGCATTGGCGCCCAACAGGCGGCCCGGCATGGCGCCGGCCCGGCAGAGGCAGGCGCGCACGTTGCCTTCGTGTTCGGCAATGAGCGCTTCGGCCTGCCCAACGAGGTGGTGGATCGTTGCTCGGCGGTCACCCATATTCCCGCCAACCCGGCCTACACCTCGCTCAATCTTGCCCAGGCCGTGCAACTGGTGGCCTACGAGATGCGCCTGGCGTTGCTGGAGGTGAGGGCTACACCGCTCGCCGAGATCGGCTATGCTGGCGAACCGGCCACGGCCGAGCAGATCGAGGCCATGTTCGGCCATCTGCAGGCCGGCCTGGAAGCCATTGGCTTTCTCGATCCGGCCAGCCCGAAGAAGCTGATGCCGCGCCTGCGCCGGCTGCTCGCGCGCAGCGGACTGGAGCGCGAGGAAGTGAATATCCTGCGGGGCATCGCCAAGCACATGCTGGTCGCCACGCAAGGGCCCGGCACCGAGGCGCCAACAAAACAGGAGAAGTGAGCGGTGGCAGAGATTCCGGCCTACTACATGCACATGCGCGGCGGCACCAGCAAGGTCGCGCTGGTGCGTCCCTCGCAGCGTCCGGACTGCGACGTCGATTGGAGCGCGCCGTGTTGAGCCACAGCGCGCGCCGCCTGATGACCGGCCTGGTCCACGTGCCCGAGCGATGTTGATCGTGGGTGGTGCCGCATCGCCCTGCGCTGCCGTGGCCTGTGCCGCGGCACAGGCGGAGCGGACGGCGCCATCGCAGCCAATGTCCATGGCGGCAGCAGGGTGGCAAATCTCTTACACTCCCTGATCCCGTACCCACCGGCCAATGACCATGCCGGCGACGCAGGCCGATCCTGGTGACCCAGGGCGCGCGTCGCACGGCGCGGCAACTCGACACGACACGACCAAGATGTTCTCTCGCCTGAAGGAAGATATCGACGCCATCATGCGGCGCGATCCCGCCGCACGCAGCCGTCTGGAGGTACTGACCTGCTATCCCGGCTTTCACGCCGTGATGTTTCACCGCTTCTCCCATGCGTGCTGGAACGCGGGGTTCCACTGGCTAGGCCGATGGATTTCGCACTGGGCGCGTTTTTTCACCGGGATCGAGATCCACCCCGGCGCCAAGGTAGGACGGCGTGTGTTCATCGACCACGGCATGGGCGTGGTGGTGGGCGAAACCGCCGAGATCGGCGACGACTGCACCATCTACCAGGGCGTGACGCTGGGCGGCACATCGCTCTACAAGGGGGTGAAGCGCCATCCCACTCTCGGTGCGAATGTGGTGGTCAGCGCCGGCGCCAAGGTGCTTGGCGGCTACACCATCGGCGACGGCGCGCGCATCGGCTCCAATGCCGTGGTGCTGAAACCGGTGCCGCCGGGCGCCACCGCGGTGGGCATTCCGGCGCGCGTCATCCTGCCGGATGCGCCCAGCGGGCTGCAGGGCGCGAAGCAGGAGTTCTCCGCCTACGGCATCACGCCGAACGCGGACGATCCGGTTTCGCTGGCGCTCAAGAGCCTGATCGACAATGCGGCGCAGCAGCACGAGCGCATCGAGACCGTGATGGCCGCGCTGGACCGGCTCGGTGAGCACCTGGAGAACACGCCGAACGACCGCTTCGACGCGAGCGAGTTGCGCAAGCTGATGAAGTAGGCAAGCGCGTGTGCGACTGCCGCGGCCGGCTCGCCGGCCGCGGCATCAGTCCAGCTGCGGCAGTACGTGGAATCCGCCTGCGTCGAGCTGCAGCACGGCGGCGCGTGGCCGCTTGCCGTCGAGGTCCCAGTCGGTCAGCACCCAGCGCACGCCCTCCGGGCTTTCGTGGCGGGCGGGACGATGCGTGTGGCCGTGCACCAGGACCGGCGCATGGCTGTCGCGCAACAGCGCCGCCACGGCCTGCGGCGTGGTGTCGCCGTAGTCGGGCGGGGCATCGCGGCGCGCCTGGCCGGCGCGGCCGGCTTCGCTGTTGGCGCGCAGGCGGCGCGCCACGCGCAGGCGCAGCGCCAGCGGCAGCGACAGGAAGGTACGCTGGACCCAGCGTTTGCGGGTCCAGCGGCGGAAATGCATATAGCGCTCGTCGTCGGTGCAGAGCATGTCGCCATGGCTGAGCACCACGCGCTGGCCAGCGCATTCGATCACGGTGGGGTCGGGCAGCAAGGCCGCGCCGGCGGCGTGCGCAAAACGCTGCCCCAGCAGGAAGTCGCGGTTGCCGTGCATCAGGTACACCTGCACGCCGCGTCCGGCAAGCTGGCGCAGCATGGCGGCCACCTGCGCCGCGAACGGGCTGTCGGTTTCCTCGTCGCCGATCCAGAACTCGAAGAAATCACCCAGGATAAACAGCGCGCGCGCCTCTTGTGCCGCGCGTGCGACCACGCGCTCGAAGGACGCCAGCGTGCGCGGCATCTCCGGCGTGAGATGCAGGTCGGAAATGAACCACGCCGGCGCCGGCACCGCGAGGGCGCCGGTGGCCGGCGTGGATGGGGTCGCAGTCATGCGGTTGGAAGGAGAATCTGGCCTGACTTCATGGCGCGACCCGGAGAGGCCCGGTGGAACGCGTCCTGGCGTGGAAGGCCAGCGACTTATTCGACCACCACGGCCTTCTCGATGATGACGTCCTCGAGCGGCACGTCCTGGTGGAAGCCGGCGCTGCCGGTGCGCACGCCCTTGATCTTCTCGACCACATCGGTACCGTCGATCACCTTGCCGAACACGGCGTAGCCGAAGCCCTGCGGGGTCGGCGAGGTGAAGTTCAGGAAGTCATTGTCGACCGCGTTGATGAAGAACTGCGCGGTGGCCGAATGCGGCGCGTTGGTACGCGCCATGGCAACCGTGTAGCGATCGTTCTTGAGGCCGTTGCCAGCTTCGTTCTCGATCGGGGCATCGGTGTTCTTTTGCTTCATGCCGGGTTCGAAACCGCCGCCCTGGATCATGAAGTTCTTGATCACACGGTGAAAAATGGTGTTGTCGTAGTGGCCCTTGCGCACATAGGACAGGAAATTCTCGACCGACTTGGGCGCCTTTTCGGCGTCGAGTTCGATGGTGATGACACCCTGGCTGGTGTGGAGTTCTACCTTGGACATTGGAGTTCCTTTGTTCGGTGTTTATTTGACGACGGAGGCCGACTCGATCACGATCGGCGTGGCCGGCACATTGTGCATGGGACCATACGAGGTGGTCGGCGCGTTCTTCATCTTTTCGACGGTATCCATGCCTTCCACCACTCTGCCAAATACAGCGTAGCCGTTACCGTCCGGCTGCGGATAGTCGAGACTGGAATTATCCACCACATTGATGAAGAACTGGGCGGTGGCCGAGTTCGGATCGCTGGTGCGTGCCATGGCAACCGTGCCCGCCTTGTTCTTCAGCCCGTTCTGGGCCTCCAGCGGAATCGGCGCGCGCGCGGGCTTTTGCTTCATGTCGCGGTCGAAGCCGCCGCCTTGCACCATGAAGCCGTTGATGACGCGGTGGAAGATGGTGCCGCTATAGAAACCGCTCTTCACGTACTCCATGAAGTTCGCCACGGTCTTGGGCGCGGCGTCCGGATAGACCTCGATCGTGAACTTGCCGGCGCTGGTGACGAATTGCACCCGCTCGGTTCTCTGCTGCTGCGCCTGCGCGGCCAGGGGGGAGAGCGCCAGGACACCGGCGGCCATGCCGGCGAGGACGAGGCGACGCGAAAAGATCATGCTTGACTCCGTGGATCGGGGAAAACGATAGCACCGGGGCCTGGTAGGGGCCCCGCCTGCTGGCAAGTTACTTCGGTGCGGGTGCGGCCGCTGGCTCGCTGGCCGCCGCGCCGCCCTTGCGCGTGCTGCTCGCGGGGGGCTGGTTTGCCGCCTCGGGCTGCACCAGCTTGAGGCCTGTAGCCGCCGCCGCATCCTTGGGGTTGCGGCGGAGTGCGTCGCGGTAGGCGTTCTCGGCCAGGCGCCGGTAGACATCGCCCAGATTGCTGTAACCCACTGCGAAATCGGGTCTGGCATCGAGCGCGAGCAGCAGTTCCGCCTCCGCGCGCCTGAGATCCCCGCGCTTGGCATACAGCAGGGCCAGATTGTTGTGCGGTTCAGGCAGTTCGGGGAAATCCTGCGCCATGGACGACAGCGCCGCGATGGCCTCGTCCTCGCGCCCGGCCTGGGCCAGGGCCCAGGCACGCTCGAAGCGCGCCTGCGCATTGCGCGGGTTGGTGGCCAGCACGCGGTCGAACCGGTCGATGGCCTCGCCATACTTCTTCTGCGCCGCGGCCTTCTCCGCGTCGGCCATGCCGGGATCGGCCGAGCGCACGCCGCCGGGCGGGACTGTCGGCACGGAACGTGACACCGGTCCCGCCTGCGCGCGCGCGGGGCCCGCCGTGGCAAGCATGCCTGCCAGGCTGGCCGCCAGGGCTAGCGAGGCGGCCGCAATGCGCCGGCGCAGGGGCGGGGATGAAGCGGTTGCTATGGTGGGCAGGAACAGGCTCATGGATGGCGGTCCGTTATACTCCGCGGCATTCTAGCAAAGCACGGCCATGCCGGCCCGGGTATCGGTGCGCTGCAAGGCAGGCGACGGGCCACCGAGGTCAGGCGCTTCCGGTAAGATATGGGTCGCGCCTGGGTTTGCGCAGGCGCAAGTTGCCGGTCCGCGAAGGCGCGACAATGGCGCATCCGGAATGCGGCCTGGCCAGTGCCAGTTAGCTCCGGTTGGCTCCAGTTAGCCCCAGTTCGTGCCCGGTATTGCTACCGGCAGGATTCCTCATCCTTTCACCTTGTTTCATGCATCCTCTGAATATCTACAACACGCTCGCGCGTGAGAAACAGCTTTTCGTGCCAATCGAACCCGGCCGTGTGCGCATGTATGTGTGCGGCATGACGGTGTACGACTATTGTCACGTTGGCCATGCGCGCGTGATGGTGGTATTCGACATGGTGCAGCGCTGGCTGCGCACGGCCGGCTACCAGGTGACCTATGTACAGAACATCACCGACATCGATGACAAGATCATTCGCCGCGCCGCGGAGAATGGCGAGACCATCGGCGAACTGACCAACCGCTTCATCCGCTACATGCACGAGGATGCCGACGCCCTGGGTATCCAGCGTCCGGACCAGGAGCCGCGCGCCACCGACTACGTGCCGCAGATGCTCGACATCATCGGCAAGCTGGAGGCCCGCGGGCTGGCTTACCATGCCAGCGATGGCGACGTGAACTATGCGGTGCGCAAGTTCCCCGGCTACGGGCGCCTGTCCGGCAAGTCGCTGGAAGACCTGCGCGCCGGCGAGCGCGTGGCTACCAACGAGGCCAAGCACGATCCGCTCGACTTCGTGCTGTGGAAGTCCGCCAAGGAAAGCGAGCCCGCCGAAAGCAAGTGGGACTCGAAGTGGGGCACGGGCCGCCCGGGCTGGCACATCGAATGCTCGGCGATGAGCTGCGCGCTGCTGGGCGAGCATTTCGATATCCACGGCGGCGGCGCCGACCTGCAATTCCCGCACCACGAGAACGAGATCGCGCAGTCCGAAGGGGCCAGCGGCAAGACCTTCGTCAACCTGTGGATGCACAACGGCTTCGTGCGCATCAACGACGAGAAGATGTCGAAGTCGCTCGGCAACTTCTTCACCATCCGCGATGTGCTCAAGGAGTATGACGCCGAAGTGGTGCGCTTCTTCATCCTGCGCGCGCACTATCGCAGCCCGCTGCACTACAGCAATGCCCATCTGGAGGACGCACGTCACTCGCTGACGCGACTGTACACCGCGCTCAAGGACGTGCAGCCCGATGGCCAGCCCCTGGACTGGGAAGAGGCGCATGCGCGGCGCTTTATCGATGCCATGGGCGACGACTTCAACACCCCGATCGCCATGGCCGTGCTGTTCGACCTCGCCGGCGAAGTCAACCGCACCGGCTCGCCGGAGATGGCACGCCAGCTCAAGGGCCTGGCCGCCACGCTCGGCTTGCTGGAGCGCGACGCGCATGCGTTCCTGCAAGGCGGCAAGGCGGCCGATGGCCTGCAGCCGGAGCAGATCGAAGTGCTGATCGGTGCGCGCAAGCAAGCCAAGGCCGACCGCAATTTCGCCGAAGCAGATCGCATCCGTGCCGAATTGCTTACTGGTGGCGTGATCCTGGAAGACAAGCCGGGCGGGGTCACCGAGTGGAGGCGCGCTTGAACGCTGCCGTGCGCAAGACAGCGACGCCTGCGGCGCCGTCCAAGACTGCTGCGGCCAGCACGGCCAAGTCCCCGGCGCCGGGCAAGTCGTCCAAGGCAGGCACGGCGGCGAAGGCTGCCAAGCCGCTCAAGGGCGGCCTCAAGGGCGGCCTCAAGGGCGGTCTCAAGGTGGCCGGCAAGGCCACGGTCAAGTCGCCAGGGCCGGTGGTGGCCAAGGCGGATGGCAAGGCGGTGCCGATGGCCGCGGCACGCGCGCCCAAGGCGCCCGTGCTGCCGGAAGCCCAGGCCATCCCCCTGCCGGTCGAGACGGTGGTGGACGCGGTGCGTCCGGCCTACTGGGATGAGGCCTGCGCCGACCTGATGAAGCGCGACCGTATCCTGCGCAAGATGATCCCCACCTACGGCCCGGCGCACCTGATCTCGCGCGGCGACCCCTTTATCACGCTGGCCCGCTCCGTCGTCGGCCAGCAGATTTCGGTAAAGGCCGCGCAGACCGTGTGGGAGCGGCTGGCGGCACTCTGTCCCAAGCTCACGCCGGCGCAGATGCTCAAGGCCGGGCACGATAACCTCGCCGCATGCGGCCTGTCGCGCCGCAAGGCCGAGTACATCGTCGACCTGGCCGAGCATTTCAAGGCAGGGCGGGTGCATGTCGACAGCTGGACGGAGATGGACGACGAAGCCGTCATCGCCGAACTGACGCAGATCCGTGGCATCGGCCGCTGGACCGCCGAAATGTTCCTGATGTTCAACCTGATGCGGCCCAATGTATTGCCGCTCGACGACGTTGGCCTGATCAACGCCATTTCGGCGAATTACTTCAGCGGCGAACCCGTCACCCGTAGCGAAGCGCGCGAGGTGGCGGCCAACTGGGAACCGTGGCGAACGGTTGCCACGTGGTATATGTGGCGCAGCCTTGACCCGTTGCCGGTGACGTATTAGCCTGACGGACAGCTAAATTTGCATGGAAGTGCGCGAGGCTGATCCCCTGACTTCGGTTTAACGGGCGAATTCCGGTAGAATGCGCACCTTCACAGACAGGTACGCGAGTCTCATGAAAACCACCTTCCTGGATTTTGAGCAGCCCATTGCCGAACTCGAGGCAAAGATCGAAGAACTGCGTTTTGTGCAGGACGATTCGGCTGTCGATATCTCCGAAGAGATTTCGCGGCTGGCCGGCAAGAGCCAGCAGCTTACCAAGGACATCTACGCCAACCTGACGCCGTGGCAGGTGGCACAGATCGCACGGCATCCGCAGCGCCCTTACACCCTGGACTACGTGCGGGAGATCTTCACCGATTTCCACGAACTGCACGGCGACCGCACCTTTGCCGATGATCTCTCCATCGTCGGCGGCCTGGCCCGCTTCAACGGGCAGGCGTGCATGGTGATCGGCCACCAGAAGGGGCGCGACACCAAAGAGCGCGCCTTGCGCAACTTCGGCATGCCCAAGCCCGAGGGCTACCGCAAAGCCAAGCGCCTGATGGAAGTGGCCGACAAGTTCGGCCTGCCGATCTTCACGTTCGTGGATACCCCGGGTGCATTCCCCGGCATCGACGCGGAAGAACGCGGCCAGTCCGAAGCCATTGGTCACAATCTCTACGTGATGGCCGGCCTCAATGTGCCCCTGATCGCCACCATCATCGGCGAAGGCGGCTCCGGCGGCGCGCTGGCGATTGCCGTGGGCGACGTGGTGCAGATGCTGCAATTCGCCACCTACGCGGTGATCTCGCCGGAAGGTTGCGCATCCATCCTGTGGAAGACCGCCGAGAAGGCACCGGAAGCCGCCGAAGCACTCGGCCTGACCGCGCACCGCCTGAAGGCGCTCGGCCTGATCGACAAGATCGTCAGCGAGCCGCTGGGCGGCGCGCACCGCGATGTCAAGGGCATGGCTGCCATGCTCAAGCGTTCGCTGGCGGATTCGCTGCGCCAGTTCCAGGGCATGGGCGTGAAAGAGCTGCAGGCGCGCCGCAACGAGCGACTGCTGTCCTATGGCAAGTTCAAGGAAACCGGCGCACCGGACTGACCCGTCCGCCGGCTTGACCGACAAGGTCGCACAGGCGCTCCAGGCCGGTGCGGCCTTTGTTGTTTCTGGCGACGGCGCACGGGCAGGCACAGTGGCGGTGGCGCTTTCCGGCGGACGCGATTCGGTCGCGCTGCTGCACGCGCTGCGTGCGGCGGTGGCTTCGTCGTCGCTGCCGCTGCGCGTGGTGGCGCTGCACGTGCACCACGGGCTGCAGGCGCAGGCCGACCAGTGGGACCTGTTCTGCGCCTCGCTGTGCAGCGACTGGCAGATGCCCTTTTTCAGCCGCCGCGTCACGGTGGAGCAGCAACACGGCGAAGGGCTGGAGGCAGCCGCGCGCCGCGCGCGCTACGCCGCGCTGGAGGCCATGTGCGACGAGGCCGGGGCGGAACTGCTGCTGTTCGCGCATCACCTGGACGACCAGGTCGAGACGGTGTTGTTGCGGCTGTTCCGCGGCAGCGGGCTGGCCGGGCTGGGCGGCATGCCGCGCCTGCGCCGCATGGGCGCGCGGCAGCAGATCGTGCTGCTGCGGCCCTGGCTCGATGTGGCGCGCGATGACATCGATGCCTATTGCACCGTCCATGCACTTGCGTGGATCGACGATCCCTCCAATGACGATGCCCGCTTCGCCCGCAACGCGCTGAGAGCGCAGATGCCCGCGCTGGCCGCGGCATTCCCCGCCTTGCAGGCCAATGTGGCGCAAGCTGCCGCCCATCTGGCGCAGGCCGGCGAATTGCTGGACGGACTCGCCACGCAACTGATGGCCAAACTGGTGCGCCCGCCGCGCGATGCCGGCACCCTTGCCGAACTCGATCTCGCCGGCCTGCGCGCGCTTGCGCCGGCGCAGGCCGACATGGTGCTGCGCCTGTGGTTGCGCGACCTTGGCACGCAGGCACCCTCCACGGCGCGGTTGTCCGCCATGCGCGCGCAATTGATCGAGCACGCAGGCGGCGAGCCAGCCATCCATCACGAGGGGCTGGTGCTGCTTCGCTTCCAGGGCCGCGTGCTGGCCCGCCGCGCGGGGCCGGCGATCGCCGCGGGCGATCTCGCACTATCCTGGCAGGGTGAGGCAAGCCTGGCGGTGCCGGCGTGGCATGGCGAGTTGCGATTCACGCGCGACGACACCTTCGGCCTGCCGGAGGCCGCGCTGCGGCAGCCACTGCGGCTGGCGGCGCGGCAGGGCGGCGAGCGCATCGTGCTGCGCCCGGGCGGGCCCGCGCGCGCGCTCAAGCAGGCCTACCAGGAGGCTGGCGTGCCAATTGCGCGGCGCGGGCGCCTGCCCTTGCTGTGGGCGGGCGCGCAGCTCGTGTTCGCGGCCGGGCTGGGGATGCACCGGCGCTGGCCGGATGCGCCCGCCGCGCCACGCTGGCGTGTAGAGTGGGTGGAGTGGTCCGGGGAGTAGCCCGCGGGCTGAACAAGCCGCGCGAAGAGGCTGCGCAAGCGGATGCGGGACCGCATTGATGTGGCGCGCAAATACGCATGCGAGCCGCCCGCGCCACTTCCGCCGGACGCATGTCGTCACACCCGCGCCTTGCCTCAGGCCGCCTCTTCGTGTATTTTCAGAGGTTTTGCACAATCGCTGGCGTCGACAAATAGATGGCTCTCATCGTTCACAAATACGGCGGCACTTCGATGGGTTCTCCGGAACGCATCAAGAATGTCGCCAAGCGCGTTGCCAAATGGCATCGCGCCGGCCACCGCGTAGTCGTGGTGCCTTCGGCCATGTCAGGCGAAACCAATCGCCTGCTTGGTCTTGCCAAGGAAATTTCGGCGCAGCCGAGCCCGCGCGAGCTGGATATGCTGGCGGCGACCGGCGAGCAGGCCAGTTCGGCCTTGCTCGCCATCGCGCTGCAAGGCGAGGGCATCGGCGCGATCAGCTACACCGGCTGGCAAGTGCCGGTGCTGACCGACTCGTCGCACACCAAGGCCCGCATCGAATCGATCGATGACGAGCGCATTCTGGGCGATCTCGACGCCGGGCGCGTGGTCGTCATCACGGGCTTCCAGGGCATCAACGGCAAGGGCGATATCACCACGCTCGGCCGCGGCGGCTCGGATACCTCGGCAGTGGCGATCGCCGCCGCCATCGAGGCCGATGAGTGCCTGATCTATACCGACGTGGACGGGGTCTACACCACCGATCCGCGCGTGGTCGAAGACGCCCGCCGGCTGGACCGGATCACCTTCGAGGAAATGCTGGAAATGGCCAGCCTCGGCTCCAAGGTGCTGCAGATCCGTTCGGTGGAGTTCGCCGGCAAGTACCGCGTGAAGACCCGCGTGCTGTCGTCGCTGACCGACCCCCTGATGCCCCTCGAGCAAGAAATGCACTCGGGCACGCTGATCACTTTTGAGGAAGAGTCTGAAATGGAAGCAGCCGTCATCTCCGGCATCGCCTTTGCCCGTGACGAGGCGAAGATCACCGTCCTGGGCGTGCCCGACAAGCCCGGCATCGCGTACCAGATCCTGGGCCCCGTGGCCGACGCCAACATCGACGTCGACATGATCATCCAGAACCAGTCCGTCGACGGCAAGACCGATTTCACCTTCACCGTGCCGCGCGGCGAGTACCAGCGTGCACTGGCCATCCTGAACGATGGCGTGAAGGCACATATCGGCGCCGCCAGCGTATCGGGCGATCCGAAGGTGTCCAAGGTCTCGGTGGTCGGCGTAGGCATGCGCTCGCATGTCGGCATCGCCAGCAAGATGTTCCGCACGCTGGCCGAAGAAGGCATCAACATCCAGATGATCTCCACCTCGGAAATCAAGATCTCGGTGCTGATCGACGAGAAGTACATGGAGCTCGCCGTGCGCGCGCTGCACAAGGTGTTCGAGCTGGATCAGGCGTGATCCATGCCGGGCGGGCCGCGTGCGGCCTGCCCAACTATCGGCTGTGAAAATATTTTCAATCGGTCATCGAATCAGCGTTGACCAATTGAAATCCGACCGATAGAATACGCGCTTCGTTGTGTGGCCTCCCTCACACAACGGCAGGTTTGGGAGACGTGGCCGAGAGGTCGAAGGCACTCCCCTGCTAAGGGAGCATCCGGGCCAAAACCTGGATCGAGGGTTCGAATCCCTCCGTCTCCGCCAGCTACTCTGTAATTGGCGGCAGAACCCCGGAAGATTGCGGTCTTCCGGGGTTTTGTTTTTTGTGCTCCCCGTTTCACTGCTGCCACCGCGTGTGTACCTGACACAGACTGACCGGGAGCCAGCATGTACCTCACCCGCCGACACGGCATCTACTACCTGCGCAAGCGCGTGCCGATGGACCTCGTTGCCGTCTGTGGCAAGCGAGAGATTCTTCGCAGCCTCAGCGTCAAGGACAGGGCCACCGCGGCCCGTCTCGCACTGCGCGCCGTCGTTGCACTGGACGATGAGTTCGCACAGAAGCGCGGCCTGACCTCACCATCTGTTGAACAGATGCCTATTGCGAGCAACATGGCATCAAGCCGAAAGACCGTGCCTGTCATGTAGTGGCTTCGGCGCGAGCCGGCAAGGGGCGGCTCATGTTCAGGTTTCCAGGATGCCTGCCCTTGACCGTGCGGTTGGGCGCGCGGCACAGGAGGATGCGGGCAAGGTCCAGAAAAACCATCTGCGGGGGCAGTTTGGCGATCATCTGATGGCCAGGGCAGCGAACTGAGCGTTGTGTGGAATCGATCCAGTCGTGTCGATAAGGCCGACGGGAAAAAAATAAGCGCGCGATTCAACCTGCCGCACCGTCACCCCAAGGAAGCCCTATGGCCGAGTTCCAGCCTCAGATTGACACGATTCCCCTCATGAATGCCGATACGGGCCTGCCGCTTCCGAAACGCTACTGGGCGGTCGTCTTCGTCGCACTGGGCACCATACTCTCCGTGCTCGACGGCTCGATCGCCAACGTCGCGTTGCCGACCATCGCGCGCGACCTGCATACATCCGACGCCGCGTCGATCTGGATCGTCAACGCATATCAGCTGGCCATCACGATCACGCTGCTGCCGCTCGCGTCGCTTGGGGATCGCGTCGGCCACCGGCGCATCTACATCGCCGGCCTCGCGCTGTTCACCGTCGCGTCGCTCGGCTGCGCACTCGCCAGCTCGCTGCCGACGCTCGTGGTGATGCGCGTGATCCAGGGGTTCGGCGCATCGGGCATGATGAGCATCACCGCGGCGCTCGTGCAGACGATCTATCCGTCGTCGATGCTTGGACGCGGCTTGGCGGTCAATGCGATGGTGGTCGCACTGTCGTCGGCGATCGGGCCAACGGTCGCGTCCGCGGTGCTGTCGGTCGCGCCATGGCCGTGGCTCTTCGCGATCAACGTGCCGATCGGCATCGCCGCGGTACTCGGCAGCCTGCGCGCGCTGCCCGCCAATCCGCTGCACGACGCGCCGTACGATGTCTCGAGCGCGCTGATGAATGCATGTGTGTTCGGGCTGCTGTTCATGGCCGTGGATGGGCTCGGCTACGGCGAGCGCGGCGCGATCATCGTTGCGGAATTGACAATGGCGTCCGTCGTCGGCTATTTCTTCTTGAAGCGACAGCTAGCGCAACCGACGCCACTCTTGCCCGTCGACCTGATGCGCATCCCGGTCTTCGCGCTGTCGATCTGCACGTCGATCGCGTCGTTCACGTCGCAGATGGTCGCGTTCGTCGCACTACCGTTCTGGCTCCAACATTCGCTCGGCTTCTCGCAGGTGCAGACGGGTTTCTACATGACGCCTTGGCCGCTCATGATCGTGGTCGCCGCGCCGCTCGCCGGCGCGCTGTCCGACCGCTACTCGGCCGGCGTGCTCGGCGGCATCGGGCTCGCGCTGTTCGCGGCCGGCCTGCTGTCGCTTGCGACGATCGGCGCGCACCCGGGGACGGTTGACATCGTCTGGCGCATGGCGCTGTGCGGTGCGGGCTTTGGCCTGTTCCAGGCGCCGAACAACCGCGCAATACTGTCGTCGGCGCCGCGCAAGCGCAGCGGCAGCGCGGGCGGCATGCTCAGCACCGCGCGGCTGACCGGGCAGACGCTCGGCACGGCGCTCGTCGCACTGATGTTCGGCGTCGCACCCGAGCACGGGCCGACGCTCGCGCTCTATGTCGCCGCCGCGTTCGCGGCTGCCGCGGCCGTCGTCAGCACGCTGCGCATCGCGGCCCCGCACCTGAACGCGTCGGTCTAACCGCATCACATACGGCGCCAGCGTGTCGAGGGGGTCCGGCACGGAGCTGACGCGCGCGTCTTCACGCTCGCGCCAGCTTCCTGGGCGACCGCCTACATCCGATACCGAATTGTAGCCACCACACTCCGCGGTGCCCCCGGCATGCTCAGGTTCGTCGAACCATGCGCCGCGACGATGTAGCGCTTGTTGAACAGGTTGTACAGATTCAACTGCGCCTCGAACGGACCATGGCGGTACCAGGCCATCATGTTCGCCGTGACGTAGCCCGGCAGCGTGACGGTATTGGCCCGATCGGCCATCCGGGCGCCGACCAGGTTCAGGCCGCCGCCGATGCCAAAGCCATGGCCCAGCGTCTTGGTCAGCCACAGGTTGCCGGAATGGCGCGGCGTCAGCGTGGCACGCTTGCCCTGCAATGCAGGGGTCGACTTGGTGACCACCGCATCCAGGTAGGCGTAGCCGGCCAGCATGCGCCAGCCGCTGCCGAGCTCCGCGGCGCCGCTCAGCTCAACGCCATCCGTGCGCTGCTGGCCAATCGGAATCAGCGCAGTGCCGGTGGCATTGGCGATCTTCATATTGTTCCGTTGCAGCCGGAATACGGAAACCGTTGTGCTCGCCTTGCCGTCGAGCCAGTCATACCTGGCGCCGACTTCGGCATTGTTGGTCGTTTCCGGTGCCAGTTCGGCGTTGTTGGCGGCCAGTGCGGAGGTCTCGCCCGACGGCTGGAAAGACCGGCTCCACGACACGTAGTATGACTGCACCTTCGACGGCTGCCAGACCAGGCCCGCGCGCGGGCTCCAGGCGTTATCGGTGCGCGACAGGTTCGTCTGGCCGGCCAGGCGCTGGATCGTGTCCTGCTGGAAGTGGTCGTAACGCACGCCGAGCAGCGCCTTCCACTGCTCGGTAAAGGCGATCATGTCCTGCGTGTAGAACGCGAGGGTCTTGGCGGTAGCCAGGTTGCTCGTACGCGGCGTGCCGCCAACCAGGCGCGGCAGCGTCGGCAGCACCGGGTTGAACAGATCGAAGGTGCCCGGCACGGCCTTGCTAAAGTTGGAAAGATCCTTGTTCTGCTGGCCGACCTCCATCCCGTACAGGATTTCGTGCTTGGTGCCGAAGATCGTCGCCTTCTGGATCAGGTCCGTCTGATTGAACCAGCCGTGGTCTTCCCGAAAGACGTTGGAGTGCGACATCGTCAGCCGCTGTGTCACTTCGTTGACCGAGCTGGTCAGCGTGTTATTGCGATCCAGCGAGTAGTGGTAGTACCGCGTGGCGTTGCGGATCGACCAGTCGCCGTTGAAGCGGTGGTTGAGCGTGGCCGTGCCCGAGTACACGCGCGACTGGGTGTAGTCGGCGTCGTGCGCATTGGCGGCGCCATAGTACCGCGATGCCGGCACATCGACCGGCCGGCCCTTGTACGCCGGGATACCAAAGTCGGTCACGCGGCGGTCTTCCAAGTAGTCGGCCTGCAGCAGCACGATGGTCTGCGGCGCGATGCGCAGTTCCAGGGACGGCGCCACGGCGGCACGATCCAGGAACTGCTGCGAGCGGTAGCTGTTGGCTTTCTCCACAGCCCCCGTCACGCGGAACGCGGCTGCGCCGTCGGCGCGCACGCGGCCCACGTCGGCCTGGGCGCGGCGGTCGGCCCACATGCCATAGCTGAGGGCGAAGTCAGTCACGTCGAGCCCGGGCTTCCTGGTCACGCGGTTGATCAGGCCACCGGACGAACCGCGCCCGTACAGCACCGCCGCCGGCCCCTTGATGACTTCGACGCGGTCGACGTTGGACAGGTCGCGGAAGTACCGCGCGTCGTCACGGATGCCATCGACAAACTGGTCGGCGATCGCGCTGAAGCCGCGGATCGAGACCTGGTCGCGCTGGCCGTCACCGGTGGAGAACGACACGCCCGGCACGTTCTTCAGCGCATCCTGCATCGAGGTGGCGTGCTGGTCGCGCATGACGTCGGCGGTGACCACATTGACGGTCTGCGGAATGTCGCGCAACGGGGCTTCGGTCCTGGTCGCGCTGACGGCGTTTGGCGGGTTGTAGCCTTCGCCCAGTTCACGACTGATGTCGGCCTTGACGGTGACTTCCGGCAGGCTCCGGGCCACGGCGGGTTTTCCGGCCTCCTGTGCCTGGGCGATGCCGGCAAGCATTGGCTGGCAGGCAGAAACACCGAGAACGGCGGAGTAAAACGGGTGCAATTTGATTTTCATATCCCTGTAATTCGCTGTGATAGGAGTAGTAATGAGACGCATTATCATTTACGAGGGAGATGCGGTCAATGCATATCGTGCAGCCGGGGAAGGACGTTCCCCCACGCGCGCTGACGCCGCGGACTTCGGCTATGCGTTCGGATTTCGCGCCATGCAGACGTGGCAGCGGTGATCGAGCAATCCGATCTGGGCTAACGGTCCTGCTGCCTGGCCGGTTAACGCAAGACCAGGAGATCAGCTGGCAGCCGTTCGGCCTGCGCTTGCGCAATCAGCGCGGCGACCGTGATGATGCTGCGATCTCCTGGCCTCAGATCCGTCTGCCGTCGCCGCGCTGCCGCGCATCAGCTCACGGGCAGGCGGGGAACGAACCTTTCATGTTCGATGACGCCGTCTTTGGCAAGGATTGCCGTACCCTCCGGGATTTCCGCCCATGCGTGGGGAAGGTCGGCCAGGGGTTCGGAAAGAACGAGGATGGCAGCGTCGCCGGCTTCGGCGATATGCGAGTTGTCGGGATAGAGCTCGCGCAAATGACGAACTGATGTGCTGTGGAAGAGCGAGCGCGAATCCACCTCGCTGGAGTAGCGCACGGCGACGATCTGTTCGCCGTCGGTCGCGCAAACCGTCATGTTCACCGGGTGCTCGATGTCATGGCGGTGGCCAACGTCCTCGATCAGGCCCACCATCTGTTGCAGCGCCGCGCGCGGATCGCGTTCAAGCCCGAACGTCAGGGCGAGAAAGAACATGACTTCGGAGTCGGTGGAACCCTCGATCCAGCGGAACAGTTCGGGCGCCACCGCCATCATCAGTTCACGCCTGATAACCGGGTAGTCCCGTATCAGGCCATTGTGGGCAAACAGCCAGCGGCCGTAGCGAAACGGATGGCAGTTGGTCTCCTGCGCCGGCGTGTCGGTCGCCGCGCGGATATGCGCGACAAACATCGGCGCCCGGATGGCGCGGGCCGCCTCGCGCAGGTTGGCGTCATTCCAGGCAGGATGCAGGCACCGGTAACGGAATGGCACTTCCGAGTGGCTGCCATACCAGCCGATCCCGAACCCGTCTCCATTGGTCGTGGTGTGCCCAAGCCGCGAGCGCAGGCTCTGCTCGATCAGGGAATGCTCGGCCCGGAACAGCACGGTATCGAGTTGGATCGGATTGCCCGAGTATGCCAGCCAGCGGCACATGATGCCTCTCCTCAACGTGTTCCCATCCGGAAGCACTTCTGCCAGGCGGTCAATTCATCGTCCTTGCGCCCGCCAGATTGCTCTTTTCAGTTGTAGGTCAGTGTGCTGCCGCAGGCAAAGTGGAAGGTCGTGATTCGCTCGGAAGACACGCGGGCGCGACGGAAAACCACGCTCCTGCAAGCAGGACGCCTCCCCTGGCGGACTTGAAGTACGTGATGGCGCACAGGGGGGGCGGGCGGGTATCCTGCCGCGATCGGATTAGAATGCTCGTGCCAGCGCGTCCCGCGCCCGGCCCGGCGCTATCCTGGCGCCGTGGCACCCGGCTGGCATAGCGACTTTCCGTATCCAGGCTTTCATCGTGACCATTCGCAGCTTCCAGGGCAAAGGCCCCCAACTCGGCGACCGCGTGCTCGTCGACCCCAGTGCCGTCGTGATCGGCGACGTAGAGATCGGCGCCGACAGCTCCATCTGGCCGCTGGTGACCATCCGCGGCGACATGCATCGCATCCGCATCGGCGCGCGCACCAGCGTGCAGGACGGCAGCGTGCTGCACATCACGCATGCCGGGCCCTTCAACCCGGATGGCTTTGCGCTCACCATCGGCGACGACGTGACGATCGGCCACAAGGCGCTGCTGCATGGCTGCACCATCGGCAGCCGCWTCCTGATCGGCATGGGCACCATCGTGATGGACGGCGCGGTGATCGAGGACGAGGTGATTCTCGGCGCCGGCAGCCTGGTGCCGCCGGGCAAGGTGCTCAAGGGCGGGCATCTCTATGTCGGCAGCCCGGCCAGGGAGGCGAGGGCGCTGACGGAAAAGGAACGGGCCTTCTTCCGCTATTCGGCGGCCAATTACGTGAAGCTGAAAGACCAGCATGTCGCGGAGCTGCAGGCTCGCTGAGCGGGTTGCCGGCCTGCCTAGAGCACTTTGCCCGGATTCATCAGTCCCTGCGGATCCAGCGCCTGCTTGATCGCCCGCATCATCGCGAGCTCCACATCGCTCTTGTAGCGCCGGTTCTCCCCGCGCTTGAGCTGGCCCAGCCCGTGTTCCGCCGAGATCGAGCCCCGATGCGCGTGCACGCTGTTGTGCACGATCAGGTTGATGGCTTCCGAGTTGCCGAGGAAGACATCATGGTTTTCGCCCACGGGTGGCGAGACGTTGTAGTGCAGGTTGCCGTCGCCAAGATGGCCGAAGGTGACCATGCGCGCGCCGGGGAACGCATCCTGGATCAGCGCGTCGGTGGTGTCGATGAAGTCCGCGATGCGCGAGATTGGCAGGGCGATGTCGTGCTTGATGTTCTTGCCGTCGTCGACCTGCGCCAGCGGGATATGTTCGCGCAGATTCCAGAAGTCGCGCGACTGCTGGACGGATTCGGCCACCACCGCGTCTTGCACGACGCCGGCTTCGAAGGCGGTTTCCATCAGCGCTTCGAAGATGGCGCGCGCATGGTCTTCGCTCTCGCTGTCGGACAGTTCCAGCAGCACGACCTGCGGCTGCGTGCGGTCGAAGGGATAGCGCAGTTGCGGGTAATGCGTGGTCACCAGCGACAGGCACATCTCCGACATCAGCTCGAAGCCCGTCAGCATGGCGCCGGCGCGCTGCTGTGCGATGGCCAGCAGGGCGAGGGCCGCGCGCGGATCGGCCACGGCCGCCAGTGCCGTGACGCGGGCGCGCGGCAGCGGGTACAGCTTCATCACGGCGGCGGTGATGATGCCGAGCGTGCCTTCGGCGCCGATGAAGAGATCGCGCAGGTCGTAGCCGGTGTTGTCCTTGCGCAGGCCGCGCAGGCCGTCCCAGATCTCGCCGGCGGGCGTCACTACCTCCAGCCCCAGGCACAGCTCGCGCGTGTTGCCGTAGCGCAGCACGGCCGTGCCGCCCGCATTGGTGGAGAGGTTGCCGCCGATGGTGCAACTGCCTTCCGCGGCGAGGCTCAGCGGGAACAGCCGGCCATGCTCGTGCGCGGCTTCCTGCAACTGCTGCAGGATCACGCCGGCTTCCACCGTGATGGTGTTGTTGAGCGGGTCCACCTGCCGCACGCGGTTCAGGCGCTGGAGGGAGATCACCACCGATTGCTGCCCCTGCGCCGGCGTCGCGCCGCCGCACAGCCCGGTGTTGCCGCCTTGCGGCACCACCGCCAGCTTGTGCGCGTGGCAGGCATGGACGGCGGCGGCGACTTCCTCGGTCGAGCCAGGACGCAGCACAGCCAGGGCATCCCCCGTGTAGCGCTTGCGCCAGTCCGTCAGGTACGGGGCCTTGTCGGCGGCTTCGGTCAGCACGTTCTGCTCGCCCAGGGCGGCGCGGCAGAGGGCGAGGAAGGAATCGGGATGCGAGGCGGTCATGGCGGTCGGTCCGGGGGGCGGGCGCCGCGATGGCGGCCGCGCAAAAAGTGGATGGCTACGGGCTTACGACGCGGTCAGCGACGACGTTATTTTCCGGGTTTGGCCTTGGCAGGTTGCAGCGCCTTGGCGCGGCGCTTGTACGGGCGCAGGTAGAGGATGGTGCCGAAGAAGAACAGCAGCGTCAGCGCCACCTCGATCCACGCCAGCGTGGACGACGGCGGGCGGTCGCTGGTGGCGCGCACGATGCCTTCGGTGAAGAACAGCAGGATCAGCATCGAGGACCACTGCATGGTGTAGCGGTTGCGGGTCAGCACGCCGCGCAGCGGCAGCAGCAGCGGCAGGAACTTGAGGATCAGCCAGGAGCCGCCCGGACGCAGCGGCGCCAGGAACCATTCCCAGGCGATGCACAGCAGGATCAGCGCAACCAGGCTGCCGGCGCTCAGGCTGTACAAGGCGGCGCTGTGCAGCGCGCCGTCGGTCGCGTTGGCGGTGGGCTGCGGCGCGGCGTTCATGCGCGGCTCCCGCCCGCGAGGCGCAGCGCGGTTTCGGCCAGGCGCTTGCCCATGGCACGCGCGAGCGCGGCTTCGTCCTCGGACACCGGCGCGCTGTTGTCCGGGTGCGCGTGATGGCTGGGGCCGTAGGGCGTGCCGCCGCTGGCGGTGGTCATCAGGGCGCTTTCCGAATAGGRCAGGCCGAGTATCAGCATGCCGTGATGCAGCAGGGGCAGCATCATCGACAGCAGGGTGGTTTCCTGGCCACCGTGCAGGCTGCCGGTGGCGGTGAACACGCAGGCGGGCTTGCCGGTGAGGGTGCCCGACAGCCATTGGGCCACGGTGCCATCGAGGAAGTACTTCATCGGTGCGGCCATATTGCCGAAACGGGTGGGGCTGCCCAGGGCCAGGCCGGCGCATTCATCGAGGTCGCGCAACTCGGCGTAAGGCGGACCTTCTGCCGGGATATCCGGCGCGGTGGCCTCGCTCACGGTGGAAACCGGCGGCACCGTGCGCAGGCGCGCCTGGGCGCCGGGCACGCTGTCGATGCCGGTGGCGATGAGTTCGGCCAGCCTGCGGGTGCTGCCGTGGCGGCTGTAATAGAGGACGAGGAGTTCGGTCATGGACAGGGTTGCGGTGCGCAACCAGGGCGCCGGGATGGGGCGGTCCCAGGGGGCGGGCCGGGTTGGTGCCTTGCGCGGCGCGCAGGGCAATGCGCGTATTATAGTTGCGGCCCCGGCACGCACAGCGCTGCCGGGGTGCGCCACTGAATCAGCAAGGAGTCTGCCTCAGCATGTTTGCCGCCCGCATCGTTCGCCTGCGCAGGGAATGGAATCTGCAAAAACTGCGCGCGCTCACGCGCTATGCGCTGCGCCGCGCCGACGAAGGCCGCTTGCCGCAGGTCGCGGCCAGCCTGACGTTCACCACGGTGCTGGCGGTGGTGCCGGTGCTGACCGTGGCCTTCGCCCTGCTGGCGGCCTTTCCGGTATTCCGCGAGTTTCGCAGCGCCACCGAAACCTTCCTGTTCCAGAACCTGATTCCCGGCAACCTCAGCAATTCCATCACAAGCTATTTTGGCCAGTTCGCGACAAATGCCAAGGGCCTGACCGCGGTCGGCCTGGGCGGGTTGATGGTGACCTCCGTGCTGACCATGCTGACGGTGGAGGACGCGCTCAACGCGATCTGGCGCGTCAAGCAGCGCCGCCCCCTGGCGCAGCGCGTACTGGTGTTCTGGGCGGTGCTGACGCTGGGTCCCGTGCTGATCGGCGCGAGCCTGTCGATCAGCTCCTACCTGATCTCGGTCTCGGCCGGCTATGTGGGCACCATGCCGCTCGGGCTGGGGCTGGTGGTGAGCCTGACGCCGGTGCTGCTGTCGGCGTTGGCCTTTGCCTTTCTCTATACCGCCGTGCCCAACGCCAACGTGGATTGGCGCGATGCGATTGCCGCCGGGCTGGTGGCGGCGCTGGCCTTCGAGCTGTCCAAACGCGGCTTCGGTTACTTCGTCACCCATATCCCGACCTACACGGCCGTCTATGGCACCTTCGCCGCGCTGCCGATCTTCCTGCTGTGGATCTACCTGAGCTGGCTGGTGACCCTGCTGGGCGCCACCATTGCCGCCAACCTGCCGGTGATCCGGCAGGGCCACTGGCGCCGGCGCACCTTTGCCGGCAGCGAGTTCTTCGATGCGCTGGGCGTGCTTTACCTGCTCTACCGGGCGCGGGACGAGATGCCGCGCAGCGTCGGCGAGCTCGACCTGGGCCGCAAGCTGCGGGTGGAAGCGGATTACCTGGCGGGGCTGCTGGGCAAGCTGAAGGCCATGCATTTGATCGGCAGGCTGGCGCAGGAGCGTGGCCAGGCCCATTGGGCGCTGCTGTGCGATCCCAACCGGGTGACGCTGCGCATGTTGCACGACCGCCTGGTGCTGAATCTGCCGCGCCTGCCGCGTACGGCGCTGGCGCAGCAGTTGCAGGGTGCCGACGCGCTCAGGCAGGTGCTGGACAATCCGCGGCTGGACCAGCCGCTGGAGGTGGTGTTCCGCCGCCAGCAGCAGGATGGGGCGGCGGCTCAGGAAGGCCCGGCGGATCCTGCGCGCCGCACGCTGGAAGTGGTGCCGCCCGGCTGGCATGGCCAGGTCTGATCCAGGTCTGATGCTTACCCAGGATCCTAGAGGCGAATCCGGCCGCGCCAGGTATCGGCGTACATCACCCAGTCGCCCATCAGGCTGTAGAGCGGGTGGCGGAAGGTGGCGGGACGGTTTTTCTCGAAGAAGAAATGGCCGACCCAGGCAAAGGCATAGCCCGATACGGCGGCGGCGGCCAGCCACCACCAGTTGCCGGTGAGGATCAGGGCTGGCAGGCACAGCAAGGCGGCCGTGGAGCCCGCGAAATGCAGGCGGCGGCAAGTGCGGTTGCGGTGCTCGTTCAGGTAGTACGGGTAGAAGGCGGCGAAATTCTCGAACTCACGGGGGTGGGCCTGCGACATGGCGATCTCCGGTGGCGGTTCGTTGGAAATTTCAGTCTAGCCGGCGGGCTGGATGTGTCTGGCGAGGATCTTCCCGGGAGGCGCTCGCCAGGCCGAGGCATTCACCCCGCAGCCACCACCTGGCGTGCAAACGCCGCCAGCGCATCCAGTACCTCATCCGGCTTCTCGCCCATCAGCGCATGCCCGCAAGGCACGGTGACCGTGCTGGCCGAGGCCATCTTCGCCGCCAGCGCCTGGGCGGCCCTGGGCGAGGTCATCATGTCCTTGCTGCCGGTGATGAACAGCGCGGGGCAGCGGACCGCGGCCACCGCGGCGTCGCCATTGGCGTAGGCGTTGCACGCCGAGAAGTCGGTGTGGAAGACGTGGCCTTCTGGGTTGCGCCGCGCTACGCGCTCCATCAGGCGCTGGCTGCCGCCTTGCATCCACGAGCCCGGTCCCGGCGAGGAGGGCTTGTTGGCCAGGCTGGAGTGCGACCAGGTATTGACCATGGCGATGGCCTGGTCCACGCGGTTGAGCGAAGCGTCGAGCAGGGCGTCGGCTACCTTCATCGGATAGGCCGTGGCGAGCAGCGCGATGCCGCGCACCGCGTCGGGGTGGCGGGCGGCGGTTTCCAGCGCGATCAGCGAGCCCATGCTGTGCCCGAACACCAGCGCGGGCGCTTTCACGCCGGCCGCGCGGACCCCTTCGATCACCCAGTCGGCCATGGCTTCGACCGTCTTGAGCGGCGCACCTTCGCTGCGGTTGTGGCCGGGCAGGTCCACCGCCAGCACGCCGAAGCCGTGGTGGGCGAACCAGCGCGTCTGCAAGGCCCAGACGCTATGGTCGTTCTGCGCGCCGTGCACGAACACGGCGCAGGGCAGGGCCGGATCGAAGGGCTTGCCGCCGGTGTAGGCATAGGCCTTGCGGCCTGCGATCGTCAGTTCCATCAGGCTTGCCCTCCCTTGGCGCTCATGGCTTTTTCCGCAGCCTTGAGGCCGCGCTTCAGATCGTCGATCAGGTCGTCCGGATCTTCCAGGCCCACCGACAGGCGGATGGTGCCTTCGCCGATGCCGGCTGCCTGCAGCGCCGCGGCGTCCATGCGGTAGTGGGTGGTGGAGGCGGGGTGGATCACCAGCGAGCGGGCATCGCCCACGTTGGCCAGGTGCGAGAACAGGGCCAGGCCCTCGATAAAGCGCTGGCCGGCGGCGCGGGTGCCCTTCAGGTTGAAGCTGAACACGGCGCCGGCGCCGCGTGGCAGCAGGCGCTTGGCGAGTTCGTAGTCCGGGTGGGATTCCAGCTCCGGATAGGCCACCGACTCGACCATCGGGTGCGATACCAGGAACTGCACCACGCGGCGGGCGTTCTCCACATGCCGGGCCATGCGCAGCGGCAGCGTCTCGATGCCCTGCAGCAGTTGCCAGGCGGCCATCGGGCTCAGGCAGGCGCCGAAGTCGCGCAGCCCTTCGCGGCGGGCGCGCAGCAGGAAGGGCGCCACCGTGCTTTCCTCGGTGAAGACCATGTCGTGGAAGCCGGCATACGGCTCCGACAGTTCCGGGAAGCGCCCGGAGGCCTCGAAGTCGAAGGTGCCGCCTTCCACCAGCACGCCGCCGATGGTGGTGCCGTGGCCGCCCAGGAACTTGGTGGCCGAGTGGTAGAGCAGGCCGGCGCCGTGATCGAAGGGCTTGAGCAGGTAGGGCGTGGTGAAGGTGGAGTCGACCAGCAGCGGGATGCCGTTGTCCTGGCCGAGTTGGGCCAGGGTCGGGATATCGAGCACGTCCAGCCCGGGGTTGCCCAGGGTCTCGCCGAACAGCAGCCTGGTCTGCGGCCGGATCGCCGCGCGCCAGGCGTCGATGTCGCGCGCCTGCACGAAGGTGGTCTCGATGCCGAAACGGCGCAGCGTGTAGTGCAGCAGGTTGTGCGAGCCGCCGTACAGCGCGCTGGATGCCACCACGTGCGAGCCCGCGCCCATCAGCGTGGCCACGGCCAGGTGCAGCGCGGCCTGGCCCGAGGCCACGCCGATCGCGCCGGCCCCGTTCTCCAGCGCGGCGACGCGCTCCTCGAACACGGCGACGGTCGGATTGGAGATGCGGGAGTAAACATGGCCCGCGCGCTCCATATTGAACAGCGAGGCGGCATGCTCGCTGTCGCGGAAGACGAAGGATGTCGTCAGGTGGATGGGCGTGGCCCGCGCCCCGGTGGCGGGGTCGGGGGCAGCGCCTGCATGCAGCGCCAGGGTGTCGAATCGGGTACCGGACATGGCTTTGAAGGCTTGAGTTGTCTGCGTTGCGCATCGTAGCATCCGCTGCCGCCGGGGAGCACGGCAATTGCCCTGGCGGCGCCGGCGTCTCCCCGTGCTTTACTTGGACAGCCGGTTTCGGCTAGGATCGGCGCATCAGGCCGTGCCGGCGGCGGCAGGCAATACACAGCAAAACAGCAGTTTCAGCAAGCGGAGACCATCATGAAAGTCAGCGACATCCTGCAAATCAAGGGCAACACGCTCTATACGGTGAAGCCGGAGACGTCACTGCTGCTGGCGGTCAATATCATGGCAGAGCACGATATCGGTTCGCTGGTGGTAATGGAATACGGCGACCTGGTGGGCATGCTCACCTTCCGCGAGATCATCAAGACCCTGTCCGCCAACGGCGGCAGCGTCGGCACCGTCAGCCTGCGCAAGGTCATGGACGATGCGCCGCTCACCTGCACCATGGAGACCGACGTCAATGAAGTCCGCCGCATGATGCTGGAGCGCCACACCCGCTACCTGCCGGTGCTGGACAACCGTACCCTGATGGGCGTGATCTCCTTCTATGACGTGGCCAAGGCCGTGGTGGAAGAGCAAAGTTTCGAGAATCGCATGCTCAAGGCGTATATTCGCGACTGGCCGGAAGAGAAGACCGATTGAGGCGCTGCGCCGGCGCGGGGAACGGGGCGCGTCCGGGGGGACGATGCCGTATCGCGGTTGAGGCCTGGTGCGTCCCGGCAGGGCGGGGCGCGGTTCCGATGTGCATTGCACGGGACCGCAAGAATCCCTTGCAATGGCATGCTGCTGCCGTGGGAGCATTGCCGGCGACGTCGCCGGGCGCCCGACAGGCCGCCCGGTTGCCGGGGTCACCACTTTCCTGCCTACATGAGCCAACAAAACCAATTCCGCCTGCTCGGCGCGCGCCGCTTCGGCCCATTTTTCTGGACCCAGTTCCTGGGCGCCATGAACGACAACCTCTTCAAGGTTGCCTTCACCTCGCTGGTTACCTACCACACCGCGCTGTTCAGCGGCGTTGACGCCAAGAGCGCGGCGTTCCTGATCTCCGCCATCTTCATCGCGCCGTTCGTGCTGTTCTCGGCCACCAGTGGCCAGATTGCCGACAAGATCGAGAAATCCAGGCTGATCCGGCTGGTGAAGACGCTGGAAATCGGCATCATGCTGCTGGGCCTCGGCGGTTTTGCCATGCACAGCGCGCCCTTGCTCTACCTCGGCACCTTCCTGATGGGCTTGCACTCGACGGTGTTCGGCCCGGTCAAGTTCGCCTACCTGCCGCAGCACCTCGACGAGACCGAACTGGTGGGCGGCAACGGGCTGGTGGAAATGGGCACCTTCGTCGCCATCCTGATCGGCACCCTGCTGGGCGGCGAACTGGCTGGCCTGGCCCATGGTGAAAAGATCGTCGGGCCGTTGTACGTCGGAGCCGCCTGCGTAGCGCTGGCGCTGGCAGGGCGGCTGGTGTCGGCGCGCGTGCCGGACTCGCCGGCGCCGCAGCCGGACCTGCGCATCAACTGGAACCCGTTCACGGAAACCTGGCGCAACCTCAAGCTGGCCCATGGCGAGCGCACGGTTTTCCTGAGCCTGCTGGGCATTTCGTGGCTGTGGTTCCTGGGCGCCACCTTCCTGACCTCCTTTTTCAGCTTTGCCAAGGATGTGCTGGGCGGCGACCAGAATGTGGTGACCTTGCTGCTGGCGGTGTTCTCGCTCGGCATCGGCACCGGCTCGCTGCTGTGCGAGCGGCTGTCCGGGCGTCATGTCGAGGTCGGCCTGGTGCCGTTCGGCTCGATCGGCATGACGGTGTTCGCGGTCGATCTCTTCCTGGCCAGCAACGGCGAGCGGCATGACGCACTGTCCGGCCTCGCCGGCTTTGCCGCCGACCCTCGCCATTGGCGCGTGCTGGCCGACCTGTTCCTGCTGGCGATGTTCGGCGGCTTCTACAGCGTGCCGCTGTATGCGCTGATCCAGAGCCGTTGCGCGCCGACCCACCGGGCCCGCATCATTGCCGCCAACAACATCCTGAACAGCTTTTTCATGATCGGGTCCTCGCTGCTGGCGGTGGTGCTGACCCAGGCTGGCTTCAGCATTCCGCAACTGTTCCTGGTGGTCGGGTTGCTGAACGCGGTGGTGGCCATCTATATCTACACCCTGGTGCCGGAGTTCCTGCTGCGCTTCATCGCCTGGATCCTGGTGCACACGGTGTACCGCCTGCGGCGCATCAATGCCGATCGCATCCCGGCACAGGGACCGGCGGTGCTGGTGTGCAACCACGTGAGCTTTGCCGATGCGGTGGTGCTGATGGCCTGCAGCCCGCGGCCGGTGCGCTTCCTGATGGACCACAACATCTTCAAGGTGCCGCTGATATCGTGGTTCTTCCGCCAAGCCAAGGCGATCCCCATCGCGCCGGCGCACGAGGACCCGCAGATGCTGGAGCGCGCCTACGACGAAGTCGCGCGGGCGCTTTCGGAGGGCGACCTCGTCTGCATCTTCCCGGAGGGCAAGATTACCGCCACCGGCGAGCTCAACCCCTTCAAGCAAGGCGTGCAGCAGATCATCCGGCGCACGCCGGTGCCGGTGGTGCCGATGGCCCTGCGCGGACTGTGGGGCAGCTTCTTCTCCCGCAAGGGTGGCTCCGCCATGTCCCGCCCGTTCCGGCGCGGGATTCTCAACCGGCTCGAACTGGTGGTGGGCGACCCGATCGCACCGGAACTGGCCACGCCGGAAAGCCTGCAGCAGGTGGTGCAGGGCTTGCGCGGCGAGTGGCGCTAATGCCGCCGGCCGGAAGGAGTCCGCAAGCATGATCAAGCTCTATACCTTCGGGCCGGCATTCGGCCTGCCCGATGCCAGCCCCTTTGTCACCAAGGCCGACATGCTGCTCAAGCTCACGGGCCTGCCATACCGCACCGAGCGCGGCGGCCTGCGGCGCGCGCCCAAGGGCAAGCTGCCCTATCTGGACGACGAGGGCCGCGTGGTGGCGGATTCCACGCTGATCCGGTGGCATCTGGAAAAGACCTACCACATTGATTTCGACGAAGGCCTGACGCCCAGGCAGCGCGGCATCGCCTGGTCGGTGGAAAAGATGCTGGAAGACAACTTCTACTGGGCGGTGGCCGACGCGCGCTGGAACCACGACACCAATTTCGCGCGGGGCCCGGCAACCTTCTTCCGCGCCGTGCCCTGGCCGCTGCGGGGACTGGCGATGCGCTTTGTGCGCTCCAGGATCCGCCGCATCCTGTGGACGCAGGGGCTCGGGCGCCACGACCCGGCCGACCTGGCCGCGATCGCCAGCCGCGACGTGGCGGCCGTGGCCGACGTGCTGGGCGATCAGCCCTACCTGATGGGCGACAAGCCGTGCGGCGCCGACGCCACGGTCTTTGCCTTCGTGGCCGGTGCGTTGTGCCCGCTGTTCGATACGCCGATCCGCACCGCGGCCGAATCCCACCCCAACCTGGTTGCCTACGCCGCACGGATGCAGGCGCGGTACTACCCGGATCCGGCGCCGGCGCCGGTGGCCTGATATCGGCAAGGCCGGGGCCAGCCGGGCGGCAAAAGCCTTACAATGTACCCCGTTCCCCAATTCTCACGCCCTCCGCGGTTCCCATCATGTCCGGCAATACCCTCGGCCTGCTCTTTACTGTCACCACCTTCGGCGAATCGCACGGGCCGGCCATCGGCGCGGTGGTGGACGGTTGCCCGCCGGGCATGGCGCTCAGCGAGGCCGATATCCAGATCGATCTGGACCGCCGCAAGCCGGGCACTTCGCGCCACGTCACCCAGCGCCAGGAAGCCGACCAGGTCGAGATCCTGTCCGGCGTGTTCGAGGGCAAGACCACCGGCACGCCGATCTGCCTGCTGATCCGCAATACCGACCAGCGCAGCAAGGACTACGGCAATATCGTCGAGACCTTCCGGCCCGGCCACGCCGACTACACCTACTGGCAGAAGTACGGCATCCGCGACTATCGCGGCGGCGGCCGTTCGTCGGCGCGCCTGACGGCGCCGGTGGTGGCGGCCGCGGCCGTGGCCAAGAAATGGCTGCGCGAGCAATACGGCACCGAAATCCGGGGCTATATGTCGCAACTGGGCGAGATCCGCGTGCCGTTCGTGGACTGGGCGGAAGTGCCGCAGAATCCCTTCTTCGCCCCCAATGCGGACATCGTGCCGGAACTGGAAACCTATATGGACGCGCTGCGCCGCGATGGCGATTCGGTCGGCGCGCGCATCGAGGTGGTGGCGAGCAATGTGCCGGTTGGCCTGGGCGAGCCGCTGTTCGACAAGCTCGACGCCGATATCGCGCACGCCATGATGGGCATCAATGCGGTCAAGGGCGTGGAAATCGGTGCTGGCTTCGACAGCGTCAGCCAGCGGGGCACCATGCATGGCGACTCGCTTAGCCCCGAAGGATTCCTCGGCAATAACGCAGGTGGCGTGCTGGGCGGCATCTCGACCGGCCAGGATGTGACCGTCTCGCTGGCGGTCAAACCGACCTCCAGCATCCGCTCGCCGCGCGCATCGATCGACAAGGCAGGCCAGCCCGCCACGGTGGAAACCTTTGGCCGCCACGACCCCTGCGTGGGCATCCGTGCCACGCCCATTGCCGAAGCCATGCTGGCGCTGGTGCTGATGGATCACGCGCTGCGCCATCGCGCCCAGTGCGGCGACGTCAAGGTCGATACCCCGCGCATCCCTGCCCAGTCACCGCAGTCCGGCCAGTCGCGCTAAGTTGGCGCAGGCGGAACCGCACGCCCATGCGCCGGGTGCCGGACGCGTCTCGGAGACGCGGTTCGGCCTGTTCTACCTCGGCTACTACGGCTATGTCGGTGTCATCTCCCCTTATGTAAGCCTGTTCTTCGCCGGACGCGGCTTTACCGCGGTGCAGATCGGCGTGCTGATGGCCTGTTTCCAGGTCAGCCGCATCGTCGGCCCGTATTTCTGGGGCTGGCTGTCGGACGTGATGCACACCCGGGTGCGGCTGCTGCGCCTGGCCGCAGTCAGTTCCTTGCTCGCCTTCCTGATGGTGCCTGGCGTGACCAGCTACGGCGGCATGATGGCGATGATGATCGCGCTGAACCTGATCACCAGCGCCATGTCGCCGCTGGGCGACGCGCTCACGATTTCCACGCTGCGCCGCTATGGCGCCTTCGACCATCGCTACGGGCGCATTCGCATGTTCGGCTCGGCCGGCTTTATCGCGGCCGTGCTGCTGGGTGGGGCGCTGTTCGAGCGCCTTGGCATGGAGGCGTTCCCGTGGCTGGCCAGCGCCATGCTGGCGCTGTTCCTGCTGGTGGTGTTCGGCATGCGCGATGCGCCCGACGACGGGCCGCGCGTCAGGCCGCCGCCGGCGCTGCCGCTGCTGCGCCGTCCGGACGCGGCCTGGTTCTTCGGCTCGGCCTTCCTGATGATGTTCGCGCATGCCGCGCTGTATGTGTTCTATTCGCTGTACCTGGAGCAGCTCGGCTACAGCAAGTTCGCCATCGGCGTGATGTGGACCATCGGCGTGGTCGCCGAGATCGTCTTCTTTTTCTACCAGGGGCGGCTGTTCGGCAGCGTCCCGCTGCGCACCATCCTGACCGGCACCTTCGTGCTGGCCGCGCTGCGCTTTGGCCTGACCGGGTACTTCGCGGAGCTATCCTGGCTGATGGCACTGGTGCAGGTGCTGCATGCGGCCACCTTTGGCGCGCATCACAGCGCCAGCCTCAAGCGCCTGCAACGCTGGTTTGCCGGCCCCTTGCAGGGGCGTGGGCAGGCGCTCTACACGGGCCTTTCTTACGGCCTTGGCGGCACGTTCGGCGGGCTCGCGATGGGCTGGACCTGGAAGGCGCTGGGCCCGGCCCATACGTTCGGGCTGGCCGCGCTGGCGGCGGCAGGTGGGGCGCTGTGCGCGCTCATGACGTTCCGCACGGAAGCCGCCTCCGACGCCGCCAACGCCGGGCATTGACGAGGGCCGGGCGCGCGCGTCAGAGCAGGCCTGCCACGTGCTGGGCCAGCGCCAGCGACGAGGTCAACCCGGGAGACTCGATGCCGAACAGGTTGACCAGCCCCGGCACGCCATGGATCGCCGGGCCATCGATGCGGAAGTCCGCCGCCGGCTCGCCGGGTCCGCTGATCTTGGGGCGAATGCCGGCATAGCCCGGCTGCAGTGCGCCGTCGGCCAGTTCCGGCCAGTAATTCCGTACTTCGTCGTAGAAACTGTCGGCATCGGCAGGGTTCACGCCGTACTCGACCTCGTCGATCCAGCGCACGTTGGGGCCGAAGCGCGCTTGGCCGCCCAGGTCGATGGTCAGGTGCACGCCCAGGCCGGCGGCTTCCGGCACCGGATAGATCAGCCGCGAGAAGGGCGCGCGCCCGGCCAGCGTGAAATAGCTGCCTTTGGCGTAATACTGCGGCGGGATGTGTTCGGCGGGCATCCCCGCGATGCTGCGTGCCAGCGCCGGTGCCGTCAGGCCCGCCGAATTGATCACGGTGCGGGCCAGCAGCGTGGTGCCGGCGGCGTCGTCCTGGCTGCCTACGTCGAGCCGGATGCCTTCGGGCGTGACCGCGCCGCCCGCTACCGGCGACTGCACCGCCAGCATGGCGCCGGCCTTCTCCGCATCGCCCAGCAGCGCCAGCATCAGGCCGTGGCTGTCGACGATGCCGGTCGAGGGCGAGAGCAGGGCGGCGCGGCATTGCAGGTTCGGCTCCAGGGCCTGCGCCTCGGCCTGGCTGAGCAGTTGCAGGTCGTGCACGCCATTGGCCGCGGCCTTGGCCCGGATGCTTTCTAGCGTGGGCACCTGGGCCTCGGTGGTGGCGACGATCAGTTTGCCGCAGCGCTGGTGCTCGATGTGATGCGAGGCGCAGTAGTCATACAGCATGGCCTTGCCGCGCACGCACATCGCGGCCTTTAGCGAGCCGGCCGGGTAATAGATGCCGGCATGGATCACTTCGCTGTTGCGCGCGCTGGTCATGGTGCCGAAGGCGTTCTCTGTTTCCAGGATGATGACTTCGCGGCCCTGCAAGGCCAGTTGTCTCGCCACCGCCAGACCTACCACACCCGCGCCGATTACCACGCAATCCACTTGTTCCATTGTTTTCCTCTGCAGGGCGTCGACCAGGGCAGCGTGCTCGCTGTGCGCGGCCTGCGCAATCGTTGTAAGGCTGTCAGGCAGCTTGTGGCGAGATGTTGCGAGGAAAGCGGGATGGCGTCAAGGCGCGTCCGGCTGCGAGGTTATGACGCGATGATGAATTGCGCTTAAGGATTTTCCAAAACAGGCCGATAGAAGGCTGGATGAGATACGCTATTCACTTGGCACCTCGCGGCGGCCTTTGGCCGGGACACGCGCATGGCCGTCGGCCCTGCGGGGCGTTTCGGCGGGGCCAGGCATCGCGGGATGCGTTGAGCGCCTCGTCAGGGGGTGGCCGGGAGACAGCTGTCTTCCGAGGCCACCGTTGGATCTGCCACGCCCGCTGCCTGGGCGTTCACCGCCGCTTCCCATGATTGCACTCAATCCTAACGATCTCCCGGTCGGGCAGCCCTTGCCCTGGTCCTTGCTGGACCAGGCGGGAAACCTCGTGCTCGGCAGCGGCAGCGTGATCCCCGAGGATCGCGATGTCGCCCTGGTGTTCCGCCATGGCACAGTCTGCCGCCCCGATAGCGAGCCGGGCGAGCTGGAGGACGGCGCACGGCTCGTCACGGCCGGGCCCCTTGGCCTGCAGGTTGGTACGCTGTTGCAGGTCAAGTCGCCAGGGCAGGTGGGCCGGGCCGCCGCCAGCCGGCTGATCGGCTTCGTCGAGCAAGGCCTGTTCGTGACATGGCCGCAACTTGGCGGCAAGGAGTTGCAGGTCCAGCCCGGCGCCACGATGTTGTTGCGCGGCTTTTCCGGCCACGCCATCCTCAGTTTCGAGTCGACCGTGACCGCGCTCTGCCGCAGTCCCTTCCGCTATCTGGTGTTGTCGGCACCGGCCGAGTCGCAGCAGCTGCCGGTGCGCAAAGCCACCCGTGTGCCGACCCGCCTGGCCGCCTACCTGGTGGATGCCGGCAGCACGGCAAACGACCCGCCGGACGCTGCCGAGGCAGCACCAGCTTCCCGCCAGCCTGGCAGGCTGGTGCTCCTGACCGACCTGAGCACCGGCGGCGCGCAGGTCCAGATTGCCGGGACGGTGCCGGCGCCGGGTACGCCGGTACGCTTGTGCTTCCATCTGCGCACCGCGGCGCTGGACAGCGAGATCATGGTCGACGGGCTGGTGCGCAACCCGCTGCCGGCCGAGGCGGATGCCGAGTTCCCCACGTTCGGCGTTGCGTTCGATGTGCTCGGCGAGCGTGAGCTGACGCTGCTCCAGTGCTTTATCTACGAACAATTGCTGGCAAGCGCCAGCATGCCGGTCTCGGCCTGAAACGTTCGCGCTACTGCCTTGACCGCCGGCCTGGCCGATGTGATCGGCTGGTATCGGGCGGTGGCGGAGGCTGGCGGACAGCGAGCCGTTCTTTCTATCACGATGCGCTGGCATTGCCCGCGACGTCGGGCCCGCTGGCCTGAGCACATAAAAAAACGGCACCGAATCCGGTGCCGTTCGATGCCGTTCCATGCCGCTTCCTATCGCCCTTGGGGGCGCGCTTACATGCCCACGTAGTTCGGGCCGCCGCCGCCTTCCGGCGTCACCCACACGATATTCTGCGTGGGATCCTTGATGTCGCAGGTCTTGCAGTGCACGCAGTTCTGCGCATTGATCTGCAGGCGCTCCTTGCCGTCGTCGTTCTGCACGAACTCATAGACGCCGGCCGGGCAGTAGCGGCTTTCGGGGCCGGCAAACTTGTCCCAGTTGACGCTGACGGGCACGCTGGCGTCCTTGAGCGTCAGGTGGGCCGGCTGGTTTTCCTCATGGTTGGTGTTGCTGATGAACACCGAGCTGAGGCGGTCGAAGGTCAGCTTGCCGTCTGGCTTGGGATAGACGATCTGCTGGCATTCCGCGGCCGGCTTGAGGTAGACGTGGTCCGGCTTCTCGCGGTGGATGGTCCAGGGCGGGTTGCGGATGCCCAGCTTGGGCAGCAGCCATTGCTCGATGCCGGTCATCAGCGTGGCGGTGGTGCGGCCCTTCTTGAACCACTGCTTGAAGTTCTTTGCCTGCAGCAGTTCCTTGTACAGCCAGCTGTTCTCGAAGGCGGTCGGGTAGGCCGTCAGCTCGTCGTGCTGGCGGCCGGCCTGCAGCGCGTCGTACGCGGCTTCGGCGGCCATCATGCCGGTCTTGATGGCGGCGTGGCTGCCCTTGATGCGCGAGGCGTTCAGGTAGCCGGCGTCGCAGCCGACCAGGGCGCCGCCCGGGAACACGGTCTTGGGCAGCGACAACAGGCCGCCGGCCGTGATGGCGCGCGCGCCGTAGCTGATGCGCTTGCCGCCTTCGAAATACTGGCGGATTTCCGGGTGGGTCTTGAAACGCTGGAATTCCTCGAAGGGCGACAGCCACGGATTGGTGTAGTCCAGGCCCACCACGAAGCCCACCGCGACCTTGTTGTCTTCCATGTGGTACAGGAAGGAGCCGCCGTAGGTGGCCGGGTCCAGCGGCCAGCCGGCCGTATGCACCACCAGGCCTGGCTGGTGCCTGGCGGGATCGATTTCCCACAGTTCCTTCAGGCCGATGCCGTAGCTCTGCGGATCCTTGCCGGCATCGAGCCTGAACCGCGCAATCAGCTGTTTGCCCAGGTGGCCGCGCGAGCCCTCGGCGAAGATGGTGTACCTGGCATGCAGCTCCATGCCGAGCTGGAAGTTCTCGGTAGGCTCGCCTTCCTTGTTGATGCCCATGTTGCCCGTGGCCACGCCCTTGACCGAGCCATCGTCGTTGTAGAGCACTTCGGCGGCCGGGAAGCCGGGGAAGATCTCGACGCCCAGGCCTTCGGCCTGCTGCCCCAGCCAGCGCGTGAAGTTGGACAGGCTGATGATGTAGTTGCCGTGGTTATGGAAGCACTCCGGCAGCAGGGCGGACGGCGTGGCCTTGGAACCGGCTTCGTTGAGGAACAGGAATTTGTCTTCGGCGACCGGCTGGTTCAGCGGGGCGCCGAGTTCCTTCCAGTTCGGGAACAGCTCGTTCAGCGCACGCGGGTCCATAATGGCGCCGGACAGGATGTGGGCGCCGGGTTCGGAGCCTTTTTCCAGCACGCATACGTTGACTTCGGTGCCTTTCTCCTGGGCCAGTTGCTTCAGACGGATGGCGGTTGCCAGGCCGGCGGGACCGCCGCCGACGATGACAACGTCGTATTCCATGGCCTCGCGGGGGCCGTACTGCTCCAGGAGCTGTTGCTGATCCATTGTCTCTAACCCTCTATTCTTGGCAACTTGCGCGCAGTTGTGGGAAATGCTGTCTTTGGCGGGAACCAGGGCAGGGGTGGGGCGCACAAGGCGCCAAATCGTGACGCCTGCGTGTTTTTCCTCTTTCCCTTTATAGCCCGAGTTCTTAGAATCTCCGGCATTGTCCGGGACTCGCCATGGTCAGGCAAGATTTTTTTTGGAACGACCGTTCTTTTTTTTGATATGCTGCCTTCCGTTTGAGCCAGGCAGATTCGTGCGGAGTACCTGGTAGCCGTGGCCATGGCAGGCGGCGCGGGGGCTCCCGAACCAAGAGGTCAATATGGGTCTGTCGATCAATCTGGAAGGCAAGGTGGCGCTGGTGACAGGCGCTTCGAGCGGCCTGGGCACGCGGTTTGCCCACGTCCTGGCATCCGCCGGCGCCAAGGTGATACTGGCGTCGCGGCGCACCGAGCGGCTCAAGGAGCTGCGTGCCGCGATCGAAGCCGAGGACGGCAGCGCCCACGTGGTGCAGCTGGACGTGACCGACCACGACAGCATCCGCTCCGCGGTGGCGCATGCCGAGACCGAAGCGGGCGCGATCGATATCCTGGTCAATAATTCGGGGGTTTCCACCACCCAACGCCTCACCGACGTAACGCCGGACGATTTCGACTTCGTCTTCGACACCAACACCCGGGGTGCCTTTTTCGTGGCCCAGGAAGTGGCCAAGCGCATGATCGCGCGCTCCAAGGGGGCGGAGAAAAACGGCAATCCGCTACCCCAGTCGCGCATCATCAACATTGCCTCGGTGGCCGGGCTCAAGGTGCTGTCGCAGATCGGCGTGTACTGCATGAGCAAGGCCTCGGTGGTCCATATGACCAAGGCGATGGCGCTGGAATGGGCGCGTCATGGCATCAACGTCAACGCGATCTGCCCCGGCTACATCGACACCGACATCAATCACCACCACTGGGACACCGATGCCGGCCAGAAGCTGATCCAGATGCTGCCGCGCAAGCGCGTGGGCAAGCCCGAGGATCTGGACGGCCTGCTCCTGCTGCTGGCGTCCGACCAGTCGGCGTTCATCAACGGCGCGATCATTACCGCCGACGACGGCATGGTGTAAGCGGCGGCGGGCGCCATGCCCGCCTGCCGGCAAAAGCCGGCCCCGCGGCGCGCCAAAGGCGCGGGCAGGGCATGCGGTTCGCGTGCTTCCGGGCTTGTCCGGTCCCCTTGGGGGCGGGATGCGATTCGCCGGCTTGCGGATAACGCGACTGCCATCCGATGGCGCGCGCCGCCGACGGGGCACCCGAGCGCCCTTGCCAAAAATTCCCGCATGCGCCGTAGTCTTGGCATAATCCGCGATGCCTGGAGACTAGCCACTAGCCACTAGAGACTAGAGACCAAGGACCAAGCCAATTCAAGGAATGACCGCCAGCGGCCTGCCATGCCGCGCGGACCGGAGGCCGCGGAGATGCAAGGAGATAGCGAGGGGCGGCGCGATGCCGACCCGCAACACGTCACGGCCATGCCGGACGGGACCGGTGCCAGCCAGCAAGGGGACAGCGGTTTCAAGGTTTCGCCGCGGATCGAAGACTGGGTTGGCGTGATCGTCATGGCGCTGCTGGTGTGCATCACCTTCGCCAATGTGGTGGTCCGCTATTTCACCGACGCGTCCTTTGCCTGGACCGAGGAATTCTCGGTCTTCCTGATGATCGTGCTGGCCCTGGTGGCCGGCAGCGCGGCCGTGGCGCGCGACCGCAATATCCGCATCGAATTCTTCTTCGCGCGCGGCAGCGTGGCGCGGCAGCGGCGCCTGGCCGTGTTGTCGGCGGTGGCTGTCGCAGTCATGTTCATCGCGCTGGCGGTGCTGGGTGCACGCATTGCCTGGGATGAATACATGTTTGGCGAGACCTCGCCGGGCATTGGCGTGCCCAGCTGGTGGTACTCGGTCTGGCTGCCGGTGCTGTCGGCCGCCATCGCGCTGCGGGCCTTCGGCGTGGCGCTGCGCAACCTGCGCGCGCTCGCCGAACGCGCGTTTGGCGTAGCGGCTTCGGATTCGGCGCCATGACCCTCGTTGCGATCATCCTGTTTGTCGTGTTCCTTGGCTTGATGATGCTTGGCGTGCCGATCGGCGTGTCGCTGGGACTCGGCGGCCTGGTGGCGATCGGCCTGTCCAATCTGGATACACAGATGTTCGGCCTGCTGGCCGTGCCGCAGAACTTCTATGCGGGGCTGGGCAAGTACCCGCTGCTGGCCATCCCGATGTTCGTGCTGGTCGGCTCGATCTTCGATCGTTCCGGCGTGGCGCAGCGCCTCGTCACCTTTGCCATTGCCATTGTCGGGCGCGGCCCGGGCATGCTGCCGCTGGTGGCGATCCTGGTGGCCATGTTCCTGGGCGGCATCTCCGGCTCCGGCCCGGCCAACGCGGCCGCGGTGGGCGGCGTGATGATCGCTGCCATGTCGCGCGCCGGCTATCCCGGCGCCTACAGCGCGGCCGTGGTCGGCGCCGCCGCCGCCACCGACATCCTGATCCCGCCCTCGGTCGCCTTCATCATCTACAGCGTGCTGGTGCCCGGCGCCTCGGTGCCGGCGCTGTTCGCCGCCGGCATGATCCCCGGCATCCTGGCCGGCGTGGCGCTGATCGTGCCGGCCGTCTGGCTGGCGCGCAAGCACAATATGGGCGCCATCGAGGCCGGGCTGCCGCGTCCGCCGTTCTGGAAGAGCCTGCGCGAAGCGGCCTGGGGGCTGGTCGCGCCGTTCCTGATCCTGGGCGGCATGCGCGCGGGCTGGTTCACGCCGACCGAGGCCGCCGTGGTGGCGGTGGTGTACGGCCTGTTCGTCGGCATGGTGATCTACCGCAGCATCGGCGTGCGCGACCTGTTCACGATCTTCCAGGAGGCGGCCGAGACTTCCGCGGTGATCCTGCTCGTGGTGGCGCTGGCCGGCATCTTTGCCTATGCGCTGTCCACGCTGGGCGTGATCGATCCGCTGGCCAATGCCATCGCGCATGCGGGGCTGGGCGAGTACGGCGTACTGGCGCTGATCGTGGCGCTGCTGATGACGGTAGGGATGTTCCTCGACGGCATCTCGATCTTCCTGATCTTCGTGCCGCTGCTGCTGCCGATCGCCAACGCCTTCCACTGGAATCCGGTGTGGTTCGGCGTGGTGCTGACGCTCAAGGTTGCGCTTGGCCAGTTCACGCCGCCGCTGGCGGTGAACCTGATGGTCTCGTGCCGGATCGCGCGTGTGCGCATGGAAGAGACCGTGCCCTGGGTGATCTGGATGCTGCTGGCCATGTTCGTCGCCATGCTGATGGTGCTGGCTTATCCGCCGCTGGCGACGTGGCTGCCGGACTACCTCGGTTATTGAAGCCGCGCAAGAAACACGAAACACGAAACAAGAAACAAGCAACGCACAACCTATCCCGAGAGGAGAGTACCGATGCAACGTCGTGCCTTGATGCTGTCGCTGGCAGCCACCATCGTTGCTGCCGCCCTCGCGCCTGCCGGCGCCATGGCGCAGGCCTACAAAGCCGAATACAAGATGTCGCTGGTGGTCGGCCCGGCCTTCCCGTGGGGCAAGGGCGGCGAGATCTGGGCTGACCTGGTGCGCCAGCGCACCAGCGGCCGCATCAATATCAAGCTCTACCCCGGCACTTCGCTGGTGGCGGGCGACCAGACCCGCGAGTTCTCGGCGATCCGCCAGGGCGTGATCGACATGGCGGTCGGCTCGACCATCAACTGGTCGCCGCAGGTCAAGGAACTGAACCTGTTCTCGCTGCCGTTCCTGATGCCGGACTACAAGGCGCTGGACGCGCTCACCCAGGGCGAAGTCGGCAAATCGATCTTCGCGTCCCTGGACAAGGCCGGCGTGGTGCCGCTGGCCTGGGGCGAGAACGGCTTTCGCGAAGTCTCGAACTCCAAGCGCGAAATCCGCAAGCCGGAAGACCTGAAGGGCATGAAGCTGCGTGTGGTGGGCTCGCCGCTGTATATCGAGACCTTCAACGCGCTCGGCGCCAATCCGACCCAGATGAGCTGGGCCGACGCGCAGCCGGCCCTGGCCTCGGGCGCGGTGGACGGCCAGGAAAATCCGCAGTCCGTGTTCGCCGCCGCCAAGCTCTATACGGTGGGCCAGAAGTTCGTCACCACCTGGGGCTATGTCGCCGACCCGTTGATCTTCGTGGTCAACAAGCAGATCTGGGAAAGCTGGACCCCGGCCGACCGCGAGATCGTCAAGCAGGCAGCCATCGACGCCGGCAAGCAGGAAATCGCGCTGGCCCGCAAGGGCCTGGTGGAGGCGGGCGCGCCGGGCTGGAAGGAAATGGAAGCCCACGGCGTGAAGGTGTCGCAACTGACGCCGGCCGAGCACGATGCCTTCCGCAAGGCCACGGCCAAGGTCTACGACAAATGGAAGAAGCAGATCGGCGTCGATCTGGTCGGCAAGGCTGAAGCCTCGATCGCCAAGCGCTAAGCGGCGGGGCGTGATCGCGAGGGTGAGAGAGGGGCCGTTCGCCGCCCCTTTCCCTTTCTTTTACCCGTGGTAGGCTCAGCGTCATGAAACCCGTATTCACACTCCTCATGCCCATCCGGTGGGGCGACATGGACGCCATGGGCCATGTCAACAACACGGTCTACTTCCGTTACCTGGAGCAGGCGCGCATTGCCTGGTTCGAGTCGCTCGGCCATGGCGGCAAGGATGCCAGCGGTTGTGGTCCCGTCATCATCAACGCGCACATGAACTTCCTGAAGCAGCTGCGTTATCCAGGGGATATCGAGTGCCGGATGTACGCCGGCGAACTGGGCCGCACCAGCTTCGAGACCCGCATGGAGATCCGCCGCACCGACCAGCCCGATGTGGTGTATGCGCAAGGCGGCGCCAAGGTGGTGTGGTGCGACTACGAGGCCGAGAAATCGGTGCCCGTGCCGCCGGCGATCCGGGCGCTGATGGAGTAGGCGGTCTTTGCCGCCAATTAATGGTTGACCAGGCGTTGCACCAGGTCCACCGAGGTATGGGCGCCGTACTTCTTCATCAGCCTGGCCCGGTAGATGTCCACGGTGCGCGGGCTGATCGACAGCAGCCTGCCGATCTGCTTGCTGGTCTTGCCGTCGACCAGTTGCGCGGCGACATCGCGTTCGCGCGCCGTCAGTTCGGCGGTGACCACGCGCTTTTGCGAGAGGTCTTCGAAGGTCCAGATGCCGGCGCCCAGCGGCTGCTGGCGATCCAGCGAGCGTCCGGTGACATGGCACCAGAACAGGTCGCCGCCGGCGCGCTTCATGATGCGCTCGTCGGAGTAGGTGCCCGTGGCGTTCATGATGGGCACGATCCGCGCGCCGGTGCGCTCGAATTCATCCGCGGTGGGATAGAGTACCTGGAACGACTTGCCAATCATGGCCTGCCGGGTGGTGCCGAAGATGCGGCAAAGCTCGTCGTTGCAGTCCTCGATCATGCGCTCGCGCGACAGCACAAGGCCAACCGGGGCGAGCTGGAAGGCGGTCTGGTAGTCGATAGCGGGCATTTGCTTATGTAAATGTACGTATTGGCGCGGGATGCGGTGCTTGCGTATGCTGTCGGGCAGTCGGCAATCGGGCGATCTCCGTTCCGATTGTACCGTTACAATTCCCTGCATGACTCGCCGGCATCACCCGAAGGCGGGCCCAACGACGGGACATCACCGAGGAAGGAGCAAACATGAACAAGGTCTATGCCAGTGCCGCAGAGGCGCTCGCGGGCGTCGTTCGCGACGGCCAGACGATCGCGGTTGGCGGTTTCGGTCTGTGCGGCATCCCGGAGGCGCTGATTGCTGCCCTGCGCGATAGCGGCGCCAAGCAACTCACCTGTATCTCGAACAACGCCGGCGTGGATGGCTTCGGCCTGGGCCTGCTGCTGGCCACGCGCCAGATCAAGAAGATGATCTCGTCCTACGTGGGTGAGAACAAGGAATTCGAGCGCCAGTACCTGGCCGGTGAGCTCGAGCTGGAATTCACTCCCCAAGGCACGCTGGCCGAGAAGTTGCGGGCCGGCGGCTCGGGCATCCCCGCCTTCTTCACCAAGACCGGCGTGGGCACCATCGTGGCCGAAGGCAAGGAAATCCGCGAATTCGACGGCCAGCAGTACGTGATGGAACGCGCGCTGACCGCCGACGTGGCGCTGGTCAAGGCGTACAAGGCGGACCGCGCCGGCAACCTGATCTTCCGCCGCACCGCGCGCAACTTCAACCCGATGTGCGCGATGGCCGGCAAGTTCACCGTGGTCGAGGTCGAGCACCTGGTCGATACCGGCTCGCTGGATCCGGACGAGATCCACACGCCGGGCATTTTTGTGCAGCGCATCGTGCTGAACGCCAATCCCGAGAAACGCATCGAGCAGCGCACCGTGCGGGCTTCGGCAAATCAGGCCAGCTAAGGAGAACTATCATGGCATGGACACGTGACGAAATGGCGGCGCGCGCCGCTAGCGAACTGCAGGACGGCTTCTACGTGAACCTGGGCATCGGCCTGCCGACGCTGGTGGCCAACCATGTTCCGCAGGGCATGGAAGTCTGGCTGCAATCCGAGAATGGCCTGCTGGGCATCGGCCCGTTCCCGACCGAAGACGAGGTCGACGCCGACATGATCAATGCCGGCAAGCAGACCGTGACGACGCTGCCGGGCTCGTCGATCTTCTCCTCGGCGGATTCCTTCGCGATGATTCGCGGCGGCCATATCAACCTGGCCATCCTGGGCGCCATGCAGGTCAGCGAGAAGGGCGACCTGGCCAACTGGATGATCCCGGGCAAGATGGTCAAGGGCATGGGCGGCGCGATGGACCTGGTGGCCGGCGTGGGCCGCGTGGTGGTGTTGATGGAACACACCGCCAAGAAAAAGGACGGCAGCGAGGACATCAAGATCCTGGCGTCGTGCGCGCTGCCGCTCACGGGCTTGGGCGTGGTCAACCGCATCATCACCGACCTCGGCGTGATCGACGTGACCGATGCCGGCCTCAAGCTGGTGGAAACGGCGCCGGGCGTGAGCCGCGAAGAGATCCAGAGCAAGACGGGCGCACCGTTGCTCTGACGGGTCACCGCAATAAGAAAAGCCCCGCGAGCTTGCGTTCGCGGGGCTTTTTTCCTGACGGCGCGGCTGCGCCTTCGTCAGGTGCTGCGCTTGTCGTAGCAGGCAAAGACCGGGGCGCCGCCGCACGAACCCGGATGCTGTGGCATTGTAACCGCTGCAGCGTACAATCCACCTTTGCCCAACCCGGGCGCCGCCACCCGGCGGTGCCGTTTCTGCTACCGCCCAGCCAGGGAGTTCAGATGTCAGCCAGCCCGCGCCTCGGCTTCGTCCAATGCATCAGCCCGGTGGGTCTCCACCGCATGGCATATCACGAGTGGGGCGATCCCACCAACCCCCGGGTGTTGATGTGCGTGCACGGGCTGACCCGCACCGGCCGCGACTTCGATACGGTCGCCGCCGCGCTGTGCGGCGAGTACCGTGTGGTGTGCCCCGACGTGGTCGGGCGCGGGCGCTCGGACTGGCTCGCGGATCCGCGCCGCTACGTGGTGCCGCAGTACGTGTCGGACATGGTTACCCTGATCGCCCGGCTCAACGTGGACCAGGTCGACTGGTTCGGCACCTCGATGGGCGGCCTGATCGGCATGGGGCTGGCGGGCCTGCCCAAGTCGCCGGTGCGCAAGCTGCTGCTCAACGACGTGGGGCCGCGCATCGCCGCCTCGGCGGTGGAGCGGATCGGTTCCTACCTGGGTTTGCCGGTGCGCTTCAAGGCCTTCGAGGAAGGCCTGGCCTACCTGCAGACCATCAGTGCTTCCTTTGGCCGCCACACGCCCGAGCAATGGCGCGAACTGAACGGCGCCATGCTCAAGCCGGTGCAGGGCGCGGAAGGCCTGGAATGGGGCTTGCATTACGATCCGGCGATGGCGCTGCCGTTCCGGGAGACGACGCCCGAGCAGGTGAGCGCCGGCGAAGCGGCGCTGTGGCGTGGCTTCGAGGCCATCCAGGCGCCCATACTGGTGGTGCGCGGCGCGCAGTCCGATTTGCTGACGCGCGAGACCGTGGTGGAGATGGTGGCGCGCGGGCATGGCGTGACTTCGGTGGAGGTGCCGGACGTGGGCCATGCCCCGATGTTCCTCGATCCCGCGCAAGTGGCCATTGCCAGGCAGTTTTTCGTGGGCACGGCCTGATGCCGGGGCGGCCCGGATTCGATGTTCGATGTTTCTCGACGATGAAGTATTGCCATGAGTACCAATGAACTGAAGCGCGCCCATGTGGGCAAGCGCCTGTCCGAATACGCGATCTACAACGGCGTGGTCTATCTCGCCGGCCAGGTGCCGGAGGTCGATCCCGGCGCGGATCTGCGCGGCCAGACCCGCGAGGTGCTGGGCCATATCGAGCGTCTGCTGAACGAAGCCGGCAGCGACAAGGGCCGGATTCTTTCGTGCCAGATCTTCCTGACCGACGTCGACCAGATCGGCATCATGAACGAGGTCTGGGACGAGTGGGTCGTGCAGGGCCATACGCCCCCGCGCGCCACCGTGGAGGCGCGCCTGGCCAACCCGCAATACCTGATCGAAGTGGTGGTTACCGCCGCGCTCAAGTGAGGTCGGGGCAGCGATATGGTGACGTCGACTGACCTGACCGGGCAGATTGCCGGCACGCCCGATTCCGGGCTGGTGGAGCGCGCCCTGGCGTTCGTGCGCGAGCGCGGCAGCGAGGCGACGCTGCCCACCGGCGAGACCGTGTTCTCGCACGCCGAGGGCATGCTGCGCATTCTCGACGGCCTGCGCGTCGACGATGCCGCGCGCGCCGCGGCCTGCCTGTTCGCGCTGGCGGCCTTCGTGCCAGGCTGCGAGACGGAAATCGAGCCGTTGTTCGGCGAAGAAGTCGCGGGGCTTGTCAAGGGCGTGAGGCAGTTGTTGCGCATCGGCGCAATCGCGGTGGGCCACAGCGGCGCGCCCGAAACCACCAAGGACGAAATCGCCGCTCGCCAGGAACAGGTGGAGGCGCTGCGCAAGATGCTGCTGGCCTTCGCGCAGGACATCCGCGTGGTGCTGGTGCGGCTGGCCTCGCGCCTGCAGACGCTGCGCTGGCTGGCGCAGACCAAGGCGCAGCCATTGCCCGGCGTCGCGCGCGAAACGCTGGACATCTACGCGCCGCTGGCCAACCGGCTCGGGATCTGGCAAATGAAGTGGGAGCTGGAAGACCTGGCATTCCGCTTCGAGCAACCCGATACCTACAAGCGCATTGCGCGCCTGCTCGACGAGAAACGGATCGAACGCGAAGGCTATATCTCCAGCGCGATTGCCCGGCTGCAGTCCGAGCTGGCGTCGGCCGGCATCCGCGCCGAGGTGTCCGGCCGTCCCAAGCATATCCACAGCATCTGGAAGAAGATGCGCGGCAAGGCGCTCGACTTTGCCGATCTCTACGATGTGCGCGCTTTCCGCGTGATCGTCGACGACATCAAGGATTGCTACACCGTGCTGGGCATCGTGCACCATATCTGGCAGCCGATCCCGCGCGAGTTCGACGACTATATTTCCCGGCCCAAGTCGAATGGCTACAAATCGCTGCACACGGTCGTGATCGGCGACGACGGGCGCGCCTTCGAGGTGCAGATCCGCACCCAGGAGATGCATCACTTCGCCGAGTACGGCGTGGCCGCGCACTGGCGCTACAAGGAGGCGGGCTCCAAGGGCTATAGCGGACAGTTCTCGGCCAGCGAGCGCTACGACGAGAAGATCGCCTGGCTGCGCCAGCTGCTGGCCTGGAAGGACGATGCCGACCACACGGTCGCGCACGACGAGTCGCCGTGGGAGCAGCTCAAGCACGCCGCCATCGACGACCACATCTATGTGCTCACGCCGCAGGCGCGCGTGGTGGCCTTGCCGCAAGGCGCCACACCAGTGGATTTCGCGTACTACCTGCACACCGATCTGGGCCATCGCTGCCGCGGCGCGCGCGTGGACGGCACCATGGTGCCGTTGAACACGCCGCTCAAGAACGGCCAGACGGTGGACATCATCGCGGTCAAGCAGGGCGGGCCGTCGCGCGACTGGCTCAACGTCGAGCTGGGCTACCTGGCGAGCCCGCGCGCACGGGCCAAGGTGCGGGCCTGGTTCAATGCGCTGGACTCGCAGGAGACCATCTCGCAAGGTCGCGCGCTGATCGACAAGACCTTGCAGCGCGAGGGCAAGACCGCGGTCAACCTGGACGACCTTGCGGCGCGCCTCGGCTTCAAGACGCCGGACGACCTGTTCGCCGCGGTCGCCAAGGAAGAATTCAGCCTGCGGCACGTGGAGCAGGCGCTGCGGCATCCCGAAGGCGAAGCCGCGGTGGTGCAGAGCGAGGAAGAGGCGGTCACCAAGAAGAGCCGCGCCACCAGCGTGGCGCGCGGCGCCAAGAGCGGCGTGCTGGTGGTGGGCGTGGATTCGCTGATGACGCAGATGTCCAAGTGCTGCAAGCCGGCGCCGCCGGACGACATCGTGGGTTTCGTCACGCGCGGGCGCGGTGTTTCCATTCATCGCCGCACCTGCCACACCTTCGGCCAGCTCTCGGCGCGCGCGCCGGAGCGGGTGATCCAGACCGAGTGGGGCAAGAAGAGCGATGCGGTGTATCCGGTGGATATCCACGTGGAGGCGATCGACCGGCAAGGGCTGCTGCGCGACATCTCGGAAGTGCTGTCGCGCGAGAAGATCAACGTCACCGGCGTGAAGACGCTGTCGAGCAAGGGCGTGGCACGGATGCAGTTCACCGCCGAGGTGTCGGAGGCCACGCAACTGCAGCGCGCCCTCGGTTTGATAGAAGATGTGGTGGGGGTCTTGCAGGCTAAAAGAAAGTGATGCTATACTTTTGTTCTTCGCAGGCTCGTAGCTCAGCTGGTTAGAGCACCACCTTGACATGGTGGGGGTCGTTGGTTCGAGTCCAATCGAGCCTACCAACGCATAAGCAGTACGAAGTAAGCAATACGAAGTAGTGCAGTAAAGTTCAAGTAGTCCATAGGCTCGTAGCTCAGCTGGTTAGAGCACCACCTTGACATGGTGGGGGTCGTTGGTTCGAGTCCAATCGAGCCTACCAACGCATAGCAGCAAGAAGTAACAGGCAATACCAATACCGAAGAGTACGAAGCAGTCCGGTTCAATCCCGATAACCTGGAACGGAAAAGGCGCCATGTTCAAGACACAGCGAACTACTACCGCTAACTAGCGACAGTAGTCGAGGTGCGCCTTCGGACCCGGTGGATTGGGTTGGATCGAAAAAAACGCAGCCTTGGCTGCGTTTTTTTTCGTCTGTCGCTTCTTGGCTCCCTGCTATCCTGCTCGGTTGCCGGTAGGTGGATCCGGGCGAAGTCCCCCGCTGCCAGGCTAATGCTTGTTTCACAACGTGGCATGAGCCTGGCGCTACAAGATGCTTTCCATTCGCTTGCCGGCGGCGTGGCCCCGGCGGGCGGATTTCTGATGAGGTGCAAGATGATCGCAATCACGCTGCCGGATGGTTCCCGACGCGAATTCCCCGGCCCGGTGACGGTTGCCGAAGTGGCGCAGAGCATTGGCTCGGGCCTGGCCAAGGCCGCCCTGGCCGGGAAGGTGGACGGCCAGATGGTCGACACGAGCCACCTGATCGATGGCGATGCGAGCCTGGCCATCGTCACGGACAAGGATGCCGATGGCGTCGATGTGATCCGCCATTCGACGGCGCACTTGCTGGCCTATGCGGTCAAGGAACTGTATCCCGACGCGCAGGTGACGATCGGTCCGGTGATCGAGAACGGCTTCTACTACGACTTCGCCTACAAGCGCCCCTTCACGCCCGAGGACCTGGTTGCCATCGAGAAGAAGATGGCCGAGCTCGCCAAGAAGGACGAGAAGGTGTCGCGCGAAGTCTGGAGCCGCGACGAGGCCGTGCAGCTGTTCGAGTCGATGGGCGAGAAGTACAAGGCCGAAATCATTGCCTCGATCCCGCAGGACCAGGAGATCGGCCTGTACCGCGAAGGCAAGTTCGTCGACCTCTGCCGTGGCCCGCACGTGCCGTCCACGGGCAAGCTCAAGGTCTTCAAGCTGATGAAGGTGGCTGGCGCCTATTGGCGCGGCGACGCCAAGAACGAGATGCTCCAGCGCATCTACGGCACGGCCTGGGCCAGGAAGGAAGACCAGGAGGCCTACCTGCACATGCTGGAAGAGGCCGAGAAGCGCGACCACCGCAAGCTGGGCAAGCTGCTCGACCTGTTCCACCTGCAGGAAGAGGCGCCTGGCATGGTGTTCTGGCATCCCAAGGGCTGGCAGGTGTGGCAGGCAGTGGAGCAGTACATGCGTGGCCGCCTGACGCAGGCTGGCTATGAAGAGGTGCGTACGCCGCAAGTGATGGATCGTTCGCTGTGGGAGAAGTCAGGCCACTGGCAGAACTACAAGGAGAACATGTTCGTCACGGAGTCGGAAAAGCGCGACTACGCGATCAAGCCGATGAACTGCCCCGGCCATGTGCAGATCTTCAACCACGGCCTGCGCTCCTACCGCGACCTGCCGCTGCGCCTGGCCGAGTTCGGCGCCTGCCATCGCAACGAGCCCTCGGGCGCGCTGCACGGGCTGATGCGCGTACGCGGTTTTGTGCAGGACGATGCGCACATTTTCTGTACGGAAGAGCAGATCGTTGCCGAGGCCAAGGCCTTCAATGAACTGGCGTTCTCCGTGTACGACGATTTCGGCTTCAAGGACATCGCCGTCAAGCTGTCGCTGCGCCCTGAGCAGCGCGCCGGCTCGGACGAGGTATGGGATCACGCCGAGGAAGGCCTGCGCCTGGCGCTGCGCGCCTGCGGCGTGGAGTGGGAGGAGTTGCCGGGCGAGGGCGCTTTCTACGGCCCCAAGGTGGAATACCATATCAAGGACGCCATCGGCCGCTCCTGGCAGTGCGGTACGCTGCAGCTGGACCTGGTGCTGCCGGAACGCCTGGATGCCGAATACGTCTCGGAAGACAATTCGCGCAAGCGTCCGGTCATGCTGCACCGGGCCATCCTGGGCTCTTTCGAGCGCTTCCTGGGTATCCTGCTGGAAAACCACGCCGGTGCGCTGCCCGCCTGGCTGGCGCCGGAGCAGGTCGTGGTGCTGAATATTGCCGATTCCCAGGCGGAATATGCCGAAAACGTCGTGCAACTTCTGCAAAAACAAGGATTTAGGGCTAAGGCGGATTTGCGTAACGAGAAAATTACGTATAAAATTCGCGAGCATTCGCTTCAGAAAATTCCCTACCTGCTGGTAGTGGGCGACAAGGAGCGGGATGCCAGTCAAGTGGCCGTGCGTGCCCGTGGCAATGTGGATCTGGGTGTGATGTCCGTTTCCGCATTTGTGGAGCGTCTGCAACAGGACGTTGCCAGCAAAGCCTGATGGGATGAGCACGGCTTGTTTTTTTCTTCTTGAGGTAACGCAACATCGCTACAGACAAAGGTCACCGCATCAACCGCGAAATCAGCGCACCCGAATTGCGCCTGGTCGGGGTTGATAATGAGCAGCTCGGCATCGTCAAATTCATGGACGCGCTTCGCCTGGCTGAGGATAAGGACTTGGACCTGGTGGAAATCGCTCCGACAGCGGTGCCGCCTGTTGCCCGTATCATGGATTACGGCAAGTTCAAGTACGAGGAAGCCAAGCGCGCGCACGACGCCAAGCTGAAGCAGAAGATCATCCAGGTCAAGGAAGTCAAGTTCCGGCCGGGTACGGATGATGGCGACTACAACGTCAAGCTGCGCAACTTGAAGCGTTTCCTTGAAGACGGCGACAAGACCAAGATCACGCTGCGTTTCCGCGGCCGTGAGATGGCACACCAGGAAATCGGCGCGCGTGTGCTCGAACGCCTGAAGGCGGATCTGGAAGAAGTCGGCCAGGTCGAGCAGATGCCGAAGATGGAAGGCCGCCAGATGGTGATGGTGCTGTCTCCCAAGAAGAAGAAGTAGGATTTTTGCGCATCGCCGCGGCCCGGAGGGGATTCCTCCGGGCGCGGGGGCGTGCGAAAGCAGCGCAGGTGTCTCCGCGGCACCGCGCAACAATAAGTGGATGCGGGTTTTGCAAGTGCCGGCGCCAGTTGGCCACCTGCATGCATGTCATAGAAGCTGGAGTATTTCATGCCGAAGATGAAGACCAAGAAAAGCGCTTCCAAGCGCTTTACTGCGCGTCCGAATGGTTCGTTCAAGCGTGGCCAGGCCTTCAAGCGTCACATCCTGACCAAGAAGACCACCAAGAACAAGCGCCAGTTGCGCGGCACCCAGGACGTCCATGAGACGAACCTGAAGGCCGTTCGCGCAATGATGCCTTACGCATAACCCTAACGAAAACGAAAGGAGCATTTCATGCCTCGAGTAAAACGTGGGGTCACTGCACGGGCCCGTCACAAGAAAGTCATCGTCGCTGCCAAGGGTTTCCGCGGCCGCCGTAATAATGTCTACCGTATCGCCAAGCAGGCGGTCATGCGTGCTGGCCAGTACGCATACCGCGATCGCCGCAACAAGAAGCGCGTGTTCCGCGCTCTCTGGATTGCGCGTATCAATGCTGCTTCGCGTGAGCATGGCATGACCTACAGCGTGTTCATGAACGGCCTGAAGCGGGCTTCGATCGAGCTGGACCGCAAGGTGCTGTCGGACATGGCTATTCATGACAAGCCTGCCTTTGCCGCCATCGTCAACCAGGTGAAAGCCACCGTTGCCTGATGCCGGCTCCGGGGCGCCGCGCTGGTTTCCAGTGTGGCTTCCCGGGCAAGCACCGACCGCAAGGTCGACAGCATTTCCGCCGAATTTGCCTTGGCAGCGCGTGTCGCTGCGACAGCGATTCGGCCGGACCTGCAGAAACGGGGCTCCTCACCGAGCCCCGTTTTTATTTCGAATGCCGTTCTGCATCGCAGGCGATATCCGAAACGAAGCCCGCGCCGCCCCCGGTGCCGCGCGGACTCTGCACCCACATCGCACCTAGTGCCAACCCACGCCCGGGCCCAGCGTGACCCGGACGCCAAATTTATCGCCGACCGCCGCCATGTCTCTGGATCCGGATCAAATCGTCGCCGACGCCCAGGCCGCCTTCGCTGCTGCCAACGACAACGCCACGCTGGAAAACGAAAAAGCCCGCTTTCTCGGCAAGACCGGCGCGCTCACCGAGCTGCTCAAGAGCCTCGGCAAGCTTGACCCGGAAACGCGCAAGAGCGAAGGCGCACGTATCAACCAGGCCAAGCAGCAGGTCGAGGCCGCGCTGCAGGCTCGCCGCCAGGCGCTGGCCGATGCGCTGATGAACGCGCGCCTGGCCGCCGAGGCCATCGACGTCACGCTGCCCGGCCGCGCGGTTGCCCGCGGCAGCCTGCACCCGGTGATGCAAACCTGGGAGCGCGTCGAGCGGATCTTCGGCTCGGTCGGCTTCGACGTGGCCGATGGTCCCGAGATCGAAACCGACTGGATGAACTTCACCGCGCTGAACAACCCGGACAACCATCCGGCCCGTTCGATGCAGGATACGTTCTACGTGGACGGCCGCGACAGCGACGGCAAGCTGCTGCTGCTGCGTACCCACACCAGCCCGATGCAGGTGCGTTACGCGCGCATGCACGTGGAGAAGTACAAGGGCCGCGAGATGCCGCCGATCAAGGTGATCTGCCCGGGCCGCACCTACCGCGTCGACAGCGATGCCACGCACTCGCCGATGTTCAACCAGGTCGAAGGCCTGTGGATCGGCGAGCATGTGAGCTTTGCCGACCTCAAGGGCGTGTACACCGACTTCCTGCGCAAGTTCTTCGAGCGCGATGACATCCAGGTGCGTTTCCGTCCCTCGTATTTCCCGTTCACCGAGCCGTCCGCCGAAATCGACATGGCCTTCGAGGAAGGGAAGAATGCAGGCAAGTGGCTGGAGATCTCCGGCTCGGGCCAGGTGCATCCCAATGTGCTGCGCAATATGGGCCTGGATCCCGAGCGCTACATCGGCTTCGCCTTCGGCTCCGGCCTCGAACGCCTGACCATGCTCCGCTACGGCATCAACGACCTGCGCCTGTTCTTTGAAGGCGACGCGCGTTTCCTGCGCCAGTTCGCCTGACAGCGCCGCGCCAGAGCAGATCGTCACCGACACCCCAGAACAGAATACTTACCGGATCAGAAGCGCCATGCAATTCTCGGAATCCTGGCTTCGCAGTTTCGTCAATCCCGACAAGATCTCCACCGATGCGCTCTCGCACAGCCTGACCATGGCCGGGCTGGAAGTGGAAGAGGTCGGCCCGGTCGCGCCGCCCTTCGACAAGGTGGTGGTGGCGCGCGTGCTGTCCACCGAGCGCCATCCCGACGCGGATCGTCTCAATGTGTGCGAGGTCGATGCCGGCACCGGAGCGAACCTGCAGATCGTTTGCGGCGCGCCCAACGTCGCGCCCGGCATCCTGGTGCCGTGCGCCCTGGTTGGCGCGGTGCTGCCGCCGGCGGAAGCGGGCGGCAAGCCGTTTGAAATCAAGGTCGGCAAGCTGCGCGGCGTCGACAGCTACGGCATGCTGTGCTCGGCGCGCGAACTCAAGCTGTCGGAAGACCACGGCGGCCTGATGATCCTGCCCGAGGATGCGAAGGTCGGCCAGAACATCCGCGAGTACCTGGACCTGGATGACCAGGTTTTCGTCATCAAGCTCACGCCCAACAAGGCAGACTGCCTGTCGATCCACGGCGTGGCGCGTGAAGTTGCCGCGCTGACCGGTGCGGCACTGCATCTGCCGGAGATGAAGCCGGTTGCCGTGACGCTGGCCGACAAGCTGCCGGTCAGGATTTCGGCGCCCGACCTGTGCGGCCGCTTCTCCGGCCGCGTGATCCGTGGCGTGAACGCGCACGCGGCCACGCCGGCCTGGATGGTGCAGCGCCTGGAGCGGGCAGGGCAGCGCAGCATCTCCGCGCTGGTCGATATCTCCAACTATGTGATGCTCGAACTGGGCCGTCCGACGCATGTGTTCGACCTGGACAAGATCCACGGCGGCCTGGACGTGCGCTGGGGCCGCAAGGGCGAACAGCTCAAGCTGCTCAACGGCAATACGGTCGAGATCGACGAGCAGGTCGGCGTGATCGCCGACGACAAGGAAATCGAGAGCCTGGCCGGCATCATGGGCGGCGACAGCACCGCCGTCACGCTGGACACCACCAACATCTACCTGGAAGCCGCCTTCTGGTGGCCGGAAGCGATCCAGGGCCGATCGCGCCGTTTCAACTTCTCGACCGATGCCGGGCATCGCTTCGAGCGCGGCGTGGACTATGCCACCACGGTCGAGCATATCGAGCGCATCACTGCGCTGATCCTCGATATCTGCGGTGGCCAGGCCGGCCCGGTCGACGACCAGATCGTCAACCTGCCGCAGCGCAAGCCGGTGCGCCTGCGCGTGGCGCGCGCCGAGCGCGTGCTCGGCATCGAACTGTCGCCGGCGGTGATCGCCGACGTGTTCCAGCGCCTGCACCTGCCGTTCACGCGCGAGCAAGGCGCGGACGGCGAAGTGTTCGTGGTCACGCCGCCGAGCTACCGCTTCGACATCGAGATCGAGGAAGACCTGATCGAGGAAGTGGCACGCATCTATGGCTTCGAGCGCATCCCCGCACGTCCGCCGATCGCCGAGAGCGAGATGCGCCCGACCGACGAAGCACGCCGCTCGACCCACGTAGTGCGCCACGCGATTGCCGCGCGCGACTACCAGGAAGTGATCAACTTCGCCTTTGTCGAAGAGAAGTGGGAGCGCGATTTCGCCGCCAACGATCATCCGATCCGCCTGCTCAACCCGATCGCCAGCCAGCTGGCGGTGATGCGCTCCACGCTGATCGGTGGCCTGGTCGACAAGGTGCGCTACAACCTCAACCGCAAGGCCTCGCGCGTGCGGATGTTCGAGGTGGGCCGCGTGTTCCATCGCGATGCTTCGGTCGCCGATGGCGGCCTGACCGTCGCCGGTTACCGCCAGCCGATGGTTGCCGGCGGCATCGCCTACGGTCCGGCCTTCGAGGAACAGTGGGGCATCCCCGCACGCACGGTGGACTTCTTCGACGTCAAGGGCGATGTCGAGGCATTGCTGCATCCGCGCGTGGCGCGCTTCGAGCCGGTGACGCATCCCGCGCTGCATCCGGGCCGCGCCGCGCAGGTGGTGATCGACGGCAAGGTGGCCGGCATGATCGGTGAACTGCATCCGCGCTGGCTGCAGGAATATGAGTTGACGCAGGCACCGGTGGTGTTCGAGCTGGACCTGGACGCGCTGCGTGAAGTGGGCCTGCCCACTTACACCGAGATCTCCAGGTTCCCGGCCGCGGTACGTGACCTGGCACTGGTGGTGAAGCAGTCGGTACGGGTGCAGGACCTGCTCGACGCCATGCGCGATGCGCTGGAAAAACAAGGCTACGGCAGCTATTGCCAGAGCCTGGTGCTGTTTGACGAGTTCCGCCCGAAAGCGGCCTCGGCGGCCATTGGCGCGGACGAGAAAAGCCTTGCGTTCCGCCTGACCTTGCAAGATACTGGGGCGACACTCCAGGACGAAACCGTCGACAGTGCGGTACGTTGCATGGTCGAAGCCGCCAGCGCTGCATTCCAGGCGCGGATGCGCGGCTGATCCATCAGCTGACATGACAATGGAACGCCCGGACTCCGCATCCGGGCGGATCGCCACACTGAATGACAATGAACGATCGACACGCGTATCTCATGGCTGCCGCAATGGGTGAGGAAGGCGACCGGCAGGCAGCCTCGCTCGACGACGAGACGTCCGACGCCCGCGCCGCCGAGGTGCCGACCCTGACCAAGGCCGAGCTCGCCGAAATGCTGTTCGACCAGGTTGGTCTCAACAAGCGCGAATCCAAGGACATGGTCGAGGCATTCTTCGACGTGATCCGCGAAGCGCTGGAACATGGCGACAGCGTCAAGCTCTCCGGCTTCGGCAATTTCCAGCTGCGCGACAAGCCGCAACGTCCCGGCCGCAATCCCAAGACTGGCGAGATCATCCCTATCACCGCGCGGCGCGTGGTGACGTTCCATGCCAGCCAGAAGCTCAAGGGCCTGGTGGAAGAGCGTGCCGGCCTGGTGCCGGTGGCCGGCTGACTATTTGATCGTTCGGTCGTTTGCCAGCAGCGCGCGCACTCGTTATCCTGCTTGTCTCGTTTGTCCCCGCGCTATCGCGCGCGGGCACCGCAACCTCTCCCGGCACGGCCTGAAGCCCGCCCATTGACCGTATGTCGGAAAGATCCAGCGAACGCATCTTGTTGCCGCCGATTCCCGCCAAACGCTACTTCACCATTGGCGAAGTCAGCGAGCTTTGCGCCGTCAAGCCGCATGTGCTGCGCTACTGGGAGCAGGAGTTCACGCAGCTCAAGCCCGTCAAGCGGCGCGGCAACCGGCGCTATTACCAGCATCATGAAGTCCTGCTGATCCGGCGCATCCGCGACCTGCTCTATGAGCAGGGCTTCACCATCAACGGTGCCCGCAATCGGCTCGACGAAGGACGGCAGCACAGCCATGCGCACGCGCAAGACGAGCAGGCGCATGTTGCAGAGGCTGCCGATGAAGCACCGGTTTTTTCGCTCGACGTCAACCACCTGCGCAACGAACTGGTGGAAGTCCAGCACTTGCTCGCGCAGCTTCGGCAGATTGCGAAGCACGAATAAAAAGTGCAGCAAAGACTAGCCAATCTTGAAAAGCGTCTGATATAATCTTTTTCTTTCGGGGCGTAGCGCAGCCTGGTAGCGTACCTGCATGGGGTGCAGGTGGTCGGAGGTTCAAATCCTCTCGCCCCGACCAGACGTAGCAAGGGTCAGTCGGTTAGTAACCGCTGACCCTTTTTTCATTCTGTTCGTTTGACCCCAACGTTGACCCCAACAGATTGCGAGGTTGTCCAGATGGGGGGGCAGTGCGGGGGGAGCACCAACTACACGCGACGGTCGTCGTGTCGACTGGACACGGGCCGCTGCTGCAGGCGCACCGCGGTGTGCCTGCAGCTATACTTCCGGGAGCCTGGCCTGCTCGATGGCCGCGGGTTCAGCACTGCCGCCGTCGGCACCGCGAACATGCACTACCGCCGGTAGATCCTCGATTTTGATCCGCAGGGCATTCCAAGCGCACTCGTGTTCGAATCCAAACGTTACTTCGAGTCGAGTATGGCGTCGCCGCACTCAAAACCCTAACATCAAATTTTGCTCGGGTTGTCCTAATGCGTATCAAACGCTACTGGCCCTTCGGTTATTATACGAGCCGGTCGCTAGGTGCCTCAGGAGAAAAAGACAAGATGTCCCGAGCTCGTTCGAATTTTGCGCATCTGGCACGCCTGCAGGCGGACCTGGCCTTGCTGGGGGCGGGGGCCGAGCGCTATTTCACTGATGATCCCAATACGAGCCTGCTCAAACAGCGCCAGTTCGGCGAGTTGATGGCACAGCAGGTGGCGGCAAGGGCAGGCATCTACTCTCCGGACGAAGACAGCCAAGCGACGTTGCTGTCCCGGCTGAAGGGTGCCGGCTGGCTGCCGCGGGACGTGGCCGATCTGTTCCACTGGTTGCGGAAGGCTGGTAACGAGGCCAACCATCAGTTCGTTGGTGACCATCGGGCCGCGCTGCAGGGCCTGAAGATAGCCTCCCAGCTCGGTATTTGGTTTCAGCGCAGCTTCGGCAACGCCGACTTCAAGCCCGGAGCCTTCATACCACCGGAGGCACCAGTGGACGAGTCTGCCGCAGTCAAGGCCGAACTGGTGGAGCTGCGGCAGAGGTTCGAGGCGGAGGCTCAACGGGCGCAGACCGCCGAGGAACAGATCGTTCAAGCTAGGGAAGAGGCTAGGCTTTGGGAAGCCCTGGCGGCGGATGGTAGCCAGACTGTCGATGGACTTGAAGCTAGGCTTGCCGAACTGCAGGCAGTCTCTGCCGCGCAGCTTGCCGAGTTGCAGGCGAAGGCCGCCGAGCAGCCGAAGGAGGACCTGCTTCGCCTACAGAGGCTGGTCGACCACGCCGCCGACCAGATCCTACTGGACGAAAAGTCGACGCGCGAGCTGATCGACCAGCAACTACGTGACGCCGGTTGGGAGGCCAATTCCGCTCAGTTGCGCTACAGCGCTGGTAGCCGGCCTGAACCCGGCCGGCATCTTGCCATCGCTGAGTGGCCGACCGCTAGCGGCCCCGTGGACTACGCCCTGTTCCTCGGCACCGAGTGCGTGGCCGTGGTCGAGGCCAAACGCAATAGCAGGAACGTGGCTTCCGCCATCGATCAGGCCCGACGCTATGCAAGGGATGCGCTGGACGAATCCGGCGCACCGATGCAGGTCCAATGGGGGCAGTTCCGCGTGCCGCTTGTGTTTGCGACTAATGGTCGTCCGTTCCAGCAGCAGTTCAAGGAGGTGAGCGGCATCTGGTTCTGCGACCTGCGGCGTCCGACTAATCACCGCAAGGCCCTGGATGGCTGGTACACCCCGCAGGGCGTCCGTGAGCTGCTGAAGCAGGACATCGATGAAGCGGAAAATAAGCTGGGCAGCATTGGATTTCAGTTCGGCTTCCCGCTGCGTGACTACCAGCGCCGGGCCATCCTAGCCACGGAAGATGCGATCAAAGCCGGCAAGCAGAGTGTACTGCTCGCGATGGCCACGGGGACCGGCAAGACCAAGACCTGTATCGCCTTAGTTTACCGCTTGCTTAAGGCGCAACGTTTCCGTCGGATCCTTTTCCTGGTCGACCGCTCGGCGTTGGGCGAACAGGCGGCCAATGCGTTCAAGGAAACGCAGATGGAGTCCTTGCACCGGTTCGCCGACGTCTTTGGCATCAAGGAAATTGACGAGCAGCAGCCCGAAGCGGATACCAAATTGCACATCGCCACCGTGCAGGGACTGGTCAAGCGCATCCTGTACGACGAGGATGGCGGCTTGCCGGTCGATGCATACGATTGCATCGTGGTCGATGAGTGCCACCGCGGTTACCTGCTGGATCGGGAGATGAGCGAAGTCGAGGCTCAGTTCAGGGATCAGGCCGATTACATCTCCAAGTACCGCCGCGTCCTCGATCACTTCGACGCGGTCAAGATTGGCCTGACTGCCACGCCGGCCTTGCATACGACCGAAATCTTTGGCATGCCGGTGTTTGTCTATTCCTACCGCGAAGCCGTGTTGGATGGTCACCTGATCGATCACGATCCGGCCCTCCGCGTTCGTACGGAACTGAGCGAAGGGGGCATCCACTATGCGGTTGGCGAGGAAGTGGCAGCCTACAACGCCCACACCCAGACGCTCGATCTATTCCAGGCGCCAGACGAATTGGATTTCGAAGTGGGTGAATTCAACCGGAAGGTTATCACCGAGCACTTCAACCGTGCGGTTTGTGGGGCGCTAGCGGACCATCTCAATCCCGCTGGCCCGGATAAGACCCTGATTTTCTGCGCAACGGACGTCCACGCCGACATGGTAGTGCGGTTGTTAAAGGAGGCGTTCCAGGGCAAGGGCATCGAGATCGATGACGATGCCATCCTCAAAATCACCGGTAGTGCGGACAAACCCCTGCAGTTGATCCGTCGCTTCCGCAACGAGGCCAATCCAGTCATCGCTGTTACGGTAGATTTGCTGACCACCGGTATCGACGTGCCGGCGATCAGCAATCTAGTGTTTCTGCGCCGGGTAAACAGTCGCATCCTGTATGAACAGATGCTCGGCCGCGCAACACGCCGGTGCGATGAGATCGGCAAAGATGTCTTCCGCATTTTCGATGCCGTGGACTTGTACACCAATCTCGAAGCAGTCAACAGCATGAAGCCGGTTGTTCAGAACTCGAACATCGGATTTGTCCAACTGGCCAGGGAAATCATCGAGCACCCGGAGCAGGCCATTGCCCAGCAGGCACGCGAGCAGTTGCTCGCCAAGTGGCAGCGGAAGAAGCGCCACCTGACTGAAACCCAAGCCAATGCACTGAAGCAGGCTGGCTGCGACCCGCAGGACTTCGCCGAATTCCTCAAGACGGCGGACACGAAGCAACTAGCCGAATGGTGGTCCCGCCATGTCGGGCTGGGCGAGTTACTTGATCGCAAGCGGGACATGCCAGCCGATCCGCTGGTCGTGTCTTCACACGAGGACAAGCTGATTGACATAACCCCCGCCTACGGGCGACCGGATGACTATCTAGAGCGGTTCACCAGGTTCGTCAAGGAAAATGGCAATACCCTGCCCGCGCTGATGGCCGTAGTGCAGCGGCCGCGCGAGCTGACCCGCCGCGACCTAATGGATCTAGTGGTCGCATTGGAAGGCGCCGGCTTTGACGAGAAGTCCCTGACCCATGCTTGGGCGCAGAAATCAAACCACGAGATCGCCGCGCGCGTGCTCGGGTTCGTCCGTCAGGCTGCCTTAGGCGATCCGCTGATGTCGTTCGACCAGCGCGTGGACGATGCAGTACGGCGCATCAGCCAGCAGCGCAAGCTAACGCCGGTCCAGCAGGACTGGCTCAAGCGGCTGGCCAAGCAAGTCAAGGCGAACATCGTGTTGGACGAAGCCATGATCAATGAAGGGCCGTTCGGGCAGCAGGGCGGATTCCGGCGTCTCAATCAAATTTTCGACCAGCAGCTCAATGATGTGCTGGCCGACATGAACGAAGCCATTTGGCAGCTTGCTGCCAATCAATAAGAAGGACCAATGAGCAACATCACCAACGACATTGTCGCCAAGCTGTGGAACCTGTGTCACGTCCTGCGCGACGACGGCGTGACCTATCATCAGTACGTCACCGAGCTGACCTATCTACTGTTCCTGAAGATGGCCAAGGAAACCGGCACCGAGGACAAGCTCCCGGCCGGCTATCGATGGGACGACCTGGAGTGCCAGGCCGCGCCCGAGCGGCTGGAATTCTACAAGGTCATGCTGATCCACCTTGGTACGCACGGTTCCCTGATCACGCAGGAGATCTTTGCCAACGCCAGTTCCTTCATCAAGAAGCCGGCGACTCTGACCGGGCTGGTCAGCGCCATCGACGAGATCGACTGGTATTCGGCCAAGGTTGAGGGCCTTGGCGACCTCTACGAAGGCTTGCTGGAGAAAAACGCCAACGAAAAGAAGTCCGGCGCCGGCCAGTACTTCACGCCGCGCGTGCTAATTGACAGCATGGTCGCGTTGATGCAGCCGCAACTGAGCGAGCAGATCCAGGATCCGGCGGCCGGTACCGGCGGCTTCCTGATCGCCTCGAACCATTACATCCGCGAGCGCAACGACATTGAGGCACTGGATCAGAAGGTGTACAAGGCCTATCGCCGTCAGTTCCACGGGATGGAACTCGTGCAGGACACTCACCGTCTCGGCCTGATGAACCTGATGCTGCATGACCTGGAGTCGGACGAGAACAGTGGCATCCGGTTCGGTGACACGCTGTCGAGCGAGGGCCAGCAACTGCCCAAGGCCAACCTGATCCTGACTAACCCGCCGTTCGGCACCAAGAAGGGCGGCGGCCTGCCGACTCGTGATGATTTCACCTACCCGACCAGTAACAAGCAACTGGCCTTCCTGCAGCATGTCTATCGAGCGCTCAAACCTGGCGGCCGGGCGGCGGTGGTGCTGCCGGACAATGTGCTGTTCGAGGCGAACATCGGCGCGGAGATTCGCCGTGACCTGATGGACAAGTGCAATCTGCATACCATCCTGCGTCTGCCCACGGGCATTTTCTACGCCCAAAGCGTGAAGACCAACGTGCTGTTCTTTACCCGCGGCAAGACCGAGAAGGGCAACACCACCGGCGTGTGGGTGTACGACTTGCGCGCGAACATGCCCCAATTCGGTAAGCGCACGCCGCTAACCCGTGCTCACTTTGCCGAATTCGAGAAGGCTTATGGCAGCCAGCCGGACGGGCGTGCCCAGCGCAGGGACACGGGCGCTGAGGGGCGGTTCCGTTATTTCAGCCGCGAGGACATCACCAAGCGTGGCGACAGTCTGGACATTGCCTGGCTGAAGGACGAGGACGAAAACGGCGGCGAACTGAGGAAGCCGAAGGTGCTGGCACAGGAGGCGATGGCCGAGTTGGAAGGCGCGCTGGAGGAGTTGCGCGGCTTGATGGAGGAACTGGGTGTGGAGGCGGTAGAGGAATGAGTGAATTTCCGCAAGGGTGGTTGGAAACGACGCTGGGCGAAGTCATTGACTACGGGGTGACCATCAAGGCTGAGCCGGATGAAATCGCGGACGACGCGTGGATTCTGGAGCTTGAGGACATCGAGAAGGACACGTCGAGGATTGTCGGTCGTTTTACCTTCGGGGATCGCCAGTCCAAGAGCACGAAGAACAGCTTCGTGAAGGGAGATGTGCTCTACGGGAAATTGCGACCATACTTGAACAAGGTTGTGATCGCCGACTCTGATGGTTTCTGCACCACTGAAATCGTGCCAATCAAGCGGACCAGTGCCACGGACAATCGCTACGTTTTCTACTGGCTCAAGAATCCGCGCTTTCTCGATTACGCGGCAGAAGTCAGTCATGGATTGAACATGCCACGTCTCGGCACGGACGCAGGGAAGAAGGCGCCATTCGTGCTTGCGCCCCTACACGAACAAAAGCGCATCGCCGACAAACTCGACGCCGTGCTGGCCCGCGTGGATGCAGCTCGCGCTCGACTGGAGCGCGTGCCGGCGCTGCTCAAGCGCTTCCGGCACTCCGTGCTGGCGGCTGCCATCAGCGGGGAGCTGACGGAGGAATGGCGGTTGGAGTGCGGGTTGTTGAAGGAGTGGAGTTCCGTTGACGTGCAGGCTGTTGCCCAAGTCGGCACTGGATCTACGCCATTGCGTTCGAATCCTGCCTTCTATGCGCCGCAGGGCACGCCGTGGATTACCAGTGCCGCCACTTCCAAGCGTTTCGTAACTGCAGCAGATGAGTTTGTGACCGATGAGGCAATCAGAGCGCATAGGCTGAAAATCTATCCAGCCGGCACATTGTTGATTGCTTTGTATGGCGAAGGCAAAACACGGGGCCAAGTAACGGAATTAGCAATTCCGGCCACAATCAATCAGGCCTGTGCTGCGGTGCAAGTTGATCAAGCAAAAGCGGATAGGCGCTATGTGCGCCTGACGCTTGAGGCCAACTATTACGAGATGCGTGATTTGGCAGAGGGAGGGAATCAGCCAAACCTTAACCTTTCGAAGGTGAAAGAATTCCCAATGTCACTGCCATCGCTCCAAGAGCAACGCGAAATCATCCGCCGGGTCGAGTCTCTGTTCGGCCTCGCTGACAAGGTACAGGTCCAATACGAGCGCGCCCGCGAACGCCTTGACAAGCTCATCCCCGCGCTGCTGACGAAGGCCTTTCGAGGTGAACTGGTGCCGCAGGATCCGAGCGACGAGTCGGCCGAGAAGCTGCTGGAGCGGGTGAGGGCGGAGTCGGCGGCGTTTGCTGCGCCGGGTAGGAGGCGGGTTAAGCGATCCTGCGGCTCACTGGATTCATGAGGCTAGCTAGAGCCAACGCTCGCGGGTGCAGACGTACGGGATGTCACGTGCCAGTGTCCGATTAGCTTGTCAGGCATAAGGTCCAGGCTTTCATTGCGAACAACGTGAAGAGTCGCGAACGGTGGCCCCAATTTGTCATGGACCGCAAGCTACTAGGACTCTTTGCAAACCGCAGCAATGCCGGCATAGCCCTGCACTCAAGTGCAACGGAATCCGCCCACCACTGGCCCGCTTTGGAGAACTGCGCGAGGTGATGTAGGCCGCGGGCAAAGTTGTGGATCTGGGTTTCATCTCCGTGTTAGTTTGCACGGAATTCTGCCCCCGACAATGTCGGCGCTTGACGTACTGCGATAGCGTGTGCTCTAATAGACGAACATTATGAATTGGGTCGACGCCCATGCCAACCTGCCTCCCCGGGCAAGGTGGATCGCGAAAGCGGATGTGGCTCCTGTAGGAGCAACCAAGCGGGTAACGCGTCGACCCTCCTTCAACGGAGGGTTTTTTGTTTTCTGACTCGGAAATTCCTAAAGACATCATCCAGGCTTATCTGGAAACCCACTACCACGTGCACGGCGGCACCCCGCCCACCCAGAAGGTGGGCGAGGCCAACCCCGTGCTGGCTGCACTGCACGATACGGACGGCGTGGCCTGCAGCGCCTTCATCACGGCGTGCAATCCCTTTAGCGAGCAGCGGGAGCCGGCCTGCAATCTTGAGCGGCAGCGGGCATTGGCGCACACCCTGCAGCAACGCGGATTCCGCTTCATCGGCGGCATCGGCCAGCATCCTGTCAATGGATGGCCGGGCGAGGAGAGCTTCCTTACGCTTGGCCTTGCCTTGGACGACGCGAAGGCACTGGGTACGCAATTCGGCCAGAACGCCATCGTCCGGTCCGGCGCGGATGCCATGCCGCAATTGATTCTCTTGCGATAGTTTTAGACAGACTCGGATTGAGAAACGGCTGGTCTGCCGCCCCGCATGGGGGAATGGACCGGGGGATTTGTTCCAGCTTGCCGCCCCCGACAATTCGTCAAACGCGGCTAAACAGGAGATCGAGATGCCTGCCATCCCTACTTGCCTCCCAGCCGTCCGCCGGGACGCGACTGCTTCATACCTACCCCAGGCCCAGTACCTCGCTGGTGAGAGGCATCCGGCGTTGCCGCAGCCCATTCCCGCGGTGTTGACGCATGCCCGCTGACGACTGCATGCCGAAGGCGGGGGATATGTCTCACGCCACCATCACCGTCGACGACGACGCTTTACGCAGGCACAGCTTCGATCTGGTGCATTTCCCTATGTACCTGGCGCAGCGTGTGCCGCAGCGTGTGCGCGTCGAAATCATCGGAGACCACGAACAGGCCGATCTGATGGGGCTCTACACCAATGCCAGCCAAGAGCGAAGCCGGAAGTACGCGAAGCTGATCGCCGACGAGCACGGATGCGTGACGAAGAGCGACGCGTTCTTCCATGCTGTCCACGCGGCTTTTTCGGCCAGTGCGGGAGAGCTGACCTACCTCGGCTTCTCGCGCGCGGGGCCACCGGTCTACGCCCCGCTGTTTGCGTTGGCGATCTTCTATAGGAAGTACGGCCGCGGGCTATACAAAGCCGGCCAGGTCCTTCCTACACCCTGGCCCGAGCTGACCTTCGGCTATACGTTTTCCATTCGATGACAACGGGTGGAGCCCTAGTGCTGCCGACAGCAAGCGGGCGCGGCACAACAGGAGAGATTCATGACAATTCGCAACGGGCTTTTTTCCTCGGAGTCGGTTTCCGCCGGCCATCCGGACAAGTTGGCCGACCGCATTTCCGATCGCATCCTGGATGCCTTCCTGGCGCGCGATCCTCATGCGCGGGTTGCTTGCGAGACGCTGTTAGCGGACCAGTGCGTGGTCGTAGCCGGCGAGTTCAAGACGCGACGCCGCGATGATTTCGAGGCGGTGCGAGAGTCGGCCGAGGCGCTGGTGCGCGAGGTGCTGCGCGAAACGGGCTACCGCGATGCCGAAACGGGCATCGACCCGCAGCACTGCGAAGTCCAGATCCGCTTCAATGGCCAGTCGCAGGACATCAACCAAGGTGTCGATCGCGCCGACGGCATCCTGGGCGCGGGGGACCAGGGGCTAATGTTCGGCTATGCCACCGACGAGACGCCGGAGCTGATGCCGGCGCCGATCGTCTACGCGCACCGGCTCGTGCGGCGCCAGGCCGAACTGCGGGAGCAGGGCATCGTGCCCTGGCTTCAGCCGGATGCGAAGTCGCAGGTGAGCATCCGCTACGTCGACGGCCGCCCCACGCAGATTGAGGCCGTGGTGCTATCGACGCAGCATGATGCGGGCATCGAGTTGGAAGCGCTGCGCGCCGCGGTGCTGGAGCATGTGATCGAGCCGGTGATCCCGGCGCACTTCCGCGCCAAAGGACTGCGCCGCCTGATCAACCCGACCGGGCGCTTCGTCACAGGTGGCCCGAAGGGCGATGCTGGACTGACTGGCCGCAAGATCATCGTCGACACCTATGGCGGCGCGGCGCCCCATGGCGGCGGCGCCTTCTCCGGTAAGGACCCCTCCAAGGTGGACCGCTCGGCGGCCTATATGGCTCGTTACCTAGCGAGGCAGGTCGTGGCGCGCGGCTGGGCGCGGCGTGCCCTGGTGCAGCTCGCCTACGCGATCGGCGAGGCGGAGCCGGTCAGCTTCCTGGTCGAGACGTACGGGACCGAGGTCGAATCACGGCGCGACATCGCTGCCGAGCTTGCGCGCGAGTTCGACCTGCGGCCGCAGGGGATCATTGAAACCCTGGACCTGCTGCGTCCTATCTACTATCCGACCGCGGCCTACGGCCATTTCGGCCGGGAGGATGTCAGTCTGCCTTGGGAACAGTGATGGGATGACCCGCGCGAGAGCGCTGCCAGGCCTGCGGGCCATGAGTGCAAAAGATAGGGTGGCAATCGCCGACGAGGCGGATGTCGCAAGGAAGACAGTCAAGGAGGATACCGAATGAGCCATGATGGATTTTTGGGGTTGGCACAGTGGCACCCCGCCCATGCCAAGCTGGGTGGCCTTGTGGGCGTGCTGGTGGGCGATGCGCTTGGCGTACCGTATGAGTTTCACCCAGCGCAGCAGTTGCCGGCGCGCAAGGCCATCGAGATGCAGCCGCCAGCTGGATTTCCGCGCGCGCACACCGGTGTGCCGATAGGGACCTGGTCCGACGACGGTGCGCAGGCCCTGTGTCTGCTGGCCACCCTGGTCGAGCACGAACACTTCTCGCTGGTCGATTTCGCCGACCGGCTGCTGCGCTGGCTGGACCGTGGCTATCTGGCCGTTGATGGGCGGGTCTTCGATGTCGGCATCCAGACTGCCGACGCACTGGACAATCTGCGCGACGGCGCGTCGCCGCGTGAATCGGGTGGGGCCGATGTCATGGACAATGGCAACGGCAGTCTAATGCGCTGTCTGCCCTTGGCGCTTCTGCATGCGGGGACCGACTCGGCACTCGTGCGCGGGGCCCACCTGCAATCGCTACCCACGCATGCCCATGCGCGCTCGCAGGTCGCGTGCGCTTTCTATTGTCTGGTCGCCACCGGCTATCTGCGCGGTCTGGCGGACCCGTGGGCATCCGCAGACAGTCGTCTCGAAACGGTCTATAAAGCGTGGCCCGATGAGCGGAAAGGCAGCGAATATCTCCGCGAGTTGGACATCCTGCGAGGTTTCCCGAAACATGACGCGCCGCGTGGCACGGGCTACGTGCTCGACACGATCTGGTCGGCGCGGCGCGCGCTCGAAGAGTCGACGTTCGAGGACGTCGTCAGGACGGCCGTCCTGTTCGGAAATGACACCGATACGACCGCCTGCGTCGCAGGGGGCCTGGCCGGCATCCGCTTCGGGCTGGGCGGTATTCCGACGCGATGGCTTAAGCAGCTACGTGGATTTGAGATTGCTGCGCCGTTGACTTCTGCGTTGCTCGCAAAAGGTCAAGAAGAAGGCGCTCATGGAACCTGATGGGATTGCCACCGGTCTGGGATTCCATTCGACCATCTTCACAACCGGACAGCGTCAACCAACTGAAGATGGAAGGCTGACATGAGCGAGCCTCTTGAAGCAGAGATGGTGCGGGCGCTGCTTTTGAAGCAACTAGACGCGCAGGGTGTCGGGCATTCCGCCGACTTCCCGAGCCTGCTGCCGGCGCTGTCGCTGCCGAGGCATGCCGTCATGAAGAGGAAGCTCCTGCACTCAAGTGCAAACCGCAGCAATGCCGGCACAGCCCCTGCATTCAAGTGCAACGGTTGGCGCTTTAGTCATGGCCAGCGCCTCGATACGCCATCTTGGCCAGCTCCGTGACGGTAGGTCACCGAGCTGAACACAGAGCGCCGGCGCAAGGGGGCATGCCCTTGATGCCGCGTCCCGCCGTGGTTGAACACCGAAACGATGCGCAGTCCGGTTGTACTTCCCCCTTGAGAAGGAAGGCGCTATTTCCGGCATATGATTTACCTTGTAGACTTTCTGCACTCAAGTGCAATCGGGGGAATGAATCTTCCGCGGATCAAGGCATCTTCAAGACTTGCGTGGACGAGATGAGCCATGCTGCAGCAGCCGCACGACAGGTCCCATCGGTGTCATTGACACCATTGGAAGTGCCAGTCGCTTCCAATGGCGAACAACGAACCCCAGTCGGGGAGGGCGATTTGAAAGACAAGAACAATGAGAGCAATGGATTCGGCGGACTGCTGCGGGATCATGCGGCCGATCCGGCAATCGGCGGGCTTGTAGGGCTGCTAGTGTCAGATGCTCTAGGCGTACCGTGGGAATTTCATCCACCGGAGAAGCCGATTTGCCTTTCGTGGGCGGGCGGTGGGGTCGGTGTACATGTAAAAGTGAAACCGACCGCCTGAACATTGCTGTGCGAGGCCGGGAAGTTCAGGGGTTTGCTGTACCCAGACGCGCTGTGAAGATAGGTCAACAAACGTAATAAGCCCAGTTGGGCATTCCGTTGACACCCACCAATCCAGTCCGGCCTTGCCCTTACCCCGCCGGGCTTCGCACGGAGGTTTGTCTTAACCTGTATTGTTGCTGGCCGACCCGATGCAGGGGCGTACGCAACTAGGTCGACCCCCGAATCGGTGGTCATGGGCGCAGACTCAATGCCGAGCTTGAGCAGGCGGTATTGCACCAGCAATTCGCCGCAGCGTCCGATCTGGGACTTTGTGAGCGCCATCGCGGTCTCCCAAAGGTAATCCTAGCTATGCGTTGTGCTCGGAAGCAGTCGGTGGCACGGCGTATTTTGCGGCAGTCCGAGCCATCTCTTTGAGCAAGGCCTTACCGCGTTTTGCATCCTCATCGGACGCGAACGCGCTGTAGAACGTCTCCATGTCTTCCAGCTCCTCCATAGCCTCAGCATCGTTGTCGGTGAGCCCATGTCGCTTTGCCCACTGGAGCCAGGCATACACCTGCGCAGGATCCTTTGGAACGGCCAGGCCTCGGTCATACATCTTGGCCAGGCTTAGCGCTGCAATTACGCTCCCCCGCAGCGCCGCCTTCTCGATTTCCCCATGGTAGTCGGATAGATTGCCGATCGACGTCACGTCGCCTTCGAGCGCGGCAATCGTGTGCAACTCTGCAGCTCTGACAATGTCTTGGGGAACGCCTTGCCCGAAGCGACAGAGCGTTCCCAACTGGCCGACGGCATCGGTATAGCCTTGCGCGGCAGCCTTTTTTAGCCAGTCCGCAGCCTCAGTGTCGCTTTGCGACACTCCGTTCCCGTGCAGGTATCGAAGCGCAAGATTGAATTGCGCCGCGGCTTCTCCTTGCTCAGCGGCCTTGCGGTACCAGATGGCCGCTTCCCCCGGATTCTTGTCTGTCCCCATCCCGTTTAGCAGCATGCTGCCAAGATTGTTTTGGGCCTGGGGGTGTCCCTGTTCGGCCGCGGCGCGGTACCAGCGCAACGACTCTGGGAGATCTTCGTCGGTCTCCCGCCCCATGCGGTAAGCCTCGGCCACAGTAAATTGCGCGTCGGCATCACCTGCTGTGGCCTGTCGGAGCTGGGTTGAAAAATCGGCAGACATGCGCTCCTCCATCAGTGGGAACTTACAAACTTGCTGGCATCCAGTTCGGTCTCACCGTCGTAGCGGTAGGCAACGAGCGGTTCATCCTTCTTCCCGGCACTGTAGTCCACGCACGCTACTCGGGAGGCTAGTGGTCCTGGCACACCCGTCAGCCAATAATGACCAAAGAACACGGGCTTGTCGGCCGCATATCCTACCCGCGCGTCATCAGGAATTGGATCGTCGGTGAGGTGCCCGCGACTTTCTGGAGGGACTATCGCCGCAGCACGGTATGTCACCGCGGCGGCGTCCCACCAACGAAGCCGTGCCTCATGCCGCTCGACTCCATCCTTGTCGAAGAACGACGAGCCCTTTGGTAGCGGAATCTCCGCCCCCTTGAGGAGCCCTTCTACAGCCCGATATTCAGCCGTACCTTTACGGCTGGCGGCTGCAACCAAGGCATCATCCAGTCGATTCCCCGGCCGCAAGAGGGGTTCGAGATCGGCCATATAAGCGGCGTGCCAACAGGCATGGATGACCCGCAACTCAGGCAGATCTAGCCAGAGGGGGAGCGTTAGGAACCAGTTCACGGCCTCACGGTGTTTTGGGGTGTCCTCAGCCTCTGCCAAGAATGCGGCATGCTGCTGACGGTTCTTACTCCCGACTTCGCCCCAATGTGGCCGCAGGTATTCCCCTTCCTGCACCGGGTCTTTTAGATACCACGCGATGGCATTGAATTCGTGGTTCCCCATGACGGCTAACGCGTGACCACCGTCGACCATCCGGCGCACGAGGCTAACCGTCTCAAGCTGGTGGGGGCCTCGGTCAATGAAGTCACCCACGAAGATCGCTGTGCGGTCCGGGTGCTGCCATGTGCCGATACGCTCTCTGTAGCCGAGCCGCTGTAGGAGCGCGCGGAGCTTTTCTACCTGCCCGTGAATATCGCCGATGATGTCGTAGTTCATCTTCCCCCCATCAGGCTCTCGTGGTGCGGTTGCAGGTGCAGTTGGTTTGCCACGAATTGCCAACCGCAGCCAGATCCAGTCCAGTCGCCACACCGTTACCGGCACCGCCGCGCACTCAGTTGCAGGGCGCACCGTGATACCTGTGCACTCTGGGGGGCAGCGTAACGTTAGCTGTTGCAAAGTTATGTTGACTACTGCTGGTCCTAAGACTCGGTCGCCACCAAGCCGGCATACACCGTCGCCGCCACAACCAGCACCGCGATCTTCCACATGATCTACCACCTCCGCTTTTCGCATGCAGTTACCCACAGCATATCGACAAGGCGCTCAACGTCGCCCGCAGCTAGGTGCACGTGCCCCGAATCAGCGATGAAGAAGTGCGCATACCCGGTATAGCCCCCCAACTGGTTCTTGGCATTGACCTCGCCACAGGTGACTAACTCCCCTTTGACACTGGTGACGTTGAACAGGTTTCTGAACTGTGCGCTGTCCGGGTCGGTCAACCGGGCACGCACCAAGTCCTTGGCCTCGGCAAGCGCATCCTGCGGGGCCGCAGCCGGGGCGGTGGCAACCGGTGGCACCTTGGCCGTGCTCGGCTCACTACCCCCGCTGACCACTTGATGCGCCGTGTAGGCAGCAAACCCGGACGCTGCCAATACCGCTCCGCACAGCCCCGATACCACGTTGCTCTTAAAGCCGGTCATGCTTCTTCTCCTGCGGCTGTGATGTCGGTTCCCTTCTGCACCGCCAGCAGCTTGGCGACGGAGAGGCTCAACTTTTATAACTACGAGCCATTGGCCATAGCATTGGAACGGTCGCGCGATCAGTCGCCTGCGGCGGACCTTCCCATAATCATTTTCGTGTCCATTGGTAGGGGAAGGAAATCCATCTTATGGACGATCCGTTTCAGGAGCGGCCGAATGGGCGCGCGCGCAGGCGTGTTGGTGTCGGCTCTTTAGCCTGATAACTAAGCCACCAGTTTCGCTGGCTTCGCGAAGGCGAGGACCATCTTGCGCAGCATGACCAGAAGGTGCCTGCCTTCGGGCTCCTCGCAGTAACCGCGTTCCACGTTCAGCTCGAAGAGCGTGAAACCTGCATAACTTCTTGCTTCGCGACGCTGTGTGTCTGACCCATCCGGCTTGCGCTCGATGCGCACGAAACCGAGCTCCTGAAGGATCACGTTCATCCGGCGGTTCGACGATTCGCACAGCACGGCGAAGTTCCAGTTATCCATGAAGGCGTCGCCGCTTGCGCCGTAGATGGCGTGCAGCAGGAAGGCGAGGTGCTGGATGCTGGCGGCCAGCAGTCGCGTGTCGTCTCGCGCCTGTGGCGCCTCGGGCGATGGCAAATGGATGTGCAAATAGGCCAGCAGATCGAGCCCTCGCGCTTCCGATGCGCTCTGGCCCGCGTTATCACCAAATCGCTCGAGAATGCTCAGGTCCAATTCGGCGAGATCGGTGGCTCGTTGCCCCTTGCGAATCGACCGACCCGAATGGCTTGTCATCGGGACGACAATGCTGAGGTACCCGCCGCTGAGCGGGTCCTTTGGAGCCGGGGCATCCTCGGCCTCTGGCACGATCCACAGCGCAGCGGGAAACTCCTTGAACCACTCGGAGAGCGAATCCCGCTCGCGCCGCTGCCATCGCCGGTCTATGAAGAACCAGCTCCTCAAGGAAAGCAGACTCGCCGTCTGCACCGCGATCTTGTCGGCCAGATACTGGACCTGGTCGGACCAACCGGGCAGAAGCCCCGGAGCGTATCCCATCGGCGCGGCCTCGACCTGCTCTTGAAAACGCCGCAACGCCTCCGGCTCGTTACCCGAACCGAACGTCTGTAAGATGTGATCGTAGGCATAGCCAAGTTTCGTTCTCCGAATGGAGACGAGGAACCTGCTGAGCGCCGTCAGCAGGAGCAGCAGAAAGACTACGAACTCCGCGGACTCGAAGGCCATCTGGATTGTGGCGAGCCCGACTTCGCTGTGCGACCCGAGCACCTCGCGGAGCGTCGTCCAGAGCCCGAACGCAATGAGTAAGATCTCGATCGTCGCAACGATGGCCTCGAACTTGTTCTCGTAGAGCTCAAGGTACTCGTACAGGATCTTATAGGGCCACGCAGGCCACCAGGCTCTCTTGCCCATGTCACACTTTTTTTGTCGAGTGCTTGCGAACGTGATTCGCGATGGCGGCAATATCTCCACTTGAATGGTCCTTGAACTCCACCGTGTCGTGGGATTCGAGCCATTCCTTCATCGTCGCGAAGTCGGCGTCCTCGCCGGCATCGCGGCCCTTTAGAACAGACACTGACATGAACGCGCTCAGATGCCTGAGCAACACCTTGGGCGGAAGCGAAGTCGCCGCGCCATGGGTGCAGAAGAGGTCGAGATAGCCAATCGGCGAGGCGTCGACCCGCAGTTGGGGCTGCACGTACGGAAAGTCCAGCGGCCAAAAACCTGACCTGCGCCAAAACATGTAGCGCCGGAACGGGTCCGTGCCCGACAGCCGCGTATCGAGTTCGATCTCTTGCGCGGACATGCGCAGTGGATTGTTCACCTCGAAGATGATGGGCGGCGGTTGTCGAGGTTCGAACCCCGGCGTCTCGAACACGCGCGAGGCGGCGCGTTGCGAATATTCGGTCAAGGTTCGAATTGGCACGGCCCCACGCCAGCACGGATGCAGAAAGGTGTAGATGCCTTGCACGGACGCCGCCATGCCGCACTCGCGGTGGGCGGCGCTCGTCGTGATGCCGAACACGTGGCCGCCGACCACCGGCCCGCCGTCCCACGCGCGGATCGCGACGACGATCTCGCGGTAGGGCCCATGCGAAATCTGCAGTGGCAGATTGGCATTGAAGCCGAGGATGGCGTCGAACGCCTCGGGCGGCTCGCGCTCGTCCGCAATGGGGAACGCAGCCTCATACATCTCGTAGAAGGACCGAAAGCTGGGCGAGTCCGAGCGGGTGATCTCCTCGAAGACCACAGGGATGCGATTGACTCCATGCGCGAACATGTCGCCCTCCCGATAAATGTCCGATCAATGCCGCCCGGACGTCGCCGTGCTGGAGCAGTCAGGGCCCGCGTTTCCGATCGGCTAAGGTCCGACCGCTGAAATGGCCCCACGCTGAAAAACTGTACACCGCGGTGATCAACATACCAAGCAAGAGCGGCCCAGCGCTTCGTTGTCCGCTCGCAGCAATTGCTCACGATCGAGCGCGAGGCAGCCCTACTTCCCAGTAGGGGGCGCTGCATCATGCTTTGCACTTGATTGCAACGGATTACTCCCTGGCTACACGACCATTTCGTCGCGGAGAGACAGCAGGCGGAAGATCAAGTGCATTTACTTCGCCGCTGACTGATGAGAGTGCGGCACGACCCTTCCAGAAACATCATAACTTCCCGAGGACATTGGCCATATCCTCCCGCTGGCTGAATCCACCAAACGGATGACGTCAAGTGAAGCCGCACAACTGACTGTTGCCAGGGCAGGGTTAGCGGACACCCCACCGAAGTGGGGTCCAGCGAGCTCGCCGTGTCCGCCTATAAATGAAACATCAAACAAAAAAAGCTCAGGGGGGGCATGGCCAACAATGTTGGCTATCTGGAAAACCTGAACTTGCTCCCGCATAAGGCGTGGAACACTCTTTATTGCACTTGAATGCAAAATGGTTGCATCCAGATTTTGGACGAGGTTGTCCATTTGTCGCCATCCTTGGACGTTATAGCGACGGTTCCGAGGGGGCTTTCATTTGTGGCGAGGCGATAGGTTGCCGCCCGCATAGATTGGGGAGCAGCGCGACCGCGGGTCAAGCTTTCGGATGGTTCTTTGCCAGCCACATCACCCAAGCTGGGTAGTCTGCCGAATGCTCCGGCACCGTCAGGCCACTGCCATAGATGCCTTCAAAGCATTCATCGTCGGTAGTCCGGCCCCACGATTCCTCCAGCATGTCTCCATCGAACTTGCGCGGGTCCAGTTCTATGTCTTCAAGTTTCACTGGCTTCAGTTTCATGGCATTCCGCCACTGGTAGATATTGTGAGCACTGCATCCAAGCGCGCTCTGATGATCGTCATGGCCATTGACAGACCTGCGCACAGTCTTCTAACTAAACCATTGAGGTAGGGCAACATGAAGCCGCTGAGTCATCATTTCCCTGCGAACCCGCCCCATCACGGGCGAAATACTACCTCGCGCTGGCTGCCTGCCTTGTGATCCCGGCCGTCGTCTACGCAGTCTGTCCCTGTTCATGAAGCACTGACACGGTGTCGTCATTTCCAGCGGCACTACGTCACCAAGGCTGAAGCTGCCGCGCCTTCCCTGACCCGCAAAATTGTCTGCCTGCTGGTCTTCATGTCCCGTGCAATCTGAGCAACGGGGACACCAGCATTCAACCGTTCCAGGACCGCGGCACGCTGTTCGCCTGTCAGTGCTGACGGCCTGCCGAATGCCTTGCCTTCCGCCTTCGCCCGGCGAATGCCAGCCTGTGTCCGTTCGATGAGAAGGTCACGTTCGAATTCGGCCACCGCGTTGATGACCTGCATGGTCATCTTTCCTGCCGGGCTGGTCAGGTCCACGCCGCCAAGCGCCAGACAGTGAACGCGGACGCCAGCGGTTTCCAACCGTTCTACTGTCGCCCGCACGTCGATGGCATTCCGCCCCAGCCTGTCGAGTTTTGTCACGATCAGCACATCGCCGTCTTCCAGCTTGTCCAGTAGCTTTGAGAACCCCTTGCGTTCGGAAGCAGCAACTGAACCGGAAACAGTCTCGGCAATGATCCGCTGCTTCGCAACAGCAAAGCCCGCTGACTCAATTTCCTTCACTTGGTTCTCGGTCGTCTGGTCCGCAGTCGAGACCCGGCAGTAGGCAAACAATCGTGACATCCGCAACTCATGTGTCCGAAATATACGTACGAATATTACACCGTGTCCGATAAGTTTACAAGCCTAGTTTCGGACACCCTGATTCAGGGTGTCCGCCAGTGCTCCGTTTCGGACACCATAGGCGTGATGCTTTACGCTTTCCTGCCAACGCTTTACCCCATTGCGCGGCGACGCCGATGTGGCGCCCTTTGCTGGTGAATAGCCATGTTACCTAACCCACAGTTTTCAATATGCGCAGTGCTATGCTCAGTCTGAACCGGCACGTGCGTGATCGCGTGAGCATCGCGACTGCCCATGGGTCTGACACTAAGCCTTCACCAGCCATGAAATATATATTTGTTGACGTCGAAACCAACGACCACCCTAGCAAACGGTTCGAACTCCGAATCGTCACCATTACTTGGCTGATCGCGCAGCCTAATGGCTTCGAAGAGAAGATGGAGAACCATATTGTGAAGCCTGATGGCTTTCGAATCGCACCTGGGGCAGAGCGGATTCACGGCGTATCCGAGGTACAAGCCAGAAGGTATGGGCGGCCAATCAAAGACGTGCTTGGAAGGTTCGTCACTGACTTGCAGTCGTCCGGGGAGTTGACGATTGTTGGCCACAACGTTGATTTCGACATAAAAGTCATTGGGGCAGAATTAAGTCGAAACGGATTCAGTTTTGATATATTCCACCTTCCTTTCATCTGTACTATGCAAAGCAGCGGCTCTGTCTGCCGAATACCGCGGGCGAACGGAATTGGCTACAAGAATCCGAAGCTACAGGAGCTTTATCTTGCGCTGTTTGGCCGCAACTTCTCCGACGCACATACTTCGAAAGCGGATGTCGAGGCTACGGCGCGGTGTTTCTTCGAACTGCGGCGGCGAGATGTGCTGCTTACATCGAAGAGCCGGTCAGAAGGTCAATCGCCTGCACGCGCTACATCAATGGGCCGACAAAGCACTCAGAATTTAAGGCGTGGAAGTGCATCCAGACGAACCGCAAATCCTCAGCAAGTTGCTAGTGGTCCCGACGCAATAGCATCTGCGTACCCCAATGAACAGGAAGCTTGGGACCACTTGCGGTCAATAATGAAGGACGAACCGCCTAAACCCAAGACCACCCACTCTGAAACGGCGCGAGCTAACGCAAGCATTGCTCAATTGCAAGCTGATGCAGCACAAGAGGCTTGGGAAGCTAAACATGATCGTCCCCGTCCGAAGTATGCCAATCTAAAAATGACCATAGTAGTTCGATGTCCTCGGTGCAGCCAACAGCTTCGGGTTCCGGCAGGGAAGTTGCTTGATATTTCGTGCCGGTCGTGCGCGCACACCTTCAGAAAATTCACCGCCTGACTTTCGCTGACTTACGGACTTACGGACTTGCGGACTTGCACTGTAGCGTCTCTGATTAGCCGGTCTTTGCCACTGTGGCCTCGAATCGGAAGATCAACGGTTCCACAAGTTCGAACCCACGAAGCTGCCGTAGCCAGCGTGTCGGAATTCCACTATTGAGACTTGTATAAATCATGACAACCGATTCGAGTCTGACGCGTTATCTACTCAAGGCGTTGATCGGGAGTCGATTGCATGGCTGGGAAGATGGACGAAGCGACCAGGAATCGGGTTCGCGCTGGACGGATGCTGTTAGCAAACAAGCCGGTCGCGGAGGTTGCGGCTGCGGTGGGCGTGGCACGGCAGACGGTGTACACGTGGA